>JALYWB010000168.1 GCA_030852935.1 Actinomycetota bacterium | reverse complement strand
GAAGGCCACGTCGCCGCCGAGGATGCCGGCGAGCAGCTCGCCGCCGCCGTCGTAGGCGACGTAGTTGACGTCGGACGGCGTCGTGGGCGGAGGGGTGGTCGGATCAGTCGTCGGCGGAGGCGTCGTCGGGTCGGTTGTCGGCGGAGGCGTCGTCGGCTCGGTCGTCGGAGGCGGCGGTTCGGTCGTCGCTGGCGGATCTGTTGGCTCGCCGGTCTCCGTTGGTTCCGCGGGCGGCTCGCTCGGGGCGGGCTCCTGGGTCGGCTCGGCTGTGGCCGCGTCGGTCGCCTCGGTGGTGGAGGTGACCTCGGTCGAATCGGGCGGAAGCTCTTCTGCGGAGACGGGCGAAATGCCCGCGAACCCGAACAACACCAACACGGCGGTCGATGCCACCACGGCGCCACGCCGCGCACTTCGTGCGTACCACGGACGTTGTGGACCGAAGCTCAACCGGTTGGGGCTCATAGGGTTCCGTTCGATGCGGCTGGGGAGCCGATCTCACTCAGTCTGACACCCACGTCCGAACGAGACAACACCAGAACCCCGCTCTTCCCGCCCTATTCACAGGCATGGGGCCCCCATTCGCGGGTGTTCGGACGCCATACACGTGCATCTCCGCCCGGCCGTGCATCGCCGCCGCCGCCGTCAGGCGAGATTCACGACCGGCGAAGCCGTCACGACACCATCTGCGGCGTCAGACGAGCGGGCCCGCGGCATCCGCCACCTGCGCGAGTACCGTGCCGGACTCGACCAGCCCGGTGATCGCCTCGATCTCAGGCGAGAGGAACCGGTCGGGCCCCGGCACCGCACCGACGCCGGCGACAAGCGAGACCACCGCACCGGTGGCCGCGCCGGGCTCGAGTGGTGCGCGTAGGGCGAGGCCGCGCGACGCCGTCATGAGCTCGATCGCGAGCACCCGCGTGAGCCCGTCGATCGCACGGCGCAGCTTGCGTGCGGCCGCCCACCCCATCGACACGTGGTCCTCCTGCATCGCCGACGACGGGATCGAGTCGACGGATGCCGGAACCGCGAGTCGCTTCAGCTCCGACACGATGCCCGCCGCCGTGTACTGCGCGATCATGAGGCCAGAGTCGACCCCGACCTCGTGCGCGAGGAACGGCGGCAGCCCCTGGTTGCGCGAGCGGTCGAGGAACCGATCGGTGCGCCGCTCGGACATGCTCGCGACATCCGCCACCGCGATCGCGAGGAAGTCGAGCACGTAGCCGACCGGCGCGCCGTGGAAGTTGCCGTTCGATTCGACCCGGCCGTCGAGCGTGAGCACGGGGTTGTCGATCGCGCTCGCGAGCTCGGCAGCGGCGACGGATGCCGCGTGGTCGACCGTGTCACGCGCGGCCCCGTGCACCTGCGGGGCGCAGCGCAGCGAGTACGCGTCCTGCACGCGGGTGCATTCGGGACCCTTGTGGCTGGCCACGATGGGCGAGTCGGCGAGGAGGTGTCGCAGGTTCGCAGCGGATGCCGCCTGGCCGCGCTGCGGGCGCAGGGCGTGCAGGTCTTCGGCGAACACCGCGTCGGTGCCCATGAGGCCCTCGATGCTCATCGCGGCGGCGATGTCGGCGGTGGCCAGGAGCATCCGCAGGTCGTCGATCGCGAGCGCGAGCATGCCGAGCATGCCGTCGGTGCCGTTGATGAGGGCGAGGCCCTCCTTCTCGGCGAGGCGCAGTGGCGTGATGCCGGCTGTGGCGAGGGCCTCTGCCGCGGGGATGATGGGTCCGCTCGCTGAGCCCGTCGAAGGGTGGGCACCACGGGTGCTCCCTTCGACGGGCTCAGGGAGCGGAGTGACGCGCACCTCGCCCTCGCCCATCGCGACGAGAGCGCAGTGGGCGAGCGGAGCAAGGTCGCCCGAGCAACCGAGCGAGCCGTACTCGCGCACCACGGGGGTGATGCCCGCGTTGAGTATGGCCGCGTACGTCTCCGCGGTCTCGCGGCGCACACCGGTGCGTCCGGTCATGAGCGTGGAGAGCCGCAGCAGCATGGTCGCTCGCACGACCTCGGTCTCGACCTCGGCGCCCGACCCTGCCGCGTGCGAGCGCACGAGGCTCGACTGCAACTGGGCGCGACGGTCCTCGGCGATGAACGTCGTCGCGAGCGCGCCGAATCCCGTCGAGATGCCGTAGTGCGGTTCGGGGTCGGCGGCGAGGCCCTCGATCACCGTTCGGCTCGCGGCGACCTCGTCGAGGACGGCCGGATCGAGGATGACGGATGCCCCGTGGCGCGCCACCGCGACGACCTCGTCGATCGAGAGCGGCCCGGTGCCGACGGTGACGGAGCCGGTCTCGGTGCGTCGATGGGATGCCGCGGCGCGGGCAGCGGAGGCGGATGCAGTGGTGCTCATGCCTCCGATTCCACACCGGGCTCGCGCGCGCGGGAACGCCGCCGCCGCGGCATCCGTCCGGGATCCCGGACGCGGCGTAGGCTGGCGGCAGTCGCACGCTCGCGCGCCGATCGCGCAGGAACAGGGTTCTGCCCCCGGAACAGGGTTCGAACCCGGCGCACAGGGGCGATCGCGGTTCTCACGCGTTCGGGGACGGAGAGGAGTGCAGACGTGACGACGCCATCGAAGGTGCCGGCGGCCGACCAAACGCTGCGCATCCTCATGCACCTCGCCTCGCAGCGTGGTCCGGTGCCCGCCGCGACGATCGCGAACGCGCTCGGGCTGCCGCGGTCGACCGTGTACCACCTCCTGGCCGTCATGCAGGAACGCGGCTTCGTCGTGCACCTTCCCGAGGAGCGGCGCTATGGCCTGGGCATCGCGGCGTTCGAACTCTCGAGCGGTTTCAGCCGACAGCAGCCGCTCGCGCGGCTCGGGCGACCGCTCGTCGCGGGCCTCGTCGACCGCCTCGGCGAATCGGGCCACCTCGCCGTTCTGCACGGGCGTGACGTGCTCTACCTCGTCGAGGAGCGCGCCCCGCGGCGTCCCTCGCTCGTGACCGACGTGGGCGTGCGACTGCCCGCACACCTGACGGCGACTGGCCGGGCGATGTTGGCCGAGCTGCCGCCCGCGCAGTTGCGGGCGCTGTATCCCGACCGGGCGGCCTTCGAGTCGCGGCATCCGGCCCCCGACGTGGATGCCGCGGAGTGGACGTACGGCCGCCTGAAACGCGTGCTCGCCGAGGTGCGCGCCGCCGGCTGGTCGGCCGAGCACGGCGAGGTGACGGGCGGCCTGGCCTCGGTCGGCGTCGCCGTCGTCGATCACCTCGGCTGGCCCGCTGCGGCGATCGCGATCACCTACCCCGAGGACGCGGTGCCCGAGTTGCGGGACGTTGCCGTGCCCGCGGTGCAGGAGGCGGCCGCGGCGCTCTCCCGGCGTATCCGCGGCGCGCGCTGATCGACTTCGTCACCCATCGTCACGGAATGCATGAGAATCCGCCCGATGCGGCTCTCGGAGGGGGCAACATGCGGATTTTCATGCGTTTCGTGCGCCGCCTGGGGCGCTGTGCCCGCGGAGGGGAAGGACCACATTCCGAAGACCGGCCCCGGGGGCCCGCGCGTCCGCTCATCCTGCATTCGTGAGGCCGAACGAGTGACGGAGCGTGGTGGGCGCTTCGGGTCGGGTTAGCGTTGAGCGAGGATGGCGCGAGATGCGCGCGATGTGCGCGGTGCGCGAGATGCGCTCGATGCGCGATGTGCGCGGTGCGCGGGATGCGCGGGATGCGCCCGCGATGCGCGAGATGCGCCCGCGATGCGCGACATGAGGAGGAGACGACGATGGCGGAGTTCATCAGGTACGGCGAGCACGGCGGCCCCGAGGTGCTGATCTTGGTCGAGGGCCCGGTACCCGAGGCGCCCGCCGACGGCGTGGTCGTCGAGGTACGCGCCGCGGGCGTGAATCCCGTGGACTGGAAGATCCGCAGCGGGAAGCGCGGCGAGCGCGACTTCAGCCAGCCGCAGGGCATGGGGTCGGATGCCGCGGGCGTCGTCGTGGCGGTCGGTGACTCGGTCGATCCTGCCGACGGGGTCGGCGTGGGTGATGAGGTCATCGTGCACGGGGCGCGCGGCACCTACGCCAGCCATCTCGTAGCCACGCCAGGGCAACTCATCCCCAAGCCGTCCGCGCTCGGCTTCGAGCAGGCGGCTGCGCTCGGCATCCCGGCCGGCACCGCGTACCAGGTGCTCCGGTCACTCGGGCTCGGCGAGGGCGAAACGCTCCTGGTGCACGGTGGTTCCGGCGGGGTGGGTCAGGCAGCCATCCAGTTCGCCAGGGAATCGGGCGCGAACGTCGTCGCGACCGCGTCACCCGCGAATCACGGTCGGCTCCGCGAACTCGGTGCGATAGCCGTCGCGTATGGCCCGGGCCTCCTCGATCGGCTGCGCGCAGTGTCGCCGAACGGGTACGACGTCGTGCTCGACGCCGCGGGCACCGATGAGGCGATCGACGCGTCGCTCGAACTCGTCCCCGACCGCGATCGCATCGCCACGATCGTGCGCATGAAGGATGCAGCGGGCCTCGGCATTCGCACCTGGTCGGGCGCGATCCCGTCGACGATGACCCCCGAGACCCTGCGGCTGCGCGCAGTGTCGCCGAACGGGTACGACGTCGTGCTCGACGCCGCGGGCACCGATGAGGCGATCGACGCGTCGCTCGAGCTTGTCGCCGACCGCGATCGCATCGCCACGATCGTGCGCATGAAGGATGCCGCGGGGCTCGGCATTCGCACCTGGTCGGGCGCGATCCCGTCGACGATGACCCCCGAGACGCTGCGGTTGCGCGCGGAGGGTGTCGCCGAGGCGGCGCGCCTTGCCGCCGAGGGCCGCTTCGACGTCGAGATCGCCGCGCGCTATCCGCTCGCCGAAGCGGCTGACGCGCAGCGGCAGAGCGAGACGCGGCACGTGCGCGGAAAGATCGTGCTGATCCCCTGAGCGGGCCCGTTGGTTGAGGAGTGAGCGCAGCGAGCGTCTCGAAACCCGGTCGCGACGTGGATTTCGAGACGCGTCCTCCTGCGTCGGGCGCTCCTCAACCCGCGGGTGGTGCTCCTCGACGTGGGTTTCGAGACGCGTGCTCCTGCGTTGGGCGCTCCTCAACCCGCGATGAGCGCACCGACGCATGCAGCCGCGCGCTTCCGCACAGGGAGACGGTCAGCAGCGCGAGCGCGACCACCGCGGGGAACGGCCCGAAACCCGCGACGAGCAGCACCGCGACACCCGCGACGCCGCAGATCGCGTCGATCGCCGTGGAGCCCGCTCGAGGGAGTTCGCGTGCGCCGTCGGCGCGCCGTCCGCGCTCGAAGCGCGCGAACACGAGCACGACCGGCACGACGAGCACCGCGGCGACCCCGAGCCACAGGGGGCGTGTCACCCACCACTCGAGGCTCAGCGGCTCGGGAAGCGGCAGTCCGAAGCTCGCGTTCGCGACGAGGCTGAGGCCCGCCAGGCCGACGAGCACGGGCATGTGCCAGAGGTAGACCGTCATGGCGCGTTCGCCGACCGAGGAGATCAGGCGCGAGGCATCCGCTCGCTCGATCCAAGCCCGGATACGCGGACGCGCAAGCTGGAAGAGCGCGAGCTGCGCGACGCCGAGCACGACCAGGCAGACGGTCGGCGGGTTCAGGTTCTCGAACATGTCGACGAGGTACGGGCCGCGCGTCGTGAGCACGACGAGCGCCACGAGCGCGGCGGCGGCGATCCCCCAGAGCGCGCCGCGCGAGAGGCGGTCGAGCGCTCCGTCGGCGAGGTGGAAGCCGAGCTGCTGCACGAGCAACCACACAAGCAACAGGTTCAGGAAGCCGATCGCCTCGACACCGGTCGCGAGGCGGGTGACGTCGACGGCGACGACGCCCGCGAGCAGCACGAGCGGCGTCATCACACGGGCCCGCTCGTGTGCTCGCACCATGAGCGGCACGAGGGCCGAGATCGCCACGTACACGCCGAGGAACCACAGCGGCTGGCCGATGCGGAAGCCCGCCGTCGCCACGAGCTCCGGCGCGACCCCCGCGAACGACAGGGCGACGAGCCCGGCCGCGACGACGACGACGATCGCGATGGCCGGCCGTACGAGCCGTTCCAGCCGCGCCCGCACGTACTCCGACGGTGTCGCGCCGCGTGAACGCATCGCGCGCCAGTGGTGCAGGCTCGAGAACCCCCCGGCGATGAAGAAGAGCGGCATGATCTGCGCCACCCAGCTGACCGGGCCGAACCACGGCTGACCCTCGAGCGCGTTCTGCAGCACCGGGCCGCCGACGCCGACGCTGACCCCGCACATCATCGCGTGCAGGGCGAAGACGGCGACGAGCAGCACGACGCGGATCGCGTCGATGCTCGAGTCGCGAGCGACTCCGGTGCGAACCCGGCCGGATGCCGCGGGCCGGCCGGATGCCGCGGGCCGGGCGGATGCGCCTGCTGAACGGTTGATCGTGTCGGTCATGCGGGCAGGTTAGGAACG
>JALYWB010000162.1 GCA_030852935.1 Actinomycetota bacterium | reverse complement strand
CGTCGGTGCGCGCGGTCACGGCGGTCGACCCGTATTCGCGGTGGCCGGTGTGCGCGACCTCGCCGCCAAGCTGCTGTGCCATCACCTGGAAGCCATAGCAAATGCCGAGCGTCGGCACGCCGAGCTTCAGGATGCCCTCGTCGAGCGCGGGCGCGCCCTCTTCGTAGACCGACGACGGCCCGCCCGAGAGCACGATGCCGATGGGGTTCTTCGCCGCGATCTCGTCGGCCGTGATCGTGTGCGGCACGATTTCGGAGTAGACGGATGCCTCCCGCACGCGCCGTGCGATGAGTTGGGCGTACTGCGCGCCGAAGTCGACGACGAGGACGGGGCGCTGCTCGGTGGGCTGGTCCGTGGGCTGGTCGGTCACTGCTGAGCCTCCACGTTGTCGTCGGTGCGAGCGGCCGGAGCCGCGGCATCCGGGCCACTGGAATTCGAACCAGTCCGAGAGCTCGAACCGGTCGCTGAGCTCGTCGAAGCGCGCTGCGCGAGATACGCACGCACCTCGCGCGCCACCCGCACCTCGAGGATGAACGAGAGGAACGGGATGACGCCGCCGAGCGCAATGAGGATGAAACGGCCGAACGGCCAGCGCATCAGGCTCCACAGGCGGAAGTCACTGAAGAGGTAGACGACGTAGAACCAGCCGTGCACGATGAGGATGCCGGTGGAGAGGTTGACTGCGGTGACCGTGTCGCCCGGCACGAACGCGAGGAAGCCCTGGGGGCCGCCGAGCTCGAGCTCGAGCCCGAACGCGTACTTCATGATCATCTCGGCGCAGAGCGCGAGCAGCAGCACACCGGTGATGACCGAGGCCACCTGGTAGAAGCGAAGCGCCCCGCGAATGCGCGGCAGATCGGCGAGTTTCGGCTCGAGGGGCATGGCCCCATTCTACGTGGCGTCGACGAGCTCCCTCGGCACGATGAAGACATCGACGAGGGCGCCGCTGCGCCACAGCGTCATCTCGACCTGTCGGTCGATCGCGTTCTCGACCATCAGCTTCTGGATCGAGGTCGAGGTCACGATCTTGCGCCGGTCGAGTGAGACGACGATGTCGCCACGTCGGATGCCGGCGACCTCGGCAGGGCTGCCCGCCGCGACGCCGGCTACCTGGAGGCCCGTCGGTGAACCGATGCGTGCCGCGAGTTCGGGTGCGAGCTGCACCTGCGCGCCGATGATCCCGAGCCAGGCGCGGCGAACCCGCCCCGACCTGATGAGCGTCGAGATGATCTCGCGCGTCGCCCGGTTGATCGGCACAGCAAGGCCGAGGCCGATGCCGGCAACGGCGGTGTTCACGCCGACCATGTGCCCGTTGCCGTCGGCGAGCACGCCGCCCGAGTTGCCCGGGTTCAGCGCGGCGTCCGTCTGGATCACTTCGTCGATGACCCGGCCCGACGCCGTCGGCAATGATCGGCCGAGGTTCGAGACGATGCCCGCGGTCACGCTGCCGGCGAGGCCGAGCGGGTTCCCGAGCGCGACGACGAGCTGTCCGACGCGGAGGTTCGCCGCGTCGCCCAGCGGCACCGGAGGCGGCACGCCGCCCCTGGCCCGAAGCACCGCGAGGTCGGAGAGCACGTCGCGACCGACCACGTCGACGACGACCGAGGTGCCGTCGCCGAAGGTCGCCTCGGCGGATGTCGCTCCGGCGACGACGTGCGCGCTCGTCAGCAGCACGCCGTCGTCGCGGATGACGCTCGCACTGCCCGCCCCGCCGCCGCGCGGCGAGCGAACGGCGAGACTGGCAACACTCGGCAGCACCGTGCGGGCGACGGTCGTCACGACCCTCGAATACGCGTCCAGCGGTTCTTCGGCGCTCACATGGAAATCATGACTCCAGTGGACCGGCGCGCATCCGGAGTTCGCCGCGAGCAGAACGGGACGGACCCGGATGCCGCGACGACGACCCCGAACGGGGGGCTCGCTGCCTCTCGACCACACCCATACGCTCGGGTCACCCCGAGGAGGACCAGCCATGCGCGCTCGCATCGTCGCCCTGTCCGCTGTGTTTGCATTCGCCGCCGTGTTGACCGCCCCCGTCGTAGCCTCGGCGGACGAGATTCCTGTGCACGTCCTCCCAGCGGCACTCCCCGCCGACGACTGCAAGCTCGAGAGCCCGTTGCCCGACTTCAACGAGGGGTTCGCCCTCGATGCCAACGGCGCTCCAGCGACCGGCGAACTCACCGTCCAGGTGCTCTACATGGACTTCCTCGACCACGCGGGAGGCGGAGAGGGCGACCGAACCATCGAGCAGATCCGGGCGCAAATCGCCAGCGGGATCGAGAACCTCGAGACTCAATCGGCCGGCCGACTCGAAGTCACCGTGCGTGAACATCCCGAACGCTTGACCTTCCCACACCCGGTCAGCCACTACGCAGAGACCGAGCACACCATCTGGTCCTACGAGGAGTTGGCGGTCTTCGTCAGCGACGCAGTGACCGTCGCCGACCCGATCGTCGATTTCCGCGGCATCGATGTGGTCTGGGTGGTCTCCCCTTGGGTGTTCCCCCTGGCGTGGTACAACCAGGCCTCGAACACACTCGACATCGAAGCCGACGGCATCAGCATCACTCGGGCCGTGACGTCCCCGACCGGATCCGACAGCGATCTGAGGGCTCTGGTCGTGCACGAGACCGGGCATTCGTTCGGGCTCCCCGACCTCTACGACGCCTCGGACGTCGGTAACGCACGCTTCATCGGCGCCTGGGATCCCATGAGCGCATCGATCGGAACGAGCGCCGGCGAGTTCATGGGGTGGCACCTCTGGCGCTTGGGATGGATCGACGACGACCAGGTGAACTGCCTGTCTCCGGCCGCCCGACTCGATCTCGAGCTCGATGCCCTGACGCTCCGGGGCGATTCGGTGATCGCCGTGATCCCGACGGCCGCGAGTCGGGCGATCGTGGTGGAGTCCCGGCGGGCGCTCCGGTACGACAGCGAGATCACTCGGCCGGGTGTACTGGTCTACCTCGTGTACACGACGGACTCGACCGGTGCGGTGCTGGTCGGTGCCCGAGACGGAACGGAGTTCCCGACCGACCCGGGAGGCTTCGCGAACGCCACCCTCCGGCTCGGCGAGCGATACACCGACTGGGCATCAGGTCTCACCATCACCGTGGTTGCGAGCAGCGCTGACTCCGACACCGTGCGGTTCGGATCGATCGACGATCCGACTGAGCCACCGGTCGACCCTGAGACCGACCCGCCGGTCGATGAGACACCCGGGGCGGTTCCCGCGTCATCGGAACACCCGGGCAGCACGCTTCCTGCGACAGGTGTCGCGGCGGACGCCGCATGGTCGGCCACGCTCGCGCTGTGCATGGTGGGCATGATCGCGCTGGCGCTTTCCGCCTTCCGGCGACCGGCGCACCGGGATGGGTCAGACCGACGGTGATTCCGTCGACTCGGTGACGCCGTCGGCGTCGGCGTCGACCGCATCGGCCGCGTGGTCGGTCGATCGAGCTGCGGACGCCGCTTCGGCGACCTCGTCGCGCTCGCGCTCCACGGCGTCCCGCACGAGGCGGTACCAGAGGAAGATCGCGAACCCGGCGAACACGACCCACTCTGCTGCGTAGAAGATGTTGAGCCAGTTCAGCTCCACCGATGCCTCCGGCGGCGGCGAACTGATCGCCTCGAGGCCCGCGGCCGGCTCGGTTGCCGTCACATAGCCGAAGTACACGGGCCGGTCATCGAAGTCGGCCCAGACGTTGATGAGCTGCGCCACCGCGACGGTGGTCATCGCGAACGGGTCGCCGTCATCGTCGGGCACCACGGGCGCCTCGCTCGGCAGGAATCGACCGACCACCGTGGCACTGCCGCTCGCACGCGCGTCGAAGCGCTCCACCGCGTCGCGCGCGGTGTCGCGGTCGGCCGCCCAGCCGAGGGCGACGGGCAGACCACCTGGCGCGGCATCCGTCACCTCGAGATGCGCGACCACCCAGTAGCCCGACTCGCCATCGTTCAGGCGTCCCTCGACGATCACGGTGTCGCCCGGCACGAACTCGCCGCTGACCTCGACGCGCTGGCCGGTCGCCGCCTGGTTCGTCGGCACATCGGGTTCGACGACGTCGGCGAAGGGCAGCACCTCTTCGGTCGGCCGCTCGATCACCTCGGCCTGTTCGACGGCACGCTCGAGCTGCCACTGCCCGAGCAGCGCGAAGGCCGCGGCGACGCCGAGGGCGAGGAGGAGCGCGAGCACCCATCGTGGGCGCAGCATCATCTGCAGCATCAGGCCCTGGGCTCTCGAACGTCCCTGGGGGCGCTCACCGCGCGGAACGCCTCGGCGATCCGCTCGGGGGCGCCCGCCGCCACCAGCCGGTCGCCCGCCCTGACGACGAAGTCCAACGCGGGCGTCACCTGCACCTCGTCACCGCGCACGACCGCGATCACCCTGACGCCGGAATCGGCGATCGACTCGACGGACCCGAGCTCCCTGCCGTCAAGATGGTCGCCCGGATCGACGGCGACCCAGCCGATCGGCACGCCGGGCATGGCGTCGAGGTCGGCGATCGATTCGATGATGCGCGTTCCCCCGAGCAGTTCGGCGAGCGTTCGCGCTTCGTCGGCCTCGAGTCGAGCGGTCATCGCCTTCGCCTCGTCATGCTCGTCTTCAGGACGAACGATGAGGTCGCTCTGACCGCTGCGCTGCACCACGACGGAGATCTCACGGTCGTCGCGGGTCACGAAGGAGTGCAGGACTCCCATACCGGGCAGTTCGACCCGACGGACGTCGACCATGTGCGCTGGCTCCTCGGTCTCGAGTGCGTCCCGACCAGTCTACCGGCGCGGATTCAGTCGACCTTCACGATGTCGGGCGCCTCGAGGCGCACGCGGTCGGCGGACTCGTCGTCGGGCTGCTGCTGCGACGCACGCTCGGCCGCGACGCGCTGGAGGTAGCGCTCGACCTCGAGCGACTCGCGCGCCTCGTCCCAGCCGAGCACCCCGCCCATGAGCTTCGCGGCGACGGGCGCGGCCGAGACGCCACGGTCCCATGCCTCGATCGAGATGCGAGTGCGGCGCGCGAGCACGTCATCGAGATGCAACGCGCCCTCGTGGGATGCCGCGTAGACGACCTCGACGCCCAGGTAATCGTCGGCACCCGGCAACGGCTCGCCGAGCGCCGGATCCGAACGGATCAGGTCGAGCAGTTCATCGGTCATGGTGCCGTATCGATTCAGGAGGTGCTCGATCCGCACCTTGTGCACGCCGAAGGCGCGCGCGATCTTGCCGCGCTTGTTCCATGCGGCCTGGTAGCCCTCTGCGCCGAGCAGCGGGATGTCCTGTGTCGTCGACGGGGGCACCCGTCCGTCGAGGGCATCGGCGGCCGCGTCGATCGCGTCCTTCGCCATCACCCGGTAGGTCGTCCACTTGCCGCCGGCCACCACGACGAGTCCCGGCACCGTGTGCGCCACGATGTGCTCACGCGAGAGCTTCGAGGTCTGCTCGCTCTCTCCGGCGAGCAGCGGCCGCAGCCCGGCGAACACGCCCTCGACGTCTTCGCGCGTCAGTGGCACGTTCATCACCCGGTTCACGTGTTCGAGCAGGTAGTCGATGTCGGCGGCCGTCGCCGCCGGGTGCGCCTTATCGAGGTTCCACTCGGTGTCGGTCGTGCCGATGATCCAGTGCCTGCCCCACGGGATGACGAACAGCACGCTCTTCTCGGTGCGGAAGATCATGCCCATGGCCGACTGGATGCGATCGCGCGGCACGACCAGGTGGATGCCCTTCGATGCCCGCACCTTGAACGTGCCGCGTTCGCCGACCATGCGCTGCGTGTCGTCGGTCCAGACGCCGGTCGCGTTCACGACCTGCTTCGCCCGCACCTCGAATCTCTCGTCGGTGTTCAGGTCGTGCGCCTTCACGCCCACGACGCGCTCGCCCACCTTGACGAACCCCTCGACCTTCACGCGGCTCGCCACGTGCGCCCCGTAGAACGACGCCGTGCGGGCCAGCGACGCGACGTAGCGGGCATCGTCGACCTGCGCGTCGTAATAGGTGATGCCGCCGACGAGCGCATCGTTGGAGAGCGACGGGATCGCCCGCAGCACCTGCCGCTTCGAGAGATGGCGATGGTGGGGAACGCCCGGCGGGCGACCACCGGTGTAGCTGAAGATGTCGTAGAGCAGCATGCCGGCGCCGACGTACACGCGCTCGAAGAAGCGGCGCTGCACCGGGTAGAGGAAGCGCACCGGCTTCACGAGATGCGGTGCGATGCGCTGCAGCAGCAGGCCCCGCTCGATGAGTGCCTCACGAACCAGCCGGAAGTCCAACTGCTCGAGATACCGGATGCCGCCGTGCACGAGCTTCGACGACCGGCTCGACGTGCCCGACGCCCAGTCTCGCGCCTCGAGCAATCCGACGCTCAACCCCCGTGTCACGGCATCGAGGGCCGCTCCGGTGCCGACGATGCCGCCACCCACGACGAGGATGTCGAGTTCCTTCTCCTTCAGGCGGTCGATCGCCGCCTCCCGCTCTTCGGGACCGAGCTTCATCGAACGTGTCACCGACCGCTGAGTCGCCATCGTCGCACCCCATCCTCGCGGCCTCACGGTGGGGCCGCGCGATCCGATTCAACGCTACCCGAACCTTGCCGGATTGAGGGCGGGGTTGCGCAGGTGCGCGCCTACGACCCGAGGTATGGCGCAGCGATGATCTCGACGCGTTGGAACTCCTTCAGGTCGGAGTATCCCGTCGTCGCCATGGAACGCCGCAGCGCTCCCACGAGGTTGGCCGTGCCGTCGGCCGCGGGGGCCGGACCGTAGAGCACTTCCTCGAGCGCGGCGACCTGGCCGACGTGCACACGCTGGCCGCGCGGGAGCTTCGCGTGGTGTGCCTCTGCACCCCAGTGATAGCCGCCGCCGGGGGCATCCGTCGCCCTCGCGAGCACCGCACCGAGCATGACGGCGTCGGCGCCGCACGCGATCGCCTTGACGATGTCGCCCGACTTGCCGACACCGCCGTCGGCGATCACGTGCACGTAGCGGCCGCCCGACTCGTCGAGGTAGTCACGACGGGCGCCCGCGACATCCGCCACGGCCGTGGCCATGGGAGCGTGGATTCCGAGCGTGGCACGGGTGGTGGATGCCGCTCCCCCGCCGAATCCGACGAGCACGCCTGCCGCACCGGTGCGCATGAGGTGCAGCGCCGCCGTGTAGGTGGCGGCACCGCCCACGATCACCGGCACGTCGAGTTCGTAGATGAACTTCTTGAGGTTCAGCGGCTCCTGGTTCTTCGAGACGTGCTCGGCGGAGACCGTGGTGCCGCGGATGACGAACAGGTCGACGCCGGCCGCGACGACGGTCTCGTACAGCTCTTGAGTGCGCTGCGGCGAGAGTGCACCGGCCACGGTGACGCCGGCCGCGCGGATCTCGGCGAGGCGCTCGGTGACGAGATCGGGCTTGAGCGGCTCGGCGTAGAGCTGCTGCATCCGCGCCGTCGCCTTCTCGGGCGTCAAGTTGCGGATCTCGGCGAGCACCGGCTCCGGATCTTCGTAGCGCGTCCAGAGTCCTTCGAGGTCGAGCACTCCGACCCCGCCGAGCTTGCCCATCATGATGGCCGTGCGCGGTGAGACGACGGAGTCCATGGGGGCGGCGAGGAACGGGATGTCGAATTGGTATGCGTCGATCGACCAGCTGATCGAGACGTCTTCGGGGTCACGGGTGCGCCGGCTCGGAACGATCGCGATGTCGTCGAACGCATAGACGCGGCGGCCTCGCTTCGAGCGGCCGATCTCGATCTCCTGGGTCACGTGTCAACCCTACCGGGCCGCCATCGCGCTGGTTGAGGAGGGCGCAGCGACGTCCCGATCCGGTCAGCGCGCCCGCGCCACGCGCGCCTCAGTCCACACCGGAGCATTCGCCTCGACGACCTCGCCGTCTGAGCGGAACACGAGGAAGCGGTCGAAGCTGCGCGCGAACCACCGGTCGTGGGTGACGGCGAGCACGGTGCCGTCGAAGCGCTCCAGCGCGTCTTCGAGGGCCTGCGCCGAGACGAGGTCGAGGTTGTCGGTGGGTTCGTCGAGCAGCAGCAGCGTGGCACCCGAGAGTTCAAGCAACAGGATCTGCAGGCGCGCCTGCTGTCCTCCGGAGAGCGATTCGAACCCCTGCTGGGCGGATGCCGCGAGTCCGTACCGATCGAGCGCCGAACTCGCCGCCTCGCGGGCCATGCCATCGCGATTCGCGTCGCCGCGGTGGAGGATATCGAGCAGCGTGCGCCCGCGGAATTCGGGGTGATCGTGGTTCTGCGCGAACCAGCCCGGCACGACGCGCGCGCCGAGCACGGCCCGGCCGTCGTGCGGCACCCGGGCAAGCTGCTCGCCCACCGTCGTGACGTGCCCGAGCAGCCGGTCTGGCTCCGTGCCGCCGCCTGCGAGCAGACGCAGGAAGTGCGACTTTCCCGACCCGTTGGAGCCGAGCACCGCAACCCGGTCGCCGTACCAGACCTCGAGGTCGAACGGTTTCATGAGCCCCGTGAGCTCCAGTCGCTCGCAGACCACGGCGCGTTTTCCGGTGCGTGAGCCGCGCAACCGCATCGACACCGCCTGGGCGGGCGGACGCTCTTCCGGCGGCCCGGCCTCCTCGAACTTGCGCAGGCGCGTGACCGCCGCCTGGTACCGCGATGCCATGCCGTCGTTGTACGTCGCCTTGACCTTCAGCGTCGCGACGAGCTGCTTCAGCGCCGCATGCTGCTCATCCCAGCGACGACGGAGCTCATCGAGGCGCTCGAACCGTGCCTCGCGCGCGTCGTGGTAGCCCTCGAAGCTGCCGCCGTGCACCCACGCGGTGTTGCCGGCCGCGCCGACCTCGAGCGTCACGATGCGGTCGGCGGCACGTGCCAGCAGTTCACGGTCGTGCGAGACGAGCAGCACGGTCTTCGTGGTCGCGCGCAGCTGCGCCTCGAGCCAGTGCTTGCCCGGTACGTCGAGCGAGTTGTCGGGCTCGTCGAGGAGCAGGACCCGCTCGGGTCCGCGCAGCAGCGCCTCGAGCGCCAGCCGCTTCTGCTCGCCGCCCGAGAGGGTCGACAGCTCGCGCCATCGCGCACGTTCGAACGGGATCCCGAGCGCCGCGGTCGTGCAGTGGTCCCACACCACCTCCTGCTCGTAGCCGCCGGCCTCCGCGTACTCGGCGAGCGCTCCCGCGTACCGCATCTGGTTCGCCGTGTCATCCGTATCGATGAGCGCGTTCTCGGATGCCTCGAGCTCGATCGCCGCGGCCCTGATGCGCGCCGGCGCGACCGAGACGAGGAGCCCCGCGACCGTCTCGGTGGCGCCTGGCGCGGTGCGGCCCGTCCCGACGAACTGGTCCATCACGCCCAGGCCACCGTCGACGTGCACGCTGCCCTCGTCGGGCCGGAGGTCGCCGCGGATGATGCGCAGCAACGTCGACTTGCCGGCGCCGTTCGCGCCGATGAGCGCGGTGGTCGCGGCATCCGTCACCCGGAAGGCGAGGTCTGCCAGCAGCGGCCTGCCGTCGGGCAGCGAGAAGGAGACGCCGTTGACGTCGATGAAGCCCATGCAAGTTCCGATCGATTCGCGGCAGCGCCGCACCGCCCGTTGGGCAGCCGATCAGAATACCGGTCGCCGACCTCCCTCGCCACCTGCCTGTTGCGGCAAGCTGGTGGCATGCAACGTATCGCCGCCGAACCGATCGAGTTCCTCCGTACCCGCACGAGCCAGAAGTGGCGCACGTACGACGACGACGTGCTGCCGTTGCCCGTCGCCGAGATGGACTTCCCACTCGCGCCGCCGATCGCCGCGGCCCTGCACGCGGCCATCGATCGCTCCGACACCGGGTACGCGTCGAGCAGCCGCGCGGTCGCCGAGGCGTTCGAGGGCTTCGCCGCCACGAGGTTCGGGTGGGAGGTCGACCCGGCGCGTGTCACCTGCACCGCCGACGTGAGCCTCGGCATCGTGGAAGTGCTGCGGCGCGTGACCGAGCCCGGAGACGGTGTGGTCATCACCCCGCCCATCTACCCGCCGTTCTTCGACCTCGTCACCGAGGCAGGCGGCGCAGTCGTCGAAGTGCCGATGCTCGGCGGCATCGACGAGGGATGGGGGCTCGACCTGTCGGGCATCGAGGCCGCGTTCGCCGGCGGCGCCCGTGCGATGGTGCTCTGCAATCCGCACAACCCCATCGGCTGGGTGCCCGATGCCCAGGCGCTCCGCACGCTCGCGGACCTCGCCGCGCAGTACGGGGCGACCATCGTCAGTGACGAGGTGCACGGCCCGCTCGCGCAGCCCGAATCGCGGTACACGCCGTTCCTCACGGTGTCGGATGCCGCGCGCGAACACGGCTTCGCCGTGACGTCGGCGAGCAAGTCGTTCAACATCCCGGGACTGAAGTCGGCGCTCATCGTGGCCGCGAGCGATCGCAGCGACCGCGTGCGCGCCGCGCTCCCCTACGAGGTCGAATGGCGCTTGGGCCAGTTCGGCGCCATCGCCTCGATCGCGGCGTTCCGCGAGGGCGGACCGTGGCTCGACGGTGTGCTCGCGAGCCTCGACGACAACCGCCGCCTGCTCGCCGACCTGCTCGCCGACGAACTGCCCGGCGTCGGGTACCGGATGCCGCAGGCCACCTACCTCGCCTGGCTCGACCTCTCCGTGCTGGGCTGGGGGGACGACCCGGCAGCGTACGCGCTCGAGCACGCGAAGGTCGCACTCGCGAACGGACCCCAGTTCGGAGCATCCGCTGGCCGTGGCCACGCCCGCCTCAACTTCGCATGCACGCCAGAGGTGCTCGACGAAGCGGTGACGCGGCTGGCGGCGGCGCGCAAGTCTGCCGCTGGTTGAGGAGCGACGAAGGAGCGTCTCGAAACTCGGTTGCTCGAATTTGGGCTTCGAGACGGCGCTCGCGCGCCTCCTCAACCCACGGACGAGCTATCTCGTGTAGTTGGGCGCCTCGACCACGATCTGCACGTCGTGCGGGTGCGACTCCTTGAGGCCCGCCGGAGTGATCCGCACGAACTTGCCCTTCAGCTTCAGCTCGGGGATGCTGCGCGCTCCGACGTAGAACATCGACTGCCTGAGACCGCCCACGAGCTGGTAGGCGACCGCGGACACGGGACCGCGGAACGGCACCTGCCCCTCGATGCCTTCGGGGATGAGCTTCTCGTCACTCGGGACATCCGCCTGGAAGTAGCGGTCCTTCGAATACGAGGTCTTCTTGCCGCGCGTCTGCAGCGCGCCGAGGGAGCCCATTCCGCGATAGGTCTTGAACTGCTTGCCGTTCTGGAAGACGAGCTCGCCCGGGCTCTCCGCGGTGCCGGCGAGGAGCGACCCGAGCATGACGGTGTCTGCGCCCGCGACGAGCGCCTTGGCGATGTCGCCCGAGTACTGCAGGCCGCCGTCGGCGATGAGGGGAACACCAGCCGGGACCGTCGCCTTCGACGCCTCGTAGACGGCCGTGATCTGCGGCACGCCCACCCCTGCGACGACGCGGGTCGTGCAGATCGAGCCCGGGCCGACGCCGACCTTGACGGCGTCGACGCCCGCGTCGACGAGCGCCTGCGCGCCCTCTCGGGTCGCGACGTTGCCGCCGATCACGTCGATGTGCGCGAAGCTCGGATCGGCCTTCAGCCTGCGGACGATGTCGAGCACTCCCGCACTCTCGCCATTGGCCGTGTCGACGACGAGCACGTCGACGCCGGCGTCGCGCAGTGCCTCTGCGCGCTCCCATGCGTCGCCGAAGAAGCCCATCGCGGCGCCCACGCGCAGACGACCCTCGTCGTCCTTCGTCGCGTTGGGGTACTGCTCGGACTTGTCGAAGTCCTTCACGGTGATCAGGCCCGTGAGTCGGCCCGCGCCGTCGACCAGGGGTAGCTTCTCGATCTTGTGCTGCGCGAAGATGGCGATCGCCTCGTCGGGGTCCATGCCCACTCGACCGGTGATCAACGGCATCTTCGTCATCACGTCGCGCACATACGTCGACGGCTTCTCGAAGTCGGAGACGAATCGCATATCGCGATTCGTGATGATGCCGACCAGCACGCCGTCGCCGTCGACCACCGGCAGCCCGCTGACGCGATAGGTGGCACAGAGCTCGTCGACCTCGGCGACGGTGGAATCGGGCGTGGTCGTCACCGGGTTGGAGACCATGCCGGATTCGCTCCGCTTCACACGATCGACCATGTCGGCCTGTTCCTGGATGGAGAGATTGCGATGCAGGATGCCGATGCCACCCTGCCTGGCCATCGCGATCGCCATTCGGGCCTCCGTGACGGTGTCCATCGCCGCGGAGAGCAGCGGGGTGGCGACGTCGATGCGGCGGGTCAGGCGCGACGTGGTGTCGGCCTCGCTCGGGATCACATCGGTGTGACCTGGCAGCAGCAGGACGTCGTCGTAGGTCAGTCCTGTGAATCCGAACGGATCTGCCTGATCCATGTCTCCCCTTCGCGTCAGGTCGTGTTCATCCCGCCCCGCGGTGGCCCTGCGGGATTCCCCAATGTTAAGCGAGTTTGCGCAGCAGGCATTCCCCGGATAACAATCGAGGGCCGTTGTGCGCACATGCGAAACACATGAGACATAATCGGCACGTACTGTCGACGACGTCGTCGAGAGAAACCCGGACCGGGAGGCCGACCGCCCCCGGGACCCTTGGAGGTGCAGTGGAACCCACGCAATCAGTCGCCAAACGGTCACCCGGGAGGTGGCTCATACTCCTTGGAATCCTTTTCACCGCACTCACCCTGTCCGGCATCGCAGCGTCCCCTGCGATGGCGGAGGATGTGAGTGCGGCGGCGGCAACCGAGGAACCAGCGGCAGCCGAGGAGCCCGAAGCGACGGACGAGCCCGCAGAGGAGGAGTTCGAGTTCCACTTCCTCGGAAACGTGCAGTTCGACGGCGAACCCGTCGAGGGTGTGCTGATCACGGTCGAGGGCAACGGCTTCGAAGCCGAGACCGAGACCGATGCCGAAGGACGCTGGGAGGTCGGAGTCCCCGAGAAGGGCACCTACACCGTGACCCTCGACGAGGACACCCTCCCCGAGGGCGTCATCGTCGCGGAGGAGGGCGGCGCAGAGCGTGAAGCCGAGTTCGGCCTCACCCGCAACGCGTCGGTCAACTTCTTCCTCGGCGAGGGCGAACGGGTCACGGTCAGTTTCTGGAACCAGTTCCTGGAACGCGCCGTGAACGGCCTGAACTTCGGACTGCTGCTGGCGCTCGCGGCGATCGGCCTCTCACTGATCTTCGGCACGACCGGGCTGTCGAACTTCGCGCATGCCGAACTGATCACGTTCGGTGCCCTGATGACGTTGACGTTCGGCACCACGCTCGGCGTGCCGATCTGGCTCGCCATCATCATCGCGGTCATCCTGAGCGCCCTGCTCGGATGGGTGCTCGACGCCGGGCTCTGGAAACCACTCCGCAAGAGGGGCGTCGCCGTCATCCCGCTGATGATCGTCAGCATCGGTCTTTCGCTCGCCCTGCGGTACCTGTTCCAGTTCTTCTACGGCGGACAGACGCAGCAGCTCATCGGGGCGACCGGTGTCCCTCGATTCTCGCTCGGCCCGATCTCCCTCAGCTGGATCGATGTTGCGAGCATGGCCGTCAGCATCGTCGTGCTGCTGGGCGTCGCCTTCTTCCTGCAACGAACCCGTATCGGCAAGGCGACGCGAGCGGTCTCCGACAACCCGAGCCTTGCCTCCGCGAGCGGCATCGACGTGAACTACGTCATTCGCGTCGTGTGGGTGCTCGGCTCCGCGCTCGCGGGACTCTCGGGCATCCTCTGGGCGTACTTCCGGCCAGGCGTGAGCTGGGACATGGGATTCCAGATCCTGCTGCTCATCTTCGCCGCAGTCGTCCTCGGCGGCCTCGGCACCGCATTCGGCGCGCTACTGGGCGCGATCATCGTGGGACTCTTCGTCGAACTGTCGACACTGTGGCTCCCGAGCGACATGAAGTACGTCGGCGCGCTCGTCATCATGATCGTCGTGCTGCTGTTCCGGCCTCAGGGCATCCTGGGTCGTCGAGAGAGAATCGGATAGGAGGGCCCGACAATGGATTGGGGAGCAATCTTCGGAAATGCGGCCGTCGAGCTGATCAGCCCGACCACCGCCGCATACGCGCTCGCCGCGCTGGGTCTGGCGATCCACTTCGGCTTCACGGGCCTCCTGAACTTCGGTCAGGCCGGCTTCATGCTGCTCGGCGCCTACGGGTACGCCATCCCCGCGCTCAAGCTCGGATGGCCGTGGTGGGCGTGCGTGCTCACGGCGCTCGCGGCATCCGCGATCTTCGCGCTCATCCTCGGTATCCCGACGCTGCGATTGCGGGCGGACTACCTCGCCATCGTGACGATCGCGGCGGCCGAGGTGCTGCGCTTGATCTTCACGACGAACACCTTCGAACCGGTGACCGGTTCGGCGAACGGCCTGTCGGCGTACCAGACCGACCTGCTCGCGTTCAACCCGTTCCCCGAGGGCCGTTACGGATTCGGACCGTGGGTCTTCGACAACCGGGTGTGGTACTTCCTCATCCTCGGTTGGATCGTGGTCGTGATCTGCGCGATCTTCACGTGGCTCATCATGCGTAGCCCGTGGGGTCGCGTGATCAAGGGAATCCGTGAGGATGAGGATGCGGTGCGCGCCCTCGGCAAGAACGTCTACTCGTACAAGATGCAGAGCCTCATCCTCGGTGGACTCTTCGGAACCCTCGCAGGCATGCTCTTCGTCATGCCGCGTGCGGTCGTTCCGTCGTATTTCCAGCCGACGCTGACATTCGTCATCTACGCGATCCTGCTGCTCGGTGGGGCGGCGACCATCCTCGGGCCGATCCTCGGTTCGATCGTGTTCTGGGTTCTGCTCTCGTTCTTCTCGGGATTCGTGTCCCGTGCGGTCACGGCCGGCTGGTTCCCATTCATGACGCAGGTCCAGGCCGGCCAGCTCCGGTTCATCCTCGTCGGGATAGCGATCATGCTGATCGTCGTGTTCATGCCGCAGGGTATCCTCGGCAACAAGAAGGAGCTCGCTTTTGTCAAGTGAAACCGCCTCCTCGAGGCCCGTGAAAACCACTGGGCTCCATGTCGGAGACCCGGCGCCCGGCGTCAGGAAGCAGGACCCGATCCTGATCGCCGATTCCGTCAAGCGTTCGTTCGGCGGCCTCACCGCCGTCGACGTCGAGCATGTCGAGATCCCGCGTGGCGCGATCACGGCACTGATCGGGCCGAACGGAGCCGGAAAGACCACCTTCTTCAACCTGCTGACGGGTTTCGACAAGCCCGACAGCGGAACGTGGTCGTTCGAAGGTCGCTCGCTGGCGCACGTGCCCGCCTACCGCGTGGCACGGATGGGCCTCATCCGCACCTTCCAGCTCACCAAGTCGCTTGCCCTGTTGAGCGTGATGGACAACATGAAGCTGGGCGCGAAGGACCAGATCGGTGAGAACCTGTTCCGCTCGCTCGTCCCGTCGTTCTGGCGCAAGCAGGACGATGAGATCGAGGCGAAGGCGCTGGAACTTCTCAGCCGCTTCAAGCTCGACACCAAGAAGGACGACTACGCGGCCAGCCTTTCGGGTGGTCAGCGCAAGCTCCTCGAGATGGCGCGAGCACTGATGAGCGACCCGACCCTCGTCATGCTCGATGAGCCGATGGCGGGTGTCAACCCGGCCCTCACGCAGTCCCTGCTCGATCACATTCTCAACCTCAAGGCCGAGGGCATGACCGTGCTGTTCGTCGAGCACGACATGCACATGGTGCGTCACATCGCCGACTGGGTGATCGTGATGGCCGAGGGCCGCGTGGTGGCCGAGGGCGACCCGCACGAGGTCATGGAGAATCCCGCCGTAATCGATGCCTATCTCGGAGCCCACCATGACTCCGACCTCGGCTCGACCGACACGGAGACCGTCGAAGCGCTGAAGGAGCTCATCGATGACGAACAGTAGCGTGGCACCCACCGTCGCGGAGCCGCCCGCCACCGATCTCGTGGTTGAGGTGCGCGACGTCGTCGCCGGATACCTTCCGGGCGTCAACATCCTGCACGGCTGCTCACTGACGGCGGCGCCCGGCGAGCTCATCGGCATCATCGGGCCGAACGGCGCGGGCAAGTCGACCCTCCTGAAGGCGATCTTCGGGTTGGTGAAGGTGCGCGACGGCCAGATTCGCCTGAACGGCGAGGAGATCACGAACCTCTCGGCGAACAAGCTCGTCGCGAAGGGCGTCGGGTTCGTTCCGCAGACGAACAACGTGTTCCCCTCGCTCACCATTCAGGAGAACCTCGAGATGGGGATGTACCTGAAGCCGAAGGGCGTGAAGGAGCGCCTGGAATTCGTGCGCGAGATCTTCCCCGAGCTCGCCAACCGCCTCGGACAGCGCGCCGGGTCGCTCTCGGGCGGTGAGCGCCAGATGGTCGCCATGTCGCGGGCGCTGATGATGGGCCCGCACGTGATGCTCCTCGACGAGCCGTCGGCCGGACTGTCACCCGTGCGCCAGGACGAGGCGTTCCTTCGCGTCAAGGAGATCAACAAGGCCGGTGTCACGACCATCATGGTCGAGCAGAACGCCCGTCGCTGCCTGCAGATCTGCGATCGCGGCTACGTGCTCGACCAGGGCAAGGACGCCTACACCGGCACCGGGCGCGAGCTCCTGAACGACCCCAAGGTGATCGGGCTCTACCTCGGCACGCTCGGACAGGACGAGTAACACCGACACACACGAAGATGGGGTGGATGCCGCGCATCCACCCCATCGTCGTTTCCTGCGCGTGCCTGCTCTCCCACAGCCATCCCAGCCGCCCTCAAACCTCGAGGGCAACCCTGTCTTGCGCTGTCGAGATACCCGACCTCCAGGGCGACCTGTCTCGCGCCGTCGAGATACCCGACATCGAGCGCACTCGACGCATGAGGAAGGGCCCCGGCCGAAGCCGGGGCCCTTCTCAGTTCACTACTCGAGATCAGCCATCGCCGATACGCGCGTAGGTGTTGTCGTCACCGTACTCGTAGATGCCGATGGTCGCCTCGGTCGGGTCGCCGTTCTCGTCGAACGTGATCGGGCCGGAGGGGCCGTCGTAGTCGATCTGCTCACCCTCGGCGAGCAGCGCGATGCCATCCTCGTACGTCGTGACCTTCTCGCCTTCGCCGCAACCACCGGAGACCTGCTGGAGGTACGCGGCGATGTCGGTGCCCTCAGTGCTGTTGGCCGCGTAGGCCGCGAGCGCGATCAGCACCACGGCGTCGTAGGACTCCGCCGCGTAGCTGTAGTCGGTGAGGGCCGGGTCGACGGCGAGCAGCTCGTCGGTGAAGTCACCGAGCTTCTCAGTGTCGATGCCCGGAAGGGTGCCCCTGGCGCCGGTGATCAGGCCCGGAGCGAAGTCTGCACTGTAGTCGGAGAGGTTTCCGTCAACGAAGTACAGCTTGTCACCCGGGTAGCCGCCGCCGACGAGAGCCGGAACGATGATCTTCGACTGGTCGAAGGTGATCAGCGCGATCGCGTCGGGGTTGGCCGCAGTCACGTCAGCGATCTGCGAATCGAAGCTCGAGTCGCCCTCGTTGAAGAGCGCCTCGGCGACGACCTCGCCACCGGCCGCCTCGAAGGCTGCCTTGGTGTACTCGGCGAGGCCAGTACCGTATGCGTCGTTGAGGACGATCAGGCCGAGCGTCGAGTTGCCATCGGAAGCAATACGGTTGCCGAGCACCTCGCCCTGCAGCACGTCGGACGGAGACGTACGCCAGTACAGGCCGTTGTCGTCGTAGTCGGTGAAGTCGGCAGAGGTGTTCGCCGGCGAGAACTGGATGACGCCCGCCGCGACGATCTGGTCGATGACGGTCTTGGAGACACCGGACGACGCTGCACCGATGATCGCCGACACGTCTTGCGAGAGCAGGTCGGTGACGGAGACGGTGGCGATGTCGGTCGTCGTGTCGCCCGAGTCACGGTAGGTGATCTCGACCGCCAAGCCCGAGTCGACCGCGTTGACGTCGTCGGCACCGAGCTGCACGCCTGCCTCTTCGGGCGGGCCGAGGAATGCGAGCGTGCCACTCTGCGGAAGAATCGTTCCGATGTTGAGGGTGAGGTCACGCTCACCCTCGGCGATCGGCTGTGCGCAGTCGGAATCTGCGGCCGGCTCTTCCGATTCTGCCGGGGCGGGAGTACCCGAACTGCACGCAGTCAGGAGGAGGGCACTGACGCCCGCGAGGGCGACTCCCGTCCATGCTGCGCGAGCCGAGCGAGAGGCCGTAGCCTTCGCGAATACGCTCATGTTGCTCCTTGGGACTGAAGGATTGGTACACAAAGCAGCGTCTGGTGACGCCGTGATCCGACAGTATTGCGCGCCCAAGGCGGAAACAAGTCGACGCGGTCACAACCGTGTAACACCGCCGCAATCGTTACCTCGCCGACACCTTGCCGCCGTGACACGCACGGAATCCGCGCGCTGACGCGCGTCGGCGCGCAGATCGCGCGTGCACCCGGCGAGCGTCCAAGGGCCCCGCAACCGGACTCAGACGGGCGCAACGGCCGCCCTCCTGGACGTGCGCACACCGCGGACGACATCGAACGTCAGGACCACCAGCGCGACCCAGACCAGGCCGAATCCGATCCACCGTTCGAGCGGCATCGGCTCCTGCAGCACGACGACGCCGACCAGGAACTGGATGAACGGGGCGAAGTACTGGATGAAGCCCATGTAGATGAGCGGGAGCCTCCGCGACGCTGCTGCGAACAGCAGGAGCGGGATGGCCGTCACTGCGCCGGCGAGCAGTAGGAGGACCGTGTGCCACCCGCTCACGGCGCCGATCGTGAGGCCAGTGGTCATGGCGACGAACACGAGTTGCACCACGGCGAGCGGTGCGAGCCACGCCGTCTCGAGCGTGAGGCCCGACACCGCATCGACCTTCGGCCCCACGCGCTTCTTGATGAGCCCGTAGAAGCCGAAGGAGAACGCGAGCACCAGCGCGATCCACGGAAGCTGCCCGTAGCCGAACGCCAGCACGATGACTGCGACGATCGAGATGCCCACTGCCACCCATTGGGTCACGTTGAGCCGCTCACGGAGCACCAGCACGCCGAGGAACACCGTCACGATCGGGTTGATGAAGTACCCCAGCGCCGCCTCGACCACCTGATTGGTGAGGGTGGCGTAGACGTAGGTCTGCCAGTTGGCGAAGATGAGCACCCCCGCGAGGCCCATCGTGAGCACGACCCGTCGATCGCGCAGGAGCGCCGCGAACGGCCGCCAGGCACGGGTGACGGCGATCAGCAGCGCGCAGAAGACGAGTGAGAACAACACCCGCCACGCGACGATCTCGAGCGGACCACTCGGCGCGAGTGCGATGAAGTAGATCGGGAGGAAGCCCCAGAGCCCGTACGCGCTGATCGCGAACGCCAGTCCTGGGCGACTGACCGGGGCCGATTCGGTCGTCGGCGGAACCGGGCCTGCAGAACGGGACGACACCAGCCAACAGTACGCCTCCCGACGCCCAACCGGCCCACGGGGCCTGCCGATCATCGTCGAGTTACGGTCCGCCGGGCAACCGCCTGGTAAGCGCACCCGGATGCCGCGGCCCCATGACACGACGAAGCCCGGGTGCCGTAGGGCATCCGGGCTTCGAACGAGTGGTGTCGACTAGCGGACGACGACCGCGAGCACGTCACGCGCGGAGAGCACGAGGAACTCGTCTGCGCCGAACTTCACCTCGGTGCCGCCGTACTTCGAGTACAGGACTCGGTCGCCCACGGCGACATCGAGCGGGACGCGGTTGCCGTTGTCATCGATGCGGCCGGGCCCGACGGCGACGACCTCGCCCTCCTGGGGCTTCTCCTTGGCAGTGTCGGGGATCACGAGACCCGACGCGGTGGTCTGCTCTGCCTCGACCTGCTTGATGACGATGCGATCCTCGAGCGGCTTGATGGAAACCGACACGGTTGACCCCTTCTCTAATTGACAATTCTGTCTTGACGAAAGACTGGATTAGCAGCCTCACTGCGAGAGTGCTAACAGCGAGTCTAGGGGCGATTTGGCACTCGTGCAACGTGAGTGCCAGCGGCCGAGCCGGCCGATGCTAGCGTGGCCGGGTGGATCGCGCCGAGCTCGTCGAACTCCTGTCGCCGGAAGGCCTGCGGCTGCTCGACAGCATGCCCGAATGGGACACGAAGGCGGATATCGTTCGCACCGTCGCCGAACTCCGCCGCGCGGGGCATCCGTCGACCCTCGTCGCGACCGTGCTCAGCCAGGCGAAGCTGCGAGCGAAGGCCCGATCGAAATTCGGGGAGTTCGCGTCGCGCATGCTGTTCACCGAGGCAGGCCTGGAACAGGCCACGCGCCTGAAGGTGGCGGCCCTCCACGCCGGTCGTTTCGCGCGAGCGGGCATCGGCCACGTCGCAGACCTCGGCTGCGGAATCGGCGGCGATGCGCTCGCGCTCGCCGCGATCGATCTCGAGGTCACCGCCGCCGAGGCCGACGAGGTCACCGCCGCGATCGCCGCCTACAACCTGACACCCTTCTCCCGGGTGCGGGTGCTGCACGCGCGCGCCGAGGACGTCGCGCTCGGCGGCATCGGCGGCGCCTGGCTCGACCCCGCTCGACGCACGACGACCGGCGGCACGACGCGCCGACTCTCGGATGCGGCCGACTACTCCCCCAGTCTCGACTTCGCGTTCGGCCTCTCCGACCGAATGGCGGTGGGGGTGAAGCTCGGCCCCGGCACCGACCGCGACGTCATCCCAGCCGATGCAGAGGCGCAATGGATCTCGGTCGACGGCGACGTCGTGGAACTCGGGGTCTGGTTCGGGGTTGTCGCACGACCCGGCATCCGTCGTTCGGCGCTCGTGATCAGGGGTGAGGGCGCCGCAGAGCTCACCGCACCCGATGACAGTGAGGATGCAGCCGTCGGCCCGCTCGGCGACTACCTGTACGAGCCTGACGGCGCTGTGATCCGTGCGCGCCTGATCGGCGACCTGGCCCGGGCGAACAGCGCGTGGATGCTGAGCTCGGGCATCGCCTACCTCACGGCCGACGCACCGTTCGACTCACCGTTCGCTCGAGGGTTCCGGGTGGTCGAACGGCTTCCGGTCGATGAGCGGCAGCTGCGGCAGGCGCTGGCGGCACGGCGCATCGGCACGCTCGAGATCAAGAAGCGCGGGGTCGACGTCGACCCGGCGGCGTTGCGCACTCGCATGAAGCTCCGTGGCGACCAGAGCGCCACCCTGGTGCTCACGCGCGAAGAAGGTCGGCACGTGGCACTGCTCGTCGAACGACTCTGACGCCGCAGAGGCCGCTGAGGACGCTGACGCCGCACAGGTGGCTGAGGACGCGCGGAGGCCGATCAGGACGGCAGGGCGCCGAAGACGATCGCGTAGTACCCGATCCAGACCGCCGAGAACACGAGACCGGCGATGCCGGTGCCGATTCCGACGAAGGCGAGGGTGCGCCCCTCGGCCTCACGACGCAGGCCGAGCACACCGAACACGAGCGCCGCAATGGAGAGCGGCAGCATCCAGCCGACGAAGAGCGACGCGATCGCGCCCATCGTGCCGACGACGGCTGCGATCCAGCTGTAGACGCGTCGCTGCGAGTCCTCCTCGACGGCACCGGATGCCTCGTCGACCGGTTCGGGGCGATGCATGACCAGGAGTTGGCCGGTGGGGAGCTGATGCAGCTCCGCCGTGTCGAGCGGCCGCTCGAAATCGCGCGCGTCGGAATCGGAATCGGAATCGGCAGGAGAACGGTCGGGGGCCCCGCCCGCGGGCGGAACCCCCTCGCGCTCAGACATCACGACCTCAGAAATTCGTGCCGTCGTAGGTCGGGAAGCTCGCGAATGCGATGCTCCACAGGATGATCGAGAGCAGGCCGATGGCGATGCCAACGAACCCGAGGATCATGCCGGTGAGCCACATGCCCTTGGCCGTCGGCTCCTTCTTCATGCCCAGGAAGCCCAGCACGACTGCCGCAGCGGGGATGAGCAGCTGCATCACGCCGCCCACGAACGGGATCCACACGACGACGAACGCGCCGACAACGCCGACGATGCCGGCGATGAGCGAGATCAGGCTCAGCACCGGGGTCGGCTTGGCCGGCGTGCTGCTGTACGCCGGTGCCACGTAGCCGGGCTCACCGTAGCCGGGCTGGCGGTTCGCGGGCTGCCCGTAGGCCTGCTGCGTGCCGTACGCTGCGGTCGGTGCGGCGC
>JALYWB010000158.1 GCA_030852935.1 Actinomycetota bacterium | reverse complement strand
GGTTCAGCCTGCCGCGGGCGTGGGCATCGAACGTCCAGAGGAATTGCCCGACGAGGTCGACGTGCTCATCGTGGGCTCCGGTCCAGCAGGCATGCTCCTCTCGGCTCAGCTCTCGCAGTACCGCGATGTCGTCACACGGGTGATCGAGCGCCGCGACGGGCGGCTCGTGCTGGGGCAGGCCGACGGAATCCAGCCGCGCAGCGTCGAGACGTTCCAGGCGTTCGGGTTCGCCGAGCGCATCATCGCCGAGGCCTACAACATCGGTTACATGAACTTCTGGGGCCCCGACCCCGCGAACCGGCAGAACATCATCCGCACCACGCGCACCGAGGACTACGGGTACAAGATCAGCGAGTTCCCGCACCTCATCGTGAATCAGGCGCGCGTGCTCGACTATTTCGCCGAGGCCGCAGCCCACGGACCGGGCCGCATCGTGCCCGACTACGGCGTCGAGTTCACCGGTCTGATCGTGCATGAGACGGGCGAGTATCCCGTCGAGGTGCAGTTGCGGTACACCGCTGGCGAACGGGCGGGCGAAGAACGTACGGTACGCGCGAAGTACGTTGCGGGATGCGACGGCGCACGCAGCAGGGTGCGTGAGGCCATCGGGCGCACGCATCTCGGCGCCATGGCGGCACACGCGTGGGGCGTCATGGACGTCGTCGTGAATACCGACTTCCCCGACTGGCGCACGAAGTGCGCCATCAACTCGGAGGCGGGCAACATCCTGCACATCCCGCGCGAGGGCGGATACCTCAGCCGCATGTACATCGACCTCGGCGAGGTCGCCGCCGACGACCGCCACGAGGTGCGCAAGACGCCGATCGAGGCGATCATCGCCAAGGCGAATGAGATCCTGCACCCGTATTCGCTCGACGTGAAGAACGTGGCGTGGTTCAGCGTCTACGAGGTCGGTCACCGGGTCACCGACCACTTCGACGATCGAGCCGAGACCGCGGATGCCGCGCCTCGCGTCTTCCTGACGGGTGATGCGTGCCACACGCACAGCGCGAAGGCCGGACAGGGCATGAATGTCTCGATGCAGGACGGCTTCAACCTGGGCTGGAAACTCGGCGCAGTGGTCACCGGCCAGTCGTCGGCCGAGCTGCTCGCCACGTATTCGGCCGAGCGGCAACCGGTCGCCCAGCAGCTCATCGACTTCGACCGTGAGTGGTCGTCGCTGATGGCGCGCAAGCCCGAAGAGATCTCAGACCCGCAGGAGCTGGCGAACTACTACCTCGGCACGGCCGAGTTCCCCTCGGGATTCATGACGCAGTACGAACGCTCCATGATCACGGGCGATGCGACCCACCAGGCGCTGGCCGCCGGGTTCCCGATCGGCAAGCGGTTCAAGTCCTCGGAGGTCTCGCTCGTGTGCGACGGCAATGTGGTGCACCTGGGCCATCACGCCAGGGCCGACGGGCGCTGGCGCATCTACGCGTTCGCCGATGCACCGGCCGCCGGCGAGCCATCGGCGCTGGAGGCATGGGCGGAGTGGATGTCATCGGCCGATTCGCCGTTGGTGCGATTCACGCCCGCTGACGCCGATGTCGACGCCCTGTTCGACGTCAAGGTGATCTACCAGCAACCGCATGAGGGCGTCGAGATCATGCGGGTGCCAGAGGTGTTCCGCCCCAAGACGGGGCCCCTCGGCCTGATGGACTGGGAGAAGGTGTTCGCGGCCGGGCCGAGCGCCTGGTGCCGAACCGACATCTTCGTCGAGCGCGCCATCTCGCGCGACGGCGCGGTGGTGGTGGTGCGGCCCGACCAGTACGTCGCGCACGTGCTGCCACTCACGGCGACCGCGGACCTCGCCGAGTTCTTCGCGGGCGTCATGGTCGCACGCTGACGTTCACTGAGCTCGTCGAAGTTCACTGAGCTTGTCGAAGTGAGCTCGTCGTTCGCTGAGCTCGTCGAAGCGAGCCCCTTCGACAGGCTCAGGGAGCGAACAGGCTCAGGGAGCGAACAGGCTCAGGGAGCGAACGAGCTCAGGGAGCGAACGGCCCTCACGCCCCGTAGGCGCGCGCCACCCGTTCGGCGGCGACCGTGAGCCGCTCGGCGATCTCCTCCTCGGGCAGCGGGAACGATACGTGGATCACCGCGATCGCGGCCGGCGGCTGCCCCCGCAGTAGCAACGGCACCGCCACCGACCTGAGTGACGGCACGACCTCATCGTGGCTGTGCGCATACCCCCGGCGCCGGCTCTCGGCGATCTCGTCGCGGAGCGAGTCGGGCACGCCGGCCGGCCAGGCGCTGTCGGGAAGGCTGAGCAGGATCGCCTTGCCCGGGCCACCCCTGGTGATGGGGTGCCGATGGCCCGGCCGGTACGACACCACCGCGACCGACTGCCGCGGCGAGGCGCTCACGAGGGTGACGGCGTCCTCGCTGTCGACCAGCACGGCGAGCAGGCAGGTCATGCCGAGCTCGTTGGCGACCTCGTTCAGCTCGGGAAGGGCGAGGTGCTGCAGGTCGCGGGCAACGCCCGACGCGAGCGCCGCGAGTCCGGTGCCGAGGGCGAGCCTGCCGGCCGCGTCGCGGGTCACGAGGCCGTGCTCCTCCAAGGTGCGCAGCAGTCGGTAGGCGACTGAGCGGTGCACGCCGAGCCCGCTCGCCACCTCATCGATGGTCAGGTTGCGGTCGGTCGCGGCGAGGATCTCGAGCACGCGGATGCCGCGGCTCAGCGTCTGCGACCCCGCCTGCGCGCCGGCGCTGCCTGCCATGATGAACCCGCCCTTCGTATCGCAGTTCCCGCGCGTACCGCGCTCTGCGTGATTCTCACGTGTCGCATCGCGTCCCGTCCGATACTAGGACGAGTCGACCGATAATCGAACGAACCTCTTTCGATCGACCACGTCGCCCCGAGGGGCGTTCCGCCGGCCAGGCTCACGCTCGGGTTTCAGCGTGGGCCCTCGCCGCAGCTCAGGCCTCCGAGGCGAGCTGCTCCAGCACCCGCCGCAGTTCGGCGTGCGCATCGGCACCGATGGCCGCGTCGATGTCGGACTCGAGCCCGCGAATCGTCTGCTCGCCCGCGGCGACGCAGTCGCGCCCGCGGGCGGTGAGGGTGACGAGTTTCGCACGGCGGTCCCCCGGATCGGGCCGGCGCTCCACGTAGCCGAGCTCCTCGAGCTCGTCAACGATCTCGCCCATCGACTGCGGGGTCATGTTCGCGCCGCGCGCGAGCTCGGTCAGTCGCGAGCCTTCGGGCCTGATCTGTGCGAAGACCGCCGAGTGCCGAGGCTTCTGCGGGAATCCGGCGCCAACCACCCCGTCAACGATCTGGAAACCGAGTCGGCTGTACGCGCGACCGAGCAGCGCGATCGTATTGACGCGCTCGGCATTCGATCCTTGTCGTGAGTTCATGTCAGTAGTAAGATTACCTGAAGAACAGGCAACCTGATGAAACAGGTGCCTTGGGGGTGCATCGACATGGATGTCACGCAACTGCGTCCCGAACGCGTCGCGACCGAACGCCCAGCGCCGCACGCGGTGACCCACATCTCCGTGGGCGCGATCACGGGCCTCATGTGGGGGGCGGCGTTCCGCTCCTACATGGCCGAACTCGCGGGCGGCGCCTCGCGGCTCGAGTGGTACGGCACGTTCGTGGGAGTCCTCGCCGCCGGCGTGATCACCGGTGCGCTCCTGGGACTCGCAGAGTACTTCCGTCGAACGGGCGGCCGTCGCCATTGGCGCTGGCTCGCACTCGCCCCGCTCGCCTTCGCGGTGCTGCCACTCACGATGCCCGATGCATTGCTGGCGCTCGTCACCCAAGGGCTCGGCGGCGGCGCGGTCGCCGTCGCGCTGCTGGCGATCGCGGGCGGGTTCGCCGTTTCGGGGCTTGGAGCGCTCTGGGCGCGAATCCTCTGCGGCGTGCTCACCCTCGCCTTCATCCTTGCCATCATCCTCACCGTCCCGGGCGTCGGCGGCGTCCGGCTCGCGCTCGACCAACCGCGAGGAGCGTGGGTCGCCGCGTTGGGCGCCAGCTGCATCGTCGTACTGTGCCTCGCGACCTCGATCCCGTTCCGCCGGGTCGTGTCCGCGCGCGCCGGCGCGATCCCGGCGGGCGGCGCGACGCCGTGAAACAGGATGCCACGACCGCCGCCGCCCTCGGCGGCGTTGTCGGACTCACGTGGGCCGCCGGGTTCCGCGAATACATGTCTGCCATCTCCGGCAAGGAATCGGAGGTGACCTGGTACGGCACATTCGCGGGAGTTCTTGCGCCCGCCGCCGCCGTCGGCGCGCTCTTCGGGTGGGCGGAGCACCGCCGCCACACCGGGAGGGACCTCCCGCATCGCCGTGCCGTCGCCGCCGCGCCCGTGATCATGGGCATCGTGCCGCTCACGAAGCCGGGTGCGATCAAGACGCTGGTGACGAACGGCCAGGGCAGCGGGGCGGGCGCCATCGCAGGCGCGGCGATCGCAGGAGGGTACGCGCTCGCCGGTCGCGGGCCCGCCTGGACGCGAATCCTGACCGGCGTGCTCGCGGTCGCGGTCGCCGCTGGCGTTGCCGCCAGTGTCCCGTCGATCGGCGGAGCGCGTCTGTCGCTGACGAAGCCGCGCGGTGCACTGACCGCGGTGCTCGGTGCCGGATCGGTGATCACACTCGCGCTCGCGGCATCCGTGCCCTTCCGTGGGCGCGATGCGCGTGACGCACCCGACGCCTCCTTGCGGACCACATTCCCCTGACGGTGCCCGAGCGATTCGCGAGCCGATTCGAGTCGTTCGGCCATCCGGGTGCGTGCCTCCACACTTCCACGCTGTGAAAGAACGCACGATCTTTACGCGCTGAAGCGGCCGAAACGGGTCGTTAGACCCTCGACGCACCGTACGCTGAACCTCGCATCGACGAAGGAGAACGACGTGACTCGAATCGGGGTGGTCACCGAGCAGGGCTCGGAGACCCGCGTGGCCGCGACGCCCGCGACCGTGAAGCAGTTGATCGGCCTGGGGTACGAGGTGGTGGTCGAGGCCGGCGCGGGCGCACAGTCGTCGTTCCCCGACGACG
>JALYWB010000068.1 GCA_030852935.1 Actinomycetota bacterium | reverse complement strand
CCTCGAGCTCGGCGATCGGCACCCGCTCCTGCTCCATCGAATCGCGATCACGCACCGTGACCGCGTTGTCGTCGAGCGAGTCGAAGTCGACGGTGATGCAGTAGGGCGTCCCGATCTCATCCTGACGTCGGTAACGACGACCGATGGCACCTGCGTCGTCGAAGTCCACGTTCCAATGCCTCCGCAGCGTCGAGGCGATCTCGCGTGCGAGCGGCGACAACCGCTCGTTCCGGCTGAGCGGAAGCACGGCCGCCTTGACGGGCGCAAGACGCCGATCGAGCCGAAGCACCGTGCGAGTGTCGGTGCCGCCCTTCGCGTTCGGCACCTCCTCGACGTGATAGGCGTCGACGAGGAAAGCCATGAGCGAACGAGTCAGGCCCGCCGCCGGCTCGATGACATACGGCGTCCACCGCTCGTTCTTCGACTGGTCGAAATACGACAGGTCTTTCCCCGAGTGCTCCGAATGGGTCGACAGATCGAAGTCGGTGCGGTTCGCCACGCCCTCGAGCTCGCCCCACTCGCCACCCGTGAACCCGAAGCGGTACTCGATGTCGATCGTGCGCTTCGAGTAGTGCGACAACTTGTCTGCGGGGTGCTCGAACAGCCGCAGATTCTCGGGGTCGATGCCGAGGTCGGTGTACCACTTCCACCGGTAGTCGAGCCAGTAATCGAACCACTCGTCGTCGGTGCCGGGCTCCACGAAGAACTCGAGTTCCATCTGCTCGAACTCACGGGTCCGGAAGATGAAGTTGCCCGGCGTGATCTCGTTGCGAAACGACTTGCCGATCTGGCCGATGCCGAACGGCGGCTTCATGCGCGCAGCCTGCAGCACGTTGGCGAAGTTGGTGAAGATGCCCTGCGCCGTCTCGGGACGCAGGTACTGCAATCCCGACTCGTCGTGCACGGGGCCGAGGTAGGTCTCGAGCATCATGTTGAAGTCACGGGGCGGGGTCCACTGCCCCCGAGTGCCGCAGTTCGGGCACGCGATGTCGGCCATGCCGTTCTCGGGGGCGCGGCCCTTCTTCTCCTCGAACGCTTCGAGCAGGTGATCTTCGCGATACCGCTTGTGACAGTGCAGGCACTCCACCAGCGGGTCGGTGAAGACGCCCACATGGCCGGATGCCACCCACACCTGCTTCGGCAGGATGACACTCGAATCCAGGCCGACCACATCGTCGCGTCCGGTGACCATGTACCGCCACCACTGCCGCTTGATGTTCTCCTTCAGCTCGACGCCGAGGGGCCCGTAGTCCCATGCGGATCGAGATCCACCGTAGATCTCACCCGCTTGGAAGACGAAGCCCCGATGCTGGGCGAGGGCGATGACGGATTCGAGACGGCTGGACGCGGCCACGGTGGCTCCAATGGTCGTTGGGATCGGATGGTGCTTCAGATCGGGGGATTGCCCGGAAACGACACGGTCTCACCATCCTACGGGCGCTACGCTGTGGGCCAGTACGACCCGGCACCAGCACGCGCGGCACCAGCACACACTCGGTACTGCCGACGCGCGAAGGCCACGACGAAAGGGGCGACGGTGTTCGATGCCCTGCTCGACCTCAATATCGTCGAAGCGCCCTTCCTCATCACGATCTACGTGATCGCGGCCGCGTTCTTCATCTACCTCCTCGGCCGAGGCGACGGCTGGTCATGGGTGCTCACGGTCCTCGTGCTCCTCATCGTCGGCGCGATCATCGGCGGTGCCGTGCTCTGGATCGCCGTCAACGTGCTCGACAGCTTCGGCGGACCGGTGGCGGATGCCACGTGGCTGTGGGTGCCCGCGGCATTCGCCGGCATCGCCCTCGCGATCTGGAACCTCTGGCACTCCAGGTGGTGGCGCAAGCTCGTCGCGGTCATTGCGATCCCCGTCTTCTCGCTCACCGCGATGTTCGCGATCAACGCCGCGTACGGACTCGACCCGACGCTCGGCGCCCTGCTCGGCATCTCGACCGCTGACACGATCGACATCGACACGCCCGATGAGACACCCGAGGCCGACCCCGCCGAGCCGCTCTACCTCACCTGGACCCCACCGCCCGACATGCCCGCGACCGGAACGATCGGCATCCCTGGCGATGGCGTGCCGAACACGAACTCGGGCTTCGACGCTCGGCCCGCCCAGGTGTACCTGCCGCCGGCCGCCCTGGTGGCGGATGCCCCGCGGCTCCCCCTCGTCGTCATGATGATGGGTCAGCCGGGCGATCCCGACGCCACGTTCATCGGCGCGGTGCTCGACGAATACGCCTCGCAGAACAACGGCCTCGCTCCGATCGCGCTCGTCGTCGACCAGCTCGGCGACCCGACACAGGATCCGCTCTGCCTCGACACCGCCATGGGCAATGTCGAGACGTACGTCATGCAGGACGTACTGCCGTGGGCGAAGCAGCATCTCAATGTGCTGCAAGGCCGTCAGTACACGACCGTGGCCGGCTACTCGAACGGCGGAGAATGTGCCGCGTACTTCGGCTCGAAGTATCCCGACGCCTTCGGCAACTTCATTGCGATCTCTCCGGTCGAGTACGCCGGCGCCGAACGCAACGACGACGTGTTGGCCGCCGTCTTCAATGGCGACCAGGCGGCGTACGACGCGGTCAAGCCCGAGAACATCATGGCCGCAATGGCGCCGTACCCCGACACGACCGCGATCTTCACCGCCGGCGAGGACGACGGCGGCTTCGCTCCGGGCACCGAGCGATTGGCGGATGCCGCGGCATCCGCCGGCATGGTGACGACGTTCTTCCTCGTGCCCGACGCCGACCACGGCGTCTCAGGATTGAACGGCGGCCTCGAGAAGGGATTCGAAGTGCTGTACCCCCGACTGGGACTCTCGGCGCCATGACGTCGACCAGCAAGATGGAGCACGTGCCTGACGACGAGGTGGACGCCGAGCCTGCGGGCCGGCTTCGAACGACCACCGAGGCGCTCGGCGCATTCATCAGGCGCGTGCCGTTCAGCATCGTGCTCGCCGCGCTGTTGATCGTGACGGCCATCGTGACCGGCACGATGTTCGGCAGCGCGTCGGAGACGACCGCGCAGACCTGGGCGGCCGGCGTCACGACCACGATCGAGGGTGGCGCGTGGTGGACGGTCGCGACAGCGCTGTTCATCCCGTTCGACCCGTTCCAGCTCGTGTTCGGCGTGCTCGCCGCCGTGCTTCTGCTCGGCATCGCCGAACGCCGCATGGGCACCGGCCGCGCGATCCTCGCGTTCGTCGTCACGGGCGTGCTCGGCGTCGCGCTCGGCACGCTGCTGCAGTGGCTCGGATCGCTGGCCGGCGAATGGTGGGCCACCGGCACCGCCGCCGACCTCACCCTCGACCCCCTTGCGGGCATCGTGGGCGCCCTCATCACGGCGACCGCGTTCATGGGGGCACTGTGGCGTCGACGCATCCGCATCGTGACCTTCGCCTTCATCCTCGTGTTCGTGCTCTACGACGGTGACTCGTCGAACGCGTACCGCATCATCGCAGCGGTCGCCGGTCTGTTCCTCGGCGCCATCCTCACCGGTGACGCCTCCACGCTGAGGGCGCACCGCAGCTCGCACCAGGAGACGCGCACCCTCGTCGCCGCCGTGGTGGCCGTGACCGCGATCGGCCCGATCGTGGCGCTCGTGAACCGCACCGAACTGACGCCGTTCAGCTTCGGCTCATACCTGTTCGCCGACGAGCCGATCGATCTCGACACCGTCATCTCGCAATGCAACGCCACGGCGAGCGCCCTCGGCGAGGAGTGCCTGAAGCAGTTGGCGCTGATGAGCGCACAGGGCTTCGGGATGTTCCTGCTCTCGTTCGTGCCGGTGCTGCTCCTCCTCGTCGGCGCGTGGGGCCTGCGCAGCGGGCGCCGCTTCGCGTGGTGGCTCACGGTCGCCGTGAACGTCGCGGTGCTCCTCTTCGCGCGCACCGCCTACGACGTGACGATCACGACCGCCGACGTCGAGGACGGCACCTGGTCGGTCTTCGACATCGGCGAGCTCATCGTGTGGATCCTCGCGATGCTCGCGCTGCCCATCGGCATCATCGTGATGCTGTTCGTCACGAGGCGCCACTTCCGGCTGCGCACGCCGCACGAGGCGTTCCACCGTTTCGTCACGACGACGGTGGTCTCCTTCCTCGTGCTCGCCGCCGTGTACTTCGTGACCGGGCTCGTGACGATCGGCGAGTTCTGGCCGGCGGCGTCTCCGTGGGACCTTCTGCTCGACACGTTCAAGCGATTCATCCCACCGCACTTCCTCTCGGTGGTCGACCCGATCGTGCTGCCGGGTCACGATCTGACGAGCGTGCTCTACCAGATCGTCGGGCCGGTGTTCTGGGCGATCTTCATCGTCGGTGCAGTCCTGCTGATGCGACGCACGCACACCGAGATGGGGTTCGCCGACTACCGGCGCATCCGGTCGCTGCTGCGCAGCAAGGGCGGCGGCACCCTGGGCTTCATGGCCACCTGGCCCGGCAACGTCTACTGGTTCAGCGAAGATCGCGAGGCGGCCGTCGCCTATCGGGTCATCAACGGGATCGCGATCACGATGTCCGACCCGATCTGCTCGCCGGATGACGCGGGCCGCGTCATCCGCGAGTTCGCCGCCTTCTGCGACGAACACAGCTGGATCCCCGTGTTCTACAGCGTGCACCCGCAATACCTCCCGGTGTTCGAGGAGCTCGGATGGCAGCACACCTCGGTCGGTGAGGAGACGCTCGTGCGCACGAGCGGACTCGAGCTCACGGGCAAGCCATGGCAGAAGGTGCGTCAGGCGCTGAACCGCGGCATCAAGGAGGGCATGACCACCGTCTGGACGACGTGGGACGACCTGCCGCTCGCGACCGTCGCAGAGATCAACGCCATCTCTGAGGAGTGGGTCGCCGAGAAGGAACTGCCCGAGATGGGCTTCACGCTCGGCGGCATGGAGGAGCTGAAGGATCCCGACGTACGCCTGATGCTCGCGGTGGGCCCCGACGGCAGACTGCAGGCGATCACGAGCTGGCTGCCCGTGTACCGCGATGGCGACGTGATCGGATGGACGATCGACTTCATGCGTCGCACCGACGGCAGCATGAACGGCATCATGGAGTTCCTCATCGCGTCGGCGGCCCTGCACATGAAGGAGGAGGGCGCAGAGGTGCTGAGCCTCTCGGGGGCTCCGCTCGCCACGAAGCCCCTCACCGCGGGCGAGGAGGCGCCGGAACCCACGGTGATGACCCGCCTCCTCGAGTTCCTTGCCAAGACGCTCGAACCGGCCTATGGATTCTCGTCGCTGTTCCGCTTCAAGGCGAAGTTCAATCCCGACTACGAGACCATCTCGATGGCCTACCCCGACCCGCTCGCCCTGCCGACGATCGGCCTCGCGATCGGCAAGGCGTACCTGCCGGAGGTGTCACCACGCGAGATGGTCGCGCTGGTGCGGACCCTGACGAAGTGACCCCCGCCCGCTGAGCCCGTCGAAGCCCGCTGAGCCCGTCGAAGCGAAGACCGACACGAAGGAGATGAGTGACGGATGCCGCAGCCGAGTCGCCGCGCCCTCCTCTCACTCGGCGCAGCCGTCGCCGTCGGCACGCTCGCGAGCTGCGTCGCGCTGGCGCAGGGGTCGGGGCCGAGCGCCGGATCGACGCCGCCCGGCCGCCCACGGCCCGCTTCGCCGCCGGAGCCTGTGCACGTCGACGTGCCCGAGCCGCCGCCACCGCCGCCGCCTGCTCCGGTGATCGAGCGAGTGCCTGCGCCGTACGGCACGATCGACTCGCTGCCGGGTGAGGGGTCCCTGCTCGCGTGGACGATCGACGACGGATCCAGCGCCGAGGTGATCAGCGCGTACGCGGCCTTCGCGGCGGCGAGCGGCATCCGGCTCACGATGTTCGTCACCGGCACCTATACGGCCTGGGACGAGAACGTGGAGACGCTCGCCCCGCTCCTCGCGTCGGGCCAGGTGCAACTGGGCAATCACACCTGGTCGCACGCCGATCTCACGAGTCTCGACGATGCGGGCGTGGCCGACGAGCTGCAGCGCAACCACGACTTCATCGCGGACGCCTTCGGGGTCGACGCGCGGCCGTTCTTCCGGCCGCCGTACGGGTACCACGACGACCGCGTCGACGCCATCGCGGCCGACCTCGGGTACTACGTACCGACCCTCTGGTACGGCTCGCTGTCGGACTCGGGTGAGATCCCGGCACCCCTGATCGTCGACTTCGCACGCGAGTGGTTCCTGCCGCAGCACATCGTGATCGGCCACCTGAACTTCATGCCCGTCACGACGGT
>JALYWB010000133.1 GCA_030852935.1 Actinomycetota bacterium | reverse complement strand
AGTGTCGGTCGCCGTGAGCAGCGTGCCGCGCGTCCAGTCGTCGATGGTCGGCGTCGCGTTGCCGCTGCCGTTGACGATCTGGGTGGTGAGATCGGCGGCCCATCGGATCGACTGGTTGGTGCCGGGCGTGCGCGTGTCGAGCATCTCGCCGGTCGCGCTGAGCAGGCCGCTGCCCTCGGTGCCGCCGGGCATGCTCGCCCAGACCTCGATCCCAGGCACATCCGCCCGCACGTCGCCGATCATGCCGCGGCCGGTGTCGCGACCCGAGTAGGCGCCGAAGAGCACCTCGCCGGTCGCGGCATCCCGCATCGCTGAACCGTAGGGGGCGGATGACGCACCCTCGTGCACGGTCCAGACCTCGAGGCCCTCGCGTGCCGGGTCGATATCGGTCACGTGCATCGCGTCGCCGTGACCGAGGCGCGCCAGCTCGCCCGGCGCTGCGCTGCCCTCGGGCAGCACGTCGAACGAGCTGTAGAGCAGGCTGCCGTCGTCATCGATCGTGGCGGACCCGTAGACGATCTCGTGCTTGCCGTCGCCGTCGACATCCGACGCGCTCAGTGAGTGGAAGCCCTGCGTGGTGATGGTGGCGAACTCGGGGTCAGTGCCGTCGCGGCCGTGCGGCCCGTCGTTGAACGGGTTCGTCATGGGCACGTGGCCGCTGTCGACGAACCAGCGCTGGGTGAGCGATTCGCCGTCCCAGTCGTACGTCGCGATCGTGGCGCGCGTGTAGTAGCCGCGGGCGAAGACCGCAGAGGGGTGCTCGCCGTCGAGGTAGGCCACACCGGCGAGGAACCGGTCCACCCGGTTACCCGGTTCGATGCGGCTCATCGCGTAGTCGCCCCAGAGCAGGCCGTCGTCACCGCGGCCGGGCTCGTAGGTCACCGTTTCGAGCTCTTCGCCGGTGGCGCCGTCGAAGACCGTGAGGTACTCGGGTCCGGTCAGGATGAAGCCCTCGAACGTGCGCAGGTCATTTCGACCGCTGCGCGAGGGGGCGTACACGTCGATGAAGTAGTCGACGAGCGTTTCGGCGCTCTCACGCGAGAGCGGGTACTCGTGCGCGACGGGAATGCCGAACGCCTCCTCGAGGGTTGCGGGCCAGTTGCCCGCCACCACCTCGGGGTGCTCCGACCAGCCCTGGAACACGCCGGTGAGGTACTCCTCGTAGTCGGCGGCGCTCATACGGTAGTCGTCGTCGTTGCTGTAGCCGGCGGCCACATCGGCCTCGGGCAGCGTGATGAACGACTCGCTCACGACCGATCCGTCGGCCGCGTACTGGATCGACTTCGTGCCGGGCGCCGTCTTCAGCATCGTCTCGGAGCGTCCGTCGCCGTCGAAGTCGGACACGAGGAACTCGGTGTAGTGCGCACCAGCGCGGATGTTCACGCCGAGGTCGAGGCGGTTCAGCAGGGTGCCGTCGAGCTCATAGGTGTCGATGTAGACGTTGCCCGTATAGCCCTTCTGCGAGACGTCCTTCGAGTTCGACGGGTCCCACTTGACCACGAATTCGTAGGCGCCGTCGCCGTCGACGTCGCCCACCGCGGTGTCGTTCGCCGAGTACGTGTACGCCTCGCCGGCGGGCGTGACGGCGTCGGCCGGCTTCTGCAACGGAAGGTCGTGGAAGCCCTGCGCCCAGGCCGACACGGGGGCGGATGCCTCGAGCTCGATCCCGTTCACCACGGGGGCGACGGTGTACTGCGAATCGGCCGTGCCCGCGGCATCCGCGAAGTTGGTGCTGTCGGTGACGGTCGCGATCTGCTCGCCGTCGCGGTAGACGGCGAAGTCGGGGCCGGTGACGCCGGTGTCGGTGGCGCCGGTGGTCTCGGATGCGAGGAGGCGCCAGCTGAGGAACACGCCTTCGGCGGTGCCGACGGCGACGAGGCCGCGATCGAGCGCCTCGAACTGCGGCACGCCGGCCGGGGCGGTGGAGTCATTGGGGCTGACTGCGCCGGCCGCGGCGCTCGCGCCGGCCGCGGCGCTCGCGGCATCGGATGGAGCCGCGGTCGCGGGTTGTGCGACGCCGGCGATCAGGCAGCCGGCGGCCGCCACCGCCAGTGCCGCGCGGAACGGATGGGTACCGAGATTCATCGTCGAATCCTTCTCTGGGCAGGTCGCCCGTGGTTGGGATAGCGCTTTCCGTGCGTGTTCGAAGGTAGCCTCCCTCCGAGGGCCGGGTCAAGTCCCGATCGGACGGTTGACACGATTCAGCGGGGCCACGGCGCGATGGCGCGTGTCCCGGGAACGCAGCCGCTGCGCTCCCGGGGTGCTTTCCCGTCATGCTGAGTGGTGGAGGTCGAGCGAAGTGGCGGAAATGCACCCCGCGAGCGTGCGGGGTCCCGGTCGCGCGCCACCCCGACCGGTATCCTGAGGCCGATGCCTGCCACGAGCCCCGCCATCGAGGACTACCTGAAGACGGTGTACGCGCACACCGAGTGGCAGCCCGATGCCATCACGCCGAAGGCGCTCGCCGACCGGCTCGGCATCGCTCCTTCGTCGGTCACCGAGATGGTGAAGAAGATGGCCGCGTCAGGACTCGTCTCGCATGTGCCCTACGGCGCGGTGCGATTGACGGATGCCGGTACCACGCGAGCACTCGCAGTGGTGCGCCGGCACCGACTCATCGAGACCTGGCTCGTGCAGGAGATGGGCTACGGCTGGGATGAGGTGCACGACGAGGCCGAGATCCTCGAGCACGCGATCTCCGATCGGCTCCTCGAAGCGATCGACGTCCGGCTCGGTCGACCCTTCCGCGACCCGCACGGCGACCCGATCCCGTCGGCCGACGGCACGCTGCAGCGGCGCCCCACGGTGCTGCTCGCGGATGCGCCAGCAGGCCACGAGGGCGCTGTGGTGCGGATCAGCGACCGTGACCCGGCCGTGCTGCGCGCGCTCGATGAGACGGGTATCGGGCTCGACGCGATGCTCTCGGTGAGGGATGTCGCAGCGGCATCCGTCGCCGTCGTCGTCGCCGCTCGCACACATACCCTGCCGCGCGCTGCCGCGGAGGCCATCTGGATCACCGCGTAGCGTCACCACGCGACATCCACCCGGCATCATCTCGCAACACGCGCGGCCTAGGCTTGTGCCATGAGACGACGACGCGATGAGGTCGAGTGCTGGCTCACCGATATGGACGGCGTTCTCGTTCACGAGAACCACGCGCTCCCGGGCGCGGCCGAGCTGCTGCAGCAGTGGGAGGATGCCGGAACCCCCTTCCTCGTGCTCACGAACAACTCGATCTTCACCGCGCGCGACCTCTCGGCGCGGCTTCGTGCGAGCGGGCTCAACGTGCCAGAGGACCGCATCTGGACGAGCGCGCTCGCGACGGCCGACTTCCTCAAGCAGCAGGTGCCCGGGGGTTCCGCCTTCGTCCTCGGGGAGGCGGGCATTCTCACCGCATTGCACGAGGCCGGCTTCGTGATGACCGAGACGAACCCCGACTTCGTGGTCGTCGGCGAGACCCGCAACTACTCGTTCGAGGCGATCACGAAGGCGATCCGACTGATCGGGCGCGGTTCGCGGTTCATCGCCACGAACCCCGATGCCACCGGGCCGTCGGCCGAAGGACCACTTCCGGCGACCGGGGCGATTGCCGCCCTCATCACGAAGGCCACCGGAATGGAGCCCTACGTCGTCGGCAAGCCGAACCCGATGATGTTCCGCTCCGCGTTGAACAAGATCGGGGCGCACTCCGAGAACACGGCGATGATCGGCGACCGCATGGACACCGACATCGTCGCGGGGATCGAGGCCGGCCTGCACACGATCCTCGTGCTCACCGGCATCAGCGACGCCGACGAGATCGAGCGGTACCCCTTCCGGCCCTCGGAGATCCTCTCGGGCGTGCATGAGCTCGTCGCCACCGAGCCGGTCGAGGTCGAGCTGTAGCCCTCTTTCCCACTTCCCCTTCCTCCCTCCAGCAATTCAGTTCCGGAGGGCGTGTCGACCTCGCGGTGCCGCGTCGGAATGCGGATGCCGCGCCGCGACACGCGCTCCGGAACTGAATTGCGCAGGGTGGATCGGGCGCGAGACGGGAGGTCGGCGAGACGGGAGGGGGGTCGGCGAGACGGGAGGTCGGCTCGAGTGGCAGTACCCGCAGTCCAGGCGGGTGATGCCTCAGGCCAGGCGGGTGATGCCTCAGGCCAGGCGGGTGATGGCGGACTCGACGAGGCCCCAGAACCGGTCGACGTCGAGCACCGTGGCCACCCACGCGTTGGGCTCGCGGTGCAGCATCCCGTCGAAGTCGACGCTCGTGGCCCCCACGGTCTCGCGGCCGACCAGCTCGACATCGAGTCGGGTGTGACGCAGTTTCACGCACGAGGCATCCGCGAGCACCGCGACGGCGACCGGGTCGTGCAGCGGCCCGTCGGGCATGCCGAAGACCTCGTCGTTCGTGCGGCAGAAGAACTGGAGCAACTCGTCGCCGAACGCGGCCGTGCGGTTGCCCACCGCCGCGAGCCGCTCCCGCACGGCGGTCGTCACGAGTGCGCGGTGCGTGACATTCAGCCCGACCATCGTGAACCGGATGCCGCTGCCCACGACGATCGCGAGCGCCTCGGGGTCGACCCACGCGTTGAACTCGGCGTAGGGCGTGACGTTTCCGCGTTCGGTCGAGCCACCCATCCAGACGATCTCGCGCACGCGATCGGCGAGGTCGGGACGGTCGCGCAGGAACACCGCGATGTTCGTGATCGGTCCCGTCGCGACGATCGCCACCGGCTCGGATGCCGCGAGCACCGTGTCGGCGATGAGCGCGGTGGCGCCGCGGGGATCGAGCGGGACGGTCGGCTCGGGCAGCTCGGGTCCACCGAGTCCGTTCTCACCGTGGATCCACTCGGCCGTCTCGAGCACCCGGCTGAGGGGCCCTGCGGCACCCGCGGCGACCGGCACGTTCGTCACTCCCGCCACGGTGAGGGCGACGCGGGCGTTCCGGCTCGTGTGTTCGAGCGGAACGTTGCCGCCGACCGTGGTCACGGCGACGAGTTCGAGCGACGGATGTCCCGCCGCCAGCCACAGCGCGAAGACGTCGTCGTGCCCGGGGTCGCAGTCGACGATGACGGGGATGGTCATCCGGTCGCCTCGCTGCTGTCGCCGGCGGCGGTCTCCGCGAAGCCGGCCGCGGTCAGCACTGCGACGCGCGGGGCGTACGAGTCGACCGTGCCCCGAGCCTGCACCGCGAGCGTTCCGGCCGCGACCGCAATGCGCAGCGCCCCGCCGAGCGGCCGGCCCTCGGCCAGGAACGCAGCGAGCGTGCCCGTGAATCCGTCTCCGGCGCCGGTGGTGTCGACCGCGTCCACTCGCGCCGCGGGGACCGACCACGACCCCTCAGCCGAGGCGGCGACCGCGCCTGCGGCCCCGAGCGTGACGACGATCGAGCGTGCGATGCCTCCGACGGCGGATGCCGCGAGGCCGCGCCAGTCGTCGAGGGATGACGCCGCGGCATCCGCATCGAGGCCGACGGCGCGAGCTTCGTGCTCGTTGAGCACGAGCGGGTCGGCGATCGCGAGCGTCGCCGGAGCAACGGAGGCAGGCGGCGCGAGGTTGAGCACGAACCGTGCCCCGGCCGCGGCGGTGACTCGGGCGAGGCGGTCGATCGTGGCGACGGGGAGCTCGCCCTGCGTCAACACGACCGCTGCGCCGGCGAGGCGCTCGCGCTGCGCATCGACGACATCCGGGCTCATCGCGAAGTTCGCGCCGCCGGTGACGATGACCGTGTTCTCGCCCGAGTCGGCGACCGTGATCTGGGCGACGCCGGTCGGGGCATCCGTCACCCGTTCGATGGCAGCCGTGGGCACGCCGAGTCGCTCGAGGGTCGCGATCGCGAAGTCACCCGTGGTGTCGTCGCCGATGCGGGCGACGAGTTCGACCGGCGCGCCGGCGACGTGCGCGGCGACCGCCTGGTTGGAGCCCTTGCCACCGAGTGCGACGTGGAAGCCGTGCGACAGCACGGTCTCGCCCGGCGCCGGAAACGCCTCGACGTAGCTCGTCGAGTCGACGTTGAGCGAGCCGAAGACGACGACCCGACCGGATGCCGCCACGCTACGCCGTCGGTCCGGGACCCGCGATCGGGCCCGTGAGCGGCTCGCCACCCATGCGGTTCGCGAAGCAGTAGACGGTGCGCTCGCCCGCTGCCCACTGCTCCTCGTTGGCTGGGAAGGCCGCCTGCACCTGCAGATCGGGGATTCCGGCGACGAGCCCGACATCGATGACGCCGCCGGCGGTGCACATGGCGGTCGCCTGCGTCGCGACCTCGGCCTCGCCGGGGAAGGGGGCAGCGGCGTCGCCGGCGAGTTCACCGCGGTAGACGAGCTGGGCCGCGTGGGGGGTCGTGCAGTCGACGACCGTGAACTCCTCTTCCCAGACCGACGCGAACGGTTCGATGCATTCGCCGCCGAAGAGCGTGTTCCACGCGTGCACGCCGACGGGCTGCACCGCCGTCGGCTCTGCGACCGGTGTCTCGGTCTCGACCGGTGCGGCGGACGGGCCTGCGGCTTCGCCGCCGCCCGCCGAGAGCAGCGTGCCGACATAGAACAGGCCGGCGAGCACGAGGCAGACGACGAGGCCGGCCGCGATCCAGAGCAGGGTCCGCGTCGTGCGGCCTCCGCCGGGGCGGCTACCCCCACCCGACCCGGCGCCGGCACCTCGCCCGGTACCGCCGGCTCCCGCGGGGCGGGACGCAGTGCTCGCCGAGGATGCCGCTGGCGCGGTGGTGCGTGAGGCAGGAGCAGACGCGCCGGTCACCGCAGCGCCTGCGGCAGCGTCGGTGAACGCGCCACCGGCCGGGAACGGTGCGCCGGCTGGTGCGGGCCGTGCCTGCGGCGAGGTCGGGCCCGACGGTTCTGCCGAGGTGCCGAAGAGCGCGGCGAGCGGATCGGTGTGTGCGCTGTCGTTCGCGCCGTGAGCAAGCGGTTCGACGGGCGTCGACGGAGCCGGGTCGAAGGCCGTCACGGGTCGCTCGAACGCCGCGGTATCTGGCTCGGACTCCGTCGTAGGTGGGTGGAACGCCGTCGACTCGGGCGGCCTGAACATCATCGTCTCGGGTGATTCGACGTCTGCTGGCTCGGGCGGGTCGAATCTCGTCGTGGCGGGGGGTTCGGACGCCGGGGAGGGTTCGAAGGGCCAGGCCGGCTCGGGCACCACGGGTTCGGGTTCGGATTCCACCTCGAATTGCGTGGGCTCGTCGCTGACCGCGAAGGGGGATGGTGGGCCGAACGGTGCTGGCGCGGTCGTCGCCGCCCCGGCGCCCGGTGGGTCCGCCTTGGGGTCGGGCGCAGTCGGATCGGGCGTGAGGTTCCAGAAGTACCCGGTCTCGGCGATCTCCCGCGCGATGGGCGACGTTGTTTCGGGAGCTTGGGCCGGCTCGTCTTCGCCGTCGTCGAACGTCAGGCCGAGCGCTCCCAGGCCGTCGTCGGAGCCGGCCTGATCGCCGGGGCCGCCGGTTGCTCGGTTGTCGTCGAGCCGGCCGACCTCTGCGGTACCGTCGTCGGGCGCCCCGTCATCGTCGAAGTCGTCACCGAACGGGTCGTAGCCTGTGCCGCCGGGCGGCGGCGGGCCGTCTGAGGGCGGTGTGCCCACCCCGCCGTCCGAGGGCCCAGCGCCGGGCCCGCCGCCACGAGTGCCGCCATCGCTCGGTCGCGCCGTGCCCGACCCGAGCGCTGCAAGCAGATCGTCGACCGGCTCGGCTCCCCGGTCATCGGGCTGTCCGAAGGGATCGTCGCCCCGCGCCGCGGCGAACGCGGGGAACGGCGCGCGTCGATCGACGGCCGACTCGGCGGCGGATGCCGCGGTGGTCGCTCCGGCGGTTTCGAGATCGCCCGGGCCCGCGTCACCGCGCACCTCGATGAAGGGGAAACCCCTGCGGTCTCGTTGGTGCTCGGCGGGCGGTGACGAAGGTGCCGCCTCGAGTGGCGCCGCGGACGTGAGGGCGATGCGTGGGTCGATCAGCGCCGAGGCGTCGCCCCGAGCCGGCGAGCCGGTCGCAGCCGATGCGTCGGTCGCCGCCCGCGCGTGGGTCGCGGCCCGCGCGTGGGTCGCAGCGCGCTGGTCGGTCGCAGCCGGCTCATCGCCGGTGAGCGCTGACCAGAGTTCGCCGTCGAAGTCGTTCGTCGGGGCCGGGGTCGGCGCCGATACGGGCCGCTCGTCCCACCCCGCGGGCGCGGTGGTTGGAGCGATCGGATGCCGGGGAATCCCAGACGCCCCGTCGATGACCGGCGTGAACGACTGCCGCGCCGGCACCGGGCCGGTGTCGGTCAGCGCATCGTCGTGCGATGCGGAGCCGTCGTCGAGCGACGCGGAGCCGTCATCGAGCGACGCGGAGCCGTCGTGCGCGGGCTGCCCGCGCGAGAGGCGGCGGAAGGCGGCACGGATCGCGTCTTCGGAGTCGAGTCCATCCGAATCCCACGTAGACGCGAACGGCGCCGGCGGCGTGGCCGGGCCCGGAGGAACGACGGGAGCGGCCGGCGTGGGCGGGTAACCGACGGTGGCGGGCCCCGGAGGAACGATCGGAACCGCCGACGTGGGCGGCTGACCCACGATGGGAGGGGCGCCGATCACGGGCAGCGACCGCGTCGCGGCATCCGGAGCGGTAGGCGGCTCCGCCATCGTGAACCAGTCAAGCACCTCTTCGCTTCGCGGCGACGGCAGCGGCATGGCGCCAGGCACGTCGGGCAGCACGGCCGCCTCAGGCAACGCGGCCGCCTCTGGCAGCTCGGCTGCCTCGGGGAGCACAGTCGCCTCGGACGGCGCAGCGACGGGTGTCTCCTCAACAGCCGGCGACCCCCCGGTCGCGAGTTGCGCGAGGAGCCAGTCGGCGTCGTCGGAATCTCGTCCGTCGCGGTTCATCAGTCCAGTCCCAGGTCGTCGAGGCCGATCGCGGCCAGGTACGGCACGCCGGCCGCTTCGATCACCTCGCGGGCGCCGGTTGCGCGATCGACGACCACGGCGACCGCCACGACCTCGGCGCCGACCTTGCGGAGTGCCTCGATGGCCTTGAGCGGTGAGCCGCCGGTGGTTGAGGTGTCTTCGAGCACGATGACGCGCTTGCCCGCGACGTCGGGGCCCTCGACCTGCTTGCCGCGGCCGTGGTCTTTCGGCTCCTTGCGCACCACGAAGGCGTCGTAGGCGAGGCCGCGGGCGGCACCCTGGTGCAGGATCGCGGCGGCGATCGGGTCGGCGCCCATGGTCATGCCGCCGACGGCCGACACGTCGGGCACTTCGGCGATGAGGTCGAGCATGACCTGGCCGATGAGCGGCGCCACACGGTGGTCGAGGCTGACCTTGCGCAGGTCGACGTAGTAGGTGGCTTTCTTGCCACTCGTCAGCGTGAAGTCACCGTGGAACACCGCATCGGCCGAGATGTGGTCGATGAGCTGCCGACGGGCATCAGTGTGCTGGGGCGCAAGGGTCACGCGAATACTCTACGTCGTGGCATCGATTCTACGGCGCCCGGAGACGACGAAGGGCCGCTCCGCGGGGTGTCCCTCCCCCGCGCGGCGGCCCTACGTCGGGGCAGAGCCAGTTGCGGTGACCCTCAGACGGTGCGCGCGAAGGTCTCTCGCGGCTGACGACGGTAGCCGTCGCGTGCAGTGACCACGAACGAGCTGACGATGCCGACTGCCGAGACGGTGCCGAGGATGAGCATGATGGTGAACACGTGGGTTCCTTTCGAAGCAGCGAATGAGATCGTCGACCGACGGAGGCGCCGTTGCACGTGTTCGACACTCTTATTGTTGCCGAGGAAACTATGCAGCACAAGCTCATAGTTCTTCATACATGGTTTAGCATCACTACATGGACGTTCGCCGGCTCGACCTGCTCAGAGAACTTGCCGAACGCGGCTCCGTCACCGCGGTCGCGGCGGCCACCGGACGCACGCCCTCGGCCGTGTCCCAGCAGCTCAAGGTGCTGGAACGCGAGGCCGGAATGCCACTGACCGAACGCAGCGGACGTGGCCTGGTGCTGACGAGTGCCGGGCATGCGCTCGCCCGAAGTGCCGCGGATGTCGCGGTCGCCCTCGAACGGGCCGACGCCCTCTGGGACGAGTTCCGCAACCATCCGAGCGGCGAGGTGACACTGTTGACGTTCCCGACGATGGGCGCCACGCTGCTGCCGAGCGTGCTCACCGAACTTGCCGGGGTGTCGGGCCTGGTCGTGCAGTGCACCGACCTCGACCCTGAGCTCGCCGAGTTCCCCGACCTCACCTCGGACTACGACATCGTGCTCGCGCACGCCATGCCCGGCGACCTCCCCTGGGGCGGTCGCGGTCTCAAGGCGGTGCCACTGCTCACCGAGCCGCTCGACATCGGGCTGCCCGCCGACCATCGGCTCGCTGGACGTGCGCACCTCACCCCCGACGACCTCGTCGACGAGACCTGGCTCGGAGTACCTCCCGGGTTTCCATTCGAGCGACTCCTGCACGCTGTCGAGCAGCAGTCGGGCCAGCGAGCCCGCATCGGGCAGCGCTTCAGCGACCTTCGCATCATCGAGGCGTTCATCGAGGCCGGCCTCGGGATCGCCTTCCTGCCCCGCTTCACGTCGGGCACCGTTCCGAAGGGAATGGTGCTGAAGCCGTTGCGCGGTCTGCCGACGATTCGCCAGATCGTCGCACTCCTGCGGCCGGATGTCGCGGAGCGGCTCGCCGTTCGCACCGTGCTCGACGTGCTCGTGGCCCACGCCGCCCGGCTCGAGCAGGAGCACAGCGCGGCCTGAGCGCGCGACATCCGCAGATCTCGACGCCACCGCCACGAACTAGACTCCTCGACCATGAGCGGTGCATCAGGCGACGACGCCATCCTGTTCGATGTGAGCGACGGCCTGGCCCATGTGACGCTGAACCGGCCGACCCGGCTCAACGCGGTCGACCCCGCGGCGATCGAGCTCTGGCAGTCCATCGCGCACGAGGTCGCCGAGCGCAACGACATCGGGGCCGTGCTCTTCGACGCCAACGGCCGGGCATTCTGCGCGGGCGGCGACGTGCTCGCCATGTCGGCCCTCGCTGACGGTGCGGACGACGCAGGCGAGGTGATCCGCGCGCTCGCCGACCGGATCCACGACGGACACCGCACGCTCCGCGAGAGCTCGAAGCCGATCGTCGCGGCCGTGCAGGGCGCGGTTGCGGGCGGCGGCCTCGGATTCATGCTCGTCGCCGACCTCATCGTGGCGTCCGACCGGGCGACCTTCGCGAGCAGGTACTCCGACATCGCGCTCACTCCCGACTGCGGCGTGAGCACCCTGCTCCCCGAGGCGGTCGGGACGAGACGGGCCCTCGAGCTCACGCTCACCCGACGCGCACTCTCGGCGGCCGAGGCGCTCGACTGGGGCCTCGTCACCGAGGTCGTCGCGCCCGACGCGCTCGAGCATCGCGCCCGCGAGATCGCCGCGACCTGGCTTGGCGGCCCCACCGGGGCGTTCGGGCAGGCGAAGCGACTCGTTCGGTCGGGACTGGCGCGCAGCTTCCAGGATGCGCTCGACGACGAGGCGCGCACGATCGGCGCGGCCTT
>JALYWB010000111.1 GCA_030852935.1 Actinomycetota bacterium | reverse complement strand
TACGACGTGCTCGATCGGCACATGGCATGGCTCTCGACGCTCGGATTCAAGGGGATGGTCGTCGACGAGGCGCATTTCATCAAGAACCTGCAGTCGCAGCGCTCCCGCAACGTGCTCGCGCTCGCCGACCGGATCAGGCGCACCGCGCCCGGGGGCGACCCGCTGCTGATGGCACTCACGGGCACGCCCCTCATCAACGATGTCGACGACTTCCGGGCGATCTGGCAATTCCTCGGGTGGATCGAGGGCGACAAGCCGTCGCCCGAGCTCCTCGGCAAGCTCGAGGAGACCGGCCTGACACCCGCCGACCAGGGCTTCTACCCTGCGGCACGCCGCACCGTGATCGACCTCGGCATCGTTCGTCGCCGCAAGGTCGACGTCGCCGCAGACCTGCCCTCCAAGCGCATCGCCGACCTGCCCGTTGAACTCGACGACGAACTCGGCCGATCGGTGCGTGCAGCCGAGCGCGAACTCGGAAACCGGCTCGCCGCGCGATTCCGTGCGCTCGTCGAGGCCCGCCACCTGCGCATCGGCGACCTCGACGACGACCAGCGCGACCAGTTCATCCGTGCCGTCGCGAGCGCCGAGCTGGAGGAGTCGAAGTCGACGAAGTCGGGCGAGAACGTCTTCACGATGGTGCGGAAGATCGGCCAGGCGAAGGCCGGACTCGCGGCCGATTACGCCGCACAGCTCGCCCGATCGGTCGGCAAGGTCGTGTTCTTCGCGAAGCACATCGATGTCATGGACCAGGCTGAGGCCGCACTCGCGGCCAGGGAGCTGCGCACGGTCTCGCTGCGCGGCGACCAGACGGCGCTGCAGCGCCAGGCCGCGATCGACGCGTTCAACAAGGACCCCGAGGTCGCGGTCGCGGTGTGTTCGCTCACCGCGGCGGGCGTCGGGGTCAACCTCCAGGCCGCGTCGAACGTCGTACTCGCAGAACTCAGCTGGACGGCGGCCGAGCAGACTCAGGCGATCGACCGCGTACACCGCATCGGTCAAGACGAGCCCGTCACGGCGTGGCGCATCATCGCCGCTCACACGATCGACGCCCGCATCGCCGAACTCATCGACTCGAAGCAGGGACTCGCCGCCCGCGCGCTCGACGGCAGCGACGTCGAACCCGGATCGGCCGACTCGGTGCAACTCGACGCGCTCCAGCACGTGCTGCGCCAGGCGCTCGACGGCGCGCTCTGAACCGTACGCACCCTATAGACTGCGGCAGTCGAACCGCCCCGGCGTTGTGGCAACCGGCACACCACTTGTTCTGACGAGCACTGGAGTCACACTCATATGAAGATCGGGATCCTCACGAGCGGGGGCGACTGCCCGGGCCTGAACGCCGTCATCCGCGGCGCCGTGCTGCAGGGCGTCATCACGCATGATGCCGAATTCGTCGGGTTCCGCTGGGGCTGGCGCGGCGTCGTCGAGGGCGACCTCATGCCGATCACGCGACACGACGTGCGCGGCTTGTCGAAGCAGGGCGGCACGATCCTCGGCTCGAGTCGCACGAACCCGTTCGAGGGCGAGGGCGGCGGGCCCGAGAACATCCAGCGCATGCTCGACGAGAACGGCATCGATGCGGTCATCGCCATCGGCGGCGAGGGCACCCTCACGGCGGCGCGACGGCTCACTGACGCGGGGCTCAAGATCGTCGGCGTGCCGAAGACGATCGACAACGACCTCAAGGCCACCGACTACTCGTTCGGCTTCGACACGGCCGTCGAGATCGCCACCGAGGCGATCGACCGTCTGCGCACGACCGCAGAATCGCACGGCCGGTGCATCGTGCTCGAGGTCATGGGCCGGCACGTCGGGTGGATCGCCCTGCACTCGGGCATGGCCGGCGGCGCGCACGCCATCCTCATTCCCGAGCAGCCCACGAGCATCGAGCAGATCTGCGAGTGGGTCGAATCCGTGCAGCATCGCGGCCGGGCGCCGCTCGTGGTCGTCGCAGAGGGCTTCACCCTCGAGGGAATGAGCGAGGCGCACTCGCATAAGGGCCTCGATGCATTCGATCGCCCGAGGCTCGGCGGCATCGCCGAGCGGCTGGCGCCGATGATCGAGGAACGCACCGGCATCGAGTCGCGCGACACGGTGCTCGGGCATATCCAGCGTGGCGGTGCCCCTTCGGCCTACGACCGGGTGCTCGCGACACGCCTCGGCATGCATGCCGTCGATGCCGTATACGACGCGGCCTGGGGTTCGATGGTGACCCTGCGCGGCACCGATATCAAGACCGTGTCGATCGCCGAGGCGGTCGGCAGCCTCAACCGCGTCCCCCAGTCACGCTACGACGAGGCGAAGATCCTCTTCGGTTGATCCTTCGCCCTTCGACAGGCTCAGGGACCGAATGAGAGGATCACGGATGCCGCTGCCCCAGGTCTGTGTCTGCTACCTCCTGCGCGAACGCGCGGGTGGCATCGAGGTGCTGCTCGGGCGCAAGAAGCACGGACTCGGCGTCGGCAACTTCGTCGGCCTCGGCGGCAAGCTCGAGCCGGGGGAGTCGGCCGTCGACGCGGCCGTGCGCGAGGTGTTCGAGGAGGCGGGTGTCGTGGTCGCGGCATCCGACCTGGAACCGCGGGGAATGCTCAGCTACTTCTTCCCGCACCGGGAGGCGTGGAGTCAGGAGTCGAGTGTCTTCGTGTGCCGCACCTGGCGAGGCGAGCCGCGCGGTTCGGATGAGCTGGACCCCGAGTGGTTCGCGCTCGATCGAGTGCCGTACGACGAGATGTGGGACGATGCCCGGCGTTGGTTGCCGAATGTGCTCGACGGGGCATCCGTTCGGCGCAGCTTCGTGTTCGGCGAGGACCTTGCGACCGTGGTGGAGGAGGTCGAGTCGGTCGCGTAGTATCGTCGAAGAGCACGGCGATCGCCGCTTCTGCACCTCACATCCGTTGAACCTTCGGTGAATTTCAGCACCGATCCAGAGCCAGTCTTTGTACCACAGAAGGGCGCCGGTGGATCTCACCCTCATCGTCGTGCTGGTCATCGCACTGGCGCTGTTCTTCGATTTCACGAACGGCTTCCACGACACGGCGAACGCGATGGCGACGCCGATCGCAACCGGAGCGCTTCGCCCGAAGGTGGCCGTCGGGCTCGCCGCCATCCTGAACCTCGTCGGAGCCTTCCTCTCCACCGAGGTGGCGAAGACCATCTCGGGCGGCATCATCAACGAGGGCGACGGCGGGGTGCTCATCACTCCCGAGTTGATCTTCGCCGGGCTCATCGGCGCCATCGTATGGAACATGGTCACGTGGCTGCTCGGCCTTCCCTCGTCGTCGAGCCACGCCCTCTTCGGCGGACTGATCGGCGCGGCCCTGGTCGGGTTCGGCCTGCAGTCGATCGACTTCAGCGTCGTCATGTCGAAGGTGATCCTGCCGGCGATCCTCGCGCCGCTGACTGCCGGCCTGATCGCCTACACCGCGACGAAGCTCGCGTATGCCATCACGCGTCGGTACGACGGCAAGCCTGACGGTCGTGACGGCTTCCGGCACGCGCAGATCTTCTCGTCCTCGCTCGTCGCGCTCGCGCACGGTACCAACGATGCGCAGAAGACGATGGGTGTCATCACGCTCACGCTCGTGGCCGCCGGATTGCAGAGCTCGGGTGGCGAAGTGCAGCTCTGGGTGATCGTCAGCTGCGCGGTCGCGATCGCGCTCGGCACCTACATGGGCGGATGGCGCATCATCAAGACCCTCGGCACCGGGCTGACCGACGTGAAGCCCGCCCAGGGCTTCGCCGCAGAGACCTCGACCGCGGCGACGATCCTCGCATCGACCCATCTCGGGTTCGCGCTCTCGACCACGCAGGTCGCCTCGGGCTCGGTCATCGGTTCGGGCCTCGGCCGCCGCGGATCGAAGGTACGCTGGCGCACCGCCGGCCGTATCGGCATCGGCTGGCTGATGACGCTCCCGGCAGCGGGTGCTGTCGGCGCGCTCGCCGCGCTCGTGGCGCAGCTCGGGGTCGTCGGCGTGCTCATCGACGCGGTCGTGGGCGTGATCGTGATCGTGATCATCTTCCTGTGGTCGCGCCGGAACGAGGTGTCGCACAAGAACGTCGTGAGCGAGGTCGCCGCCTCGGGTCGCGCCGTGAAGATCAAGCGCAACCCGAAGCCGAAGAAGAAGGTGGCACCGTGATCGACTGGTTCGCCTTCCTCATCGTGCTCGTCTCGGCGCTGGTCGGCGCGACGGTCGTCGTGTGCGCCTACTCCCTGGGCGTTCGCCTGCTCACCGCCTCGGGCCGCACACCCATCGTGACGCCCGCGGAGTTCACCGACGCCATCACCGTCGTGACACCGGCCGAGATCCGGCAAGCCGAGAAGCGCGCCGCCAAGGCGGCGAAGAAGTCGCCGCTCAGCGAGGGCCAGAAACGTGCCGCACTCGTCGGCGCATGGGCCTGCTTCACCGTGAGCGCCGTGGCAGTGGTCGTCGGCATCTACCTCATCGTCGGAGAGCACCTGTTCGAACTCTTCGCCTGAGCGGGGCTCGACTGCTTCGGGTGAGCGGGGCTCGACTTCTTCGAGTGGGCGGGGCTCGCCTTCTTCGGGTGAGCGGGCTCGCCTTCTTCGCCTGAGCGGGCTCGCCGCCCCGCGGATCCGGGGGATAGCCCCATACCTCGGCGGTCCTGGCATCCGTACCGTGGAATCACACCCACGAACAGGAGAACACCACAATGACCACCGCAACTCCCACCCAGTCGCACGCGCCGTTCGCTGAGCCGAACCCGACCGAGCCGAATCTGTACGGGGCGCCCGCAGTGGAGTCGCGCGGATTCAGCATCGCGAGCCTCGTGCTCGGGCTGGTGTCGATCGTCGCGAGCTATACCTTCCTCGTGCCGATCGGCGGGCTCGTGCTCGGCGTGATGGCGTTGAAGCGCGAGCCCGCGTCGCGCACGATGGCGATCTGGGGGATCGTGCTGAACGCCGTCATGCTCGCCGGCGCGGCGCTCGTGACCTTCGGCGCCCTCGCGTTCGGACTCGCGATGCTGCCGTTCGCATTCATCTGATCGAACGACCACGGGCGG
>JALYWB010000091.1 GCA_030852935.1 Actinomycetota bacterium | reverse complement strand
TGTTCTGGGCCCGACGGGAGTTCCAGGCGCAAGTGCCCGACTTCGCGACGAAGGTGATGGACCGGGACGCGGTGGTCGTGGCATCCGGAGCCGTCGAGATCATGCTCGGCGGGGCATTGGTCGCTCTGCCGCAGTCACGGCGGCGCATGGGCGTCATCCTCGCCGCCTTCTTCGCGGCGGTCTTCCCGGGCAACATCGAGCAGTACGTCAAGCGGCGCAACGGGTTCGGCCTCGACACCGACGCCAAGCGCCTGACGCGTCTGTTCTTCCAGCCCGTGCTGATCGCGTGGGCACTGTGGTCGACCCGCGACAAGAAGTAGGGCCCCGCGACTACCCGGATGCCTCGCTCGACTTGTCCGCCGCGAGCCCTGACTGCGCCTGATGCAGGTTGACCTCCATCGCCCGCGCAGCACCTTCACTGTCACCGGCGACGATCCGGTCGAGGATGTCCTGGTGCGCCTCGATCACCGCCTCCGGGCTCTGTCCGGCGCGAATCCATCCGACCCACGCGCGCCGGCGGAGCTCGATGAGGAGGGAGTTGGTGCTCTCGAGCGCCAGCAGCAGCATCTCGTTGCCTGAAGCGCGGGCGACCTCGATGTGGAAGGCCTGATCGACTTGGAACTGCTCCTCGTCGGACGTCGATGCTCGGAGATCCTCGACGTGCTTGGCGAGCCTCGCCGCCGATTCCGGGGTGATGCGCTGCGCGGCGAGGCGCGCGCTGCCGACCTCGAGGATCTCTCGGTACTCCTCGAGGCTCTCGTAGTCCGCGCCCTTGATCGCGAATCGCAGCCGTAACAGACGCTCGAGCTGCTGCGCATCGGGGAGCGTGATCGTCGCCTCGCGGCCCTGGCGCCGCTCGATGAGACCCTGACCCGCCAGTTCGGCGATCGCTTCGCGCACGATGTTGCGGCTCACACCCATCGAGACGGCCAGCTCAGCAGTCGAGGGCAGCGCGTCGCCCGCTCCGAGTCCGCGCCGTTCGATGATCCTCAACAGAGAGTCGACTGCCAGGTCAGCCAGCGACCTTCGCTCAACAAGATCGGACAATTCGCCTCCGCTCGAGAGTCACTGACCGCGTGACCGTTTCATAACGCTTCGCTAACGGGCGCGCTCCGCCCCTTCCTCTCAACCTAGCCGATGCGCTTATCCTGTCCACCTAGTCACTTATCCCACAAGTGATCAGGTGAAGCGGCTGCCGCATCTCACCGACCACGGAAGTCAAAGGAGACAAACGTGAAGAAGCGATCTGTTCTCGCAATCCTCGTCGGCGCATCGGTGATGCTCACTGCTGCCGGCTGTGCATCGACATCGTCGGCCGGTGACGAGCCCGCCGAAGAAGGTCTCACCATCGGACTGGTCATCCCGTTCGCAAACGACTACTACCAGAACATCCAGACGGCCCTGGAGGAAGTCGTGGAGGCCGACGGCGGTGAGGTGATCGTGGCCAATTCCGAGAACGACGGCAGCAAAGAAGCGGCCAACGTGCAGAACCTGATCACTCGACAGGTCGATGCGATCATCATCCAGCCCGCCAATGCCGCGGCGGGCTCGATCGCCACGATGAAGACGGTGAAGGCCGCGGGAATCCCGCTCATCTGCTTCGGCAACTGCACCGACGACGCCGCCTCGCCCGAGGTCGTGGACGGCGCAATCCAGTCCGACAACGAGGCTCTCGGCACGAGCACCGGAGAGATGGCGGCCGAGTACATCAAGGCGAACCTCGACGGCACTGCCAAGATCGCGATCCTCAACTGCGACTCATTCGAGGTCTGCGTCTTCCGCAAGAACGGGTTCAAGGAGGCGCTCGAGGCCGCCGGGGTGACCGTGGAGTACGTCGCCGATCAAGAGGCATTCGTGGCCGACAAGGCGACCACCGTGGCGACCAACATCATCACCGCCAACCCCGACATCGACCTGTTCTGGTCGGCGAGCCACGACGGCACCGTCGGCGAGATCGCGGCCATCGCCGCCACCGGGGCATCGATGAAGGTCTTCGGCACCGATATGTCGGTACAGCTCGCGGAGGCCATCCTCGACGGCCAACTGCAGGCCACGACCGGACAGGACGAAGCGGCGACCGCGACCGGCGCGTACGAAATGGCGAAGAAGGTCATCGACGGCGGCACGAACTCGCCTATTGAGGTACTCGTCCCGGGCATCGGATTCAACAGCACCGCGCCGGACGAGATCAACGCGTACCTCGGCCAGTAGTCGTCGCGCGATCACTGCCCCGGAGGAAGCCTGATGCCCGCGCTTCACGACGACGAGATCGTCCTCGAGTGCCGCTCGCTGAGCAAGACCTACGGCACCCTGCGTGCGCTCAAGGGGGTCGACCTGACCCTGCGCCGCGGAGAGGTGCGCGCGTTGCTCGGCAAGAACGGTGCCGGAAAGTCGACTCTCGTCAACCTGATCTCAGGTTCGCAGGCACCCGACGATGACGGCGTGGGCGAGATCATCCTCGCCGGCGAGAGCGTGCGCTGGGCTGGGCCCGCGGACGCTCGCGCCGGCGGGGTGAGCATCGTCCACCAGGAGTTCAGCCTGATCCCGGGGCTGTCCGTTGCAGAGAACATCACGCTGGGCCAATGGCCGACAGGTCGGCTCATGCGATCGGTGATCGACCGCAGGCGGCTCGACTCGCTCGCACAGGCTGCGATCGACAAGCTGGGCATCGACATCCCGCTCTGGCGTCTCGCAGGATCGCTCTCGCTCGCGCAGCAGCAGCTGGTGGAGATCGCGAAGTCTCTCCTTCACAGTCCGCGGGTGCTGATCCTCGACGAGCCGACGAGCGCACTCAACACCGCGGAGGCGAGCGCCCTCCTGGCCTTGGTTCGGCGACTCGCGTCGCAAGGGATGTCCGTCATCTACATCTCCCACCGGATGCAGGAGATCCCGCTCGTCGCGGACAGCCTGACCGTGCTCCGCGATGGCGTCGAGGTCGCCACGCTCGCCACCGGCCAGGCGAACAGCGACGAGGTCGCCGAGCTGATCGCGGGCGAGAGCGGCAAGGTCGCCGCCGCACTCGAGCGGAGAGACCGCAGGACCCAGCCCGTCGTGCTCGAAGTCCGAGGTCTCGCCGCCCCGCCGGTCGAGGATGTCTCGTTCACGCTGCACGACGGCGAAGTGCTCGGCATCGCCGGCCTGCTCGGGTCGGGCAGAACGGAGATCCTCGAGTGCATCTTCGGGGCCCGTCGCAGTCACAGCGGAGAGGTCCTGCTCCGCGGGCAGTCGGTGGACCGCCGTGGCCCGCGCAACATGCTCCGCCGAGGAGTCGGCCTGTCGCCCGAGGACAGGAAGTTCGCCGGCTTCGTCCCTCGGATGAGCGTCGGTGAGAACCTCGTCCTGGCGGCGCGAGGAATCGTGCTGCCCTCATTCCTGGTGCGCGGCGCACGCGAGCGCGCTCTCGCAGACCGCTACATGCGGCTGTTGTCGATCGCCGCGTCCTCCCCGGGGCAGCCGATCGCGTCGCTGTCGGGCGGGAATCAGCAGAAGGGCGTGATCGGGCGCCTCATCGCGGCCGATATGCAGATCCTGCTCCTGGACGAGCCGACACGGGGAATCGACGTCCACGCTAAGGCGCAGATCTATCGCCTGATCCGGCAGCTCGCCGCCGAGGGGATCGCGTGCATCTTCGTGTCATCCGAGCTCGAGGAGCTGTCGGAGGTCTGCGATCGGGTGCTCGTACTGCGCGATGGGCGCATCACTGCGGAAGTACACGGAAACGAGGCGAGCGCCGAGCGGCTCCTCGCCCTCTCGATGAAAGTAGACGTCAATGCCTGAAGTCGCGGTAGCGAACAGACCCCCCGCCGCCGACACCACGCAGCAGAGCAGGTTTGCGCGCGTCGTCCACTGGGACGGAGCGGGCCTCTTCGTCGCCTTCGCGGTCCTCTTCGTCATCCTGAGCTTCACGGCGAAGAACTTCCTGACGGTGGACAACATGTTCTTCCTGGTGCAGCAGGCGGCCTTCTTCGGCATCGTCGCCCTCGCCATGACGCTCGTGATCGTCGCGGGCGAGATCGATGTCTCCGTCGGATCCCACGCGGCTTTGTCTTCAGCGATGCTGGGTGTTCTCGTCGTCGAGATCGGTCTGCCGATGTGGCTGGCGTGCGTGGTCGTGATCTGCTCTTCGATCCTCATCGGAGCGTTCGCGGGCTGGATTCGAGCCGCGTTCGACGTGCCGAGCTTCATCGTGACGCTCGCACTCTTCCTCGCCCTCCGCGGAATCGCGTTGATGCTCACCCGTGCCACACCGATCCCCCTTCCGGCGAACGAGTTCTTCTACTGGGGCACCGGCCGCATCGCGGGGATGCCGGCCTCTGCTCTGTATATGGCCGTCTACCTGATCATCGTGTTCGTGGTGATCGCGTTCATCGCACGCCGAACCGTGTTCGGGCGTTCGATCTACGCCGTCGGCGGCAATGCCCACGCCGCAGAGCTGTCGGGTGTGCGTGTGAAGCGCGTACGGATTCTGGTGTTCGTGATCAGCGGCCTGAGCGCCGGCGTGATCGGCATCCTGCTGAGCGCGCAGCTTTCCTCAGGCACCTCCTCGATCGGCCTCGGCCTCGAGTTCGATGCCATCGCCGCCGTCATCATCGGCGGGACGCTGCTGTCCGGCGGCAAGGGAACGGTCTCGGGCACGTTGCTCGGAGCGTTCTTCATCGCCCTCCTCACGAACGGAATGGTGCTGATGGGAGTCGATCAGTATGCACAGCAGGTGGTGCGAGGCGCCCTCGTTCTCGCCGCGGTCCTGATCAGCGCCGTTCGTCAGCGGCGCAGCGTCGAGCGGGCGGTGTGACGATGAGCAACGCACCCCAGCTGCCCGGCGACGACGCGTCGCGGTTCGCGGTCGTCAAGGACGTCCTCAACACACCGGTCGTCGGTGACATCCTCGACAGCCTCGGGCTGCCGCATCAGATCCTGCCCGCACGGGTGCGCCCCCTGCTCCCGTCGATGATGCTCGTAGGCCGGGCGATGCCGGTGCTGATCGCGGATGTCTTCGGTCCCCAGCAGAAACCGTTCGGCCTGCTGACACAGGCGCTCGACGATCTCCGACCGGGTGATGTCTACCTCGCGCATGGCGGGCGGGCCGATTGCGCCGCGTGGGGTGAGCTGCTGACGGTCACGGCGCGGGTGCGCGGCGCTGCCGGCGCTGTGCTCGACGCCTTCCACCGCGACACGCCGAAGGTACTGGAGCAGGATTGGCCCGTCTTCAGCCGCGGGCCGTACGCCCAGGATGCCGCCATCCGTGCGAAGGTCATCGACTACCGAGTCCCCGTCGAGATCGGCGGCGTCGCCGTGACGCCGGGAGATCTCGTCGTCGGCGACGTGGACGGCGTCGTCATCGTGCCGCGAGACGTCGAGGACGAGGTTCTCGAACGGGCGCTGACCAAGATGTCCGTCGAAAGCGCCGTTCGCGCGGCGATCGAGCGAGGGATGTCGTCCACCGAGGCGTTCGCCACCTACGGCGTGCTCTGAATCACGCTCTGAGACACAGGAGAGAAGGAAGCGATGAGCCAGATCGAATTGCTGAAAGCACCGGACGTCGTCATCTCCGCTGACGCGGAGGTCGGCGAGGGGCCCGTCTTCGACCCGCGCACCGGCAAGCTGGTGTGGGTGGACATCACGCGCGGCGAGATGTTCCAGGACGACCTCGAGACCGGGCTTCAGGCGCGCACGAAACTCGACACCCTGATCGGTGCCGTGGCACCCCGGGCCGCGGAGCGGGGCTTCGCCGCCGCGGTCAGCGATGGCTTCGGCCTGATCGTCGACGACGCTCTCACGGTGGTCGATCCGGTGCTGCCGGAACCGTATCGACGGATGAACGACGCGAAGGTCGACTCCCGCGGGCGGATGTGGGCGGGCAGCACCCATATGGAGTTCACGCCAGGCGTCGGCGCGCTCCATCGTTGGGACGGGCACGCGCCGAGCGCGACGGTGGCCACGGGATTCATCCTCCCGAACGGTCTCGGCTGGGACGCCGACGATTCGGTGATGTACCTCGTCGACAGCTTCGGATACAGCCTGCTCTCCGCTCCGTACGATGCGGACGACGGCGCGGTCGGGGATTTCCGCCGGATCGCGGCGATCGACTCAGGGCTGCCCGACGGGCTGGCCGTCGATGTCGACGGCTTCGTGTGGGTGGCCGTGTGGGGCGGGTCTGAGGTCCGCCGCTACTCCCCCGCGGGAGAACTCGTGGCGACCGTGCCGATGCCCGTGACGCAGCCGTCGAGCTGCGCGTTCGGGGCTGACGGCACGCTCTACATCACATCGGCACGAGCAGGGCTGACGGAGGACGACATCGCGGTGCAGCCACTCGCCGGCTCGGTCTTCGCGCTGGCCACGAACACTCGCGGCGTGGCCGTCGCGCCATTCGCGGCATGACCTACGGGCCCCACTGCCGCACGACCATTCCAGAGGAGATCGCATGATCGACCACACAGACAGGGTCGCCCTGGTCACCGGCGGCTCACGCGGGATCGGGCGCAGTGCCGCGCTCGAGCTCGCGCGCCAAGGCGCGGCCGTCGTCGTCCACGGGCTCGAGACCGCTGACACCGATGCCGTCGTGCAGGAGATCATCCAGCAAGGTGGGCGCGCGACATCCGCCGTCGGCCCGATCGACGACCCCTCGACGGCGGAATCCGCGGTCGACCTGGCGCTGAGCGAGTTCGGTCGGCTCGACACCGTCGTCACCTCGGCGGGCATCCAGCGCTACGGCGACGTCGCGTCGACCACCGTTCAGCAGTGGCACGAGGTGATGAACGTGAACCTCACGGGCGCGTTCCTCGCGTGCCACTTCGCGATGCCTCATCTCCGTCGCAGCCCAGCCGGCAGCGTGGTGGTGGTCGCTTCCGTCCAGGCCACGGCAACCCAGGCGCAGGTCGTCGCGTACACCGCGAGCAAGGGAGCGCTGCTCGCACTGGTGCGCGCGATGGCCGTGGATGAGGCAGCGCACGGCGTTCGAGTGAACAGCGTGAGCCCTGGATCGGTGGACACCCCGATGCTCAGGGCAGCAGCGACCGACTTCAGCGATGGCACCCCCGCCGGCGTCGAGAAGATCCTGGCGAACTGGGGAACGGCTCACGCGCTCGGTCGCATCGCGCAGGCGGAAGAGGTAGGCGAGGTCATCGCGTTCCTCGCGGGTCCGCGTGCAAGCTTCGTGACCGGTGCCGACATCCGCGTGGACGGCGGGCTGCTTGCACGCCTCGCCGCCCCCCTCCCCGACAACTGACCCCCCAGAGGAAGGCGCAACCATGATTCACCTCAGCGAACTCCTGAGCCCCCGACCCGAGCCGTTGTGGCAGCTCATCCGGCAGTGCGGTGTCGACAACGTCGTCGCGCTGCTGAACGGCGCCGAACAGGAGCAGCGGATGTTCGCCTCCGTCGGCAAGGGCGTCGTGGCCCGAGCCGGCGACGATGAGGTCCCGTGGGGCGAGGCGGCGATCCGACGAGACATCGACCTGTTCGCCGAGCACGGCCTGAAGGTCGTCGGCATCGAAGACACGGCGCCGATGGACAAGGTGCGCCTGGGGCTCCCCGGCCGGGACGAACAGATCGAGCACGTCATCGTCCAGCTGCGTGCCATGGGGCGCCTCGGGATTCCGGTGCTCTGTTACAACTGGATGGCCGTATCGAGCTGGGCGCGCACCGATGTCGCCGTCGAGGGCCGAGCCGGCGCTCTGGTGACGGGTTTCAACAGCCGCCGAGCTGACGAGCTACCGCCGCTCGTGCATCCGGGCGAAGTGACCGACGAACAGCTCTGGGATGCGCTGCAGTACTTCCTCGACGCCGTGATCCCCGTCGCCGAGGAAAGCGGCGTCCGCATGGGCATGCACCCCGACGACCCGCCCCTCGGCAGCGTCCGGCACATGCCACGCATCATGCGGTCCCCCGATGCATACCGGAGGCTGCTCGCGATGCACCCGTCTCCGAGCAACGCGATCACGTTCTGCCAGGGGAACTTCGCACTGATGGGCCATGACCTGCCCGGGCTGATTCGCGAGTTCGGCGAGCAGGACAAGATCATCTTCTCCCACTTCCGCGACGTGCACGGCACCGCAGAGGACTTCGTCGAGACCTTCCACGATGAGGGTCAGAACGACCTGGCTGAGTGCATGCGGGCGTACCACGACATCGGCTTCGACGGACCGATGCGGCCAGACCACGTCCCCACGATGGCCGGCGAGTCGAACGAACGGCCCGCCTACGGCACCTTGGGCCGCCTCTTCGCGATGGGCTACATCCGCGGCCTCGATCACGCTGTCTTCGGTCGGGCCCGCGACTGACCGCAGCCGGTCCGAGCGGCAGCGCGCTACGATCGCCGCCCGCCCAGTGGGTCGGTAGGGTCGAGCGATGCGTGCGATCCCCGATGCCCTCGACCCGGCGGTCGTCGCCGAGATCGATCGGCGGCTCGCGTCCGTCGCGGCGGACCACGGGGTACGGATCCCCTGGGCGATCGAGAGCGGCAGCCGGGCGTGGGGCTTCCCCTCGCCCGACAGCGACTACGACTGCCGCTTCCTCTACATCGCACCGCGCGAGTGCTATCTGTCGCTGTGGCCCGAGCGCGACGTCATCGAGACACCCCTCGACAAGACCTTCGACGTCAACGGCTGGGACCTCGCCAAGACCATCCGCCTCATCGCGCGGGGAAACGCGACCCCCATCGAATGGCTCCGCTCCCCCATCGTCTATACGGGTCTGGAGTCATTCCGCGATGAGCTGCTCGCGTTCGCGGCGGACGCCGCCGACCGCGCCTCGATCGGCCGCCACTACCTGCACGTCGCGCGCCGCCAGCGCGCCGG
>JALYWB010000066.1 GCA_030852935.1 Actinomycetota bacterium | reverse complement strand
CGCCGGCAGCAGGCCGAATACCTCGGAGCGCGCAATACGAGGTTCGTGGTCTTCCCGGGTTCGGCGCTCGTGAAGAAGCCACCCGCCGCACTCATGAGTGCTGAGCTGGTCGAGACCAGCCGGCTCTTCGCGCGCACCAACGCGGCGATCGATCCGGCGTGGGCCGAGTCGCTGGCCGGGCCGCTGGCGAAGCGCAGCTTCAGCGAACCGCGCTGGGAACGCCGTCAGGGCGCGGCAGTGGCCGACGAGAAGGTGATGCTGTTCGGCGTGCCGATCGTGCCGAAGCGCAGGATCCAGCTCGCACGCGTCGATCAGGAACTCGCACGCGAGCTGTTCATCCGGCATGCGCTCGTCGAGGAGGACTGGGACACGAGTCGGCTCGACCGCCGCCTCTTCGGGTTCCTGCAGCGCAATCGTGAGCTTCGCCGCGAGCTCGGCGAGGTCGAGGAGCGGACGCGTCGCCGCGACATCCTCGCCGGTGACGAATCCGTGGTCGCATTCTATGAAGCGAGACTGCCGGCGGATGTCGCGGACCCACGCAGCTTCGAACGCTGGTGGCGTGGCGAGCACCGGCGACGGCCCGATCTGTTCACGATGACCCCAGCCGACCTCGCAGGCGATGAGGCCGAATCCGACCGCAGCGGCGACTTCCCCGATCGTTGGCGACAGCACGACCAGACCCTCGCCCTCTCGTATCGCTTCGAACCCGGCGCCGAGGACGACGGCGTCACGGTCGTCGTGCCGCTCGTGCTGCTGCCGCGGCTCGAACCGGTCGGATTCGACTGGCAGGTCCCGGGGCTGCGCGACGAACTGATCCAGGCGCTGCTTCGCACCCTGCCAAAGGTGCTGCGGCGACAGGTCGTTCCCGCCGCCGAATGGGCCGCGAAGATCGCCGCCGAGTTGCCGGCAGGGCCCGAGGCCGGTGAGCCGCGCGAGCCACTGGTGGCGGCGGTGGCGAAGGCGATCCGCCGGCTGACGTTCGCACCGGTCGATCCCGCCGACTTCGATGTCGATCGGATCCCCCCGCACCTGCGTGTGACGTTTCGCGCAGTCGACGAACGCGGACGGGAGCTGGGTTCGTCGAAGGACCTCGGCGAGCTGCAGGCCGCCCTCGCGGACCGCACTCGTGATGCGGTGGCGCGGGCGGTCACGGCGAAGCCGAGGGTCGCCGAGCGCGGGAAGCCCACGTCTGGAATCCCGGATGCCGCGAGCGCGGGTTTCGAGACGCCGCAGGCGGCTCCCCAATCCACGGATACCGTCGAGCGCTCCGGCATCACGACGTGGGAGTGGGACGAGATCCCCGCCCACCTCGACACGCGACAGGCGGGCAACGTGATCCGCGCGTACCCGGCGCTCGTCGATGAGAAGACCTCGGTCGCCCTGCGCCTCGTCGCCACGGCGGCCGAGCGCGACCGGGCGTCGCGTCGCGGCATCCGTCGACTGCTCGTGCTCGCGACACCGACACCGGTCGCGTATGTGCAGGAGCATCTCTCGAACGAGGAGAAGCTCGCGCTCGCCGCGAGCGCATACCCCGGCACGCGCGCCCTGCTCGACGATTGCCTGGCCGCATGCATCGATGCAGAGCTGCGCACCCGCCACCCCGATGGTCTGGTGCGCACACGCGCCGAGTTCGAGGCGGTCCGCGACGCGATCGCCGAGAACATCATGGAGCGCATGTTCGAGACCGTCGCCCTCGTGGCACGGATCCTGCGAGCCGCGCGCGAGGCCGACCGGGCGATCTCGGGGGCGTCGAGCATGCACCTGATGGCGGCCCTCGGCGACATGCGCACACAGCTCGACGGGCTCGTGCCCGCCGGGTTCGTCTCGGCGACCGGGATCGAGCGGCTGCGACACCTGCCGCGCTACCTGGAGGCCATGAACGCGCGGGTGCGCAAGCTCGTCGAGAACCCAGGTCGCGACCGCCAGGCGATGAACCAGCTCGAGCCGTCGATGGCAGCGTTCGAGGCGGCCGGCGGCCGGATCCCGATCGACCCGGAATCGCCTCCGCACCTGGTGCGCGTGCGCTGGATGCTCGAGGAACTTCGCGTCAGCCTCTTCGCGCAAGAGCTTCGGACGGCCGAGCCGGTGTCACCGCAGCGCATCGCGAAGGCACTCGCCGGCTGACCCCGGCCCGGGTCAGCCCGGCGAGTCAGAGCACCTTCGAGAGGAACGCCTTGGTGCGCTCGTGCTTCGGGTTGGCGAGCAGCTCGCGCGGCTCGCCGGTCTCGACCACGACGCCGCCGTCCATGAAGACGAGTGAATCGGCGACCTCGCGCGCGAAGCCCATCTCATGGGTGACCACGATCATGGTCATCCCCGATTCGGCGAGCCCCTTCATGACGTCGAGCACCTCGCCGACGAGCTCGGGGTCGAGCGCCGACGTCGGCTCATCGAACAGCATGAGCTTCGGATCCATGGCGAGCGCGCGCGCGATCGCCACCCGCTGCTGCTGGCCACCCGAAAGGTGAGCCGGATAGTAGTCAGCGCGCTCGGCGAGCCCGACGCGGGCGAGCAGTTCGAGGGCGCGCGCCCTCGCCTGCGACTTGGAGACGCCCTTGACCTGCGTCGGCGCCTCCATCACGTTCTCGAGGGCGGTCATGTGGGGAAAGAGGTTGAAGCGCTGGAACACCATGCCGATATCGCGGCGTTGCCGCGCGACATCCTTCGGGTGCATCTCATGCAGCACGTCTCCGACCTCGCGATAGCCGACGAGCTTCCCGTCGACGGAGAGGCGGCCCGACGACACCTGCTCGAGGTGGTTGATGCACCGGAGAAAGGTCGACTTGCCCGACCCGGAGGGCCCGACGAGGCACAACACCTCGCCCCGCTGAACCTCGAGTGAAATCGACTTCAGCACCTCGTTCGAGCCGAAGCTCTTCGAGACGCGCTCAGCGAGCACCATCGGCGTCGCTGCCTCTTCGACAGGCTCAGGGAGCGCCCCACCGCTCGTGTTGGTGCCTTCTGGCGCCGCCGTCTGCTCGCTCATCGGGCGTCTCCTCCGTGCTTGGCGGCGATTCCGGCCTCGGCGTCGGCGGCCTCGAGTTCGACGGCCGTCATCGATGCGGTCACTGGGCCGGGGCCCGTGTCGGGACGTGCGCCGACCCCGCGTGCGAAGCGCTTCTCGAGGAAGTACTGGCCGACCATCAGCACCGACGTGATCGCCAGATACCAGAGCGACGCCACGAGGAGCAGCGGGATCGGGTTGAAGATCTCGACCGAGATGTCGCGGGTGCGCATGTAGAGCTCGCCCGTGAACGGCACCGCGGTGACGAGCGAGGTGGTCTTGAGCATCGAGATGACCTCGTTGCCAGTCGGCGGGATGATGACCCTCATCGCCTGCGGCAGTACGACGCGGCGCATCGACTTGCCCCAGCTCATGCCGAGCGCGGTGGCAGCCTCCTGCTGGCCCGTGTCGACGGAAAGGAGGCCCGCACGCACGATCTCGGCCATGTACGCCGACTCGTTGAGCGCGAGCCCGATCACGGCGAGCCAGAAGGCGTTCAACAGCGCTGCCGTCGAGAACGAGACCCACGGCTCCATGAACGGTACGCCGAGGTCGATCGACGTGTAGATGGTCGCGAGCAGGCCCCAGAACACGAGCTGCACGTAGACCGGGGTTCCGCGGAAGACCCAGAGCCAGACCCAGGCGATCGACTTCAACACGGGATTCGCCGACTGGCGCATCACCGCGAGGATGACGCCGAGCAGGATGCCGATGATCATCGCCAGCACCGTGAGCAGCAGGGTGAAGCCCGCGGCCTGCGTGACGCGCTGGTCGAAGACGTACTTGCCGACCGCCGGCCAATCGAACGCCTCGCGAAGCGCCGCGTCGATGACGAAGACCGCGAAGACGGCGAGCAGCAGCACGGCGAAGACGATGCGCCACGGATGCTTCATCCGCACGATCTTGGTCGGGACCGGGGCGGCCGAGGGGCCGCCCGCCGGCCCGGTCCGTTCGGCCCGGCCGGGAGACGTCTCGGTCATGGTCAGCTGCCCGCGTTGATCTCGATCGTGTCAACGGCGCCGGCCTCGACGCCCCACTCGGTGAGGATGTCGCCATAGGTGCCGTCGTCGATGAGCGACTGCATGGCGGCCTGCACGGCGGCGGCGAGCTCGGAACCCTTCGCGACCGGGAAGCCGTAGGGCGCGGAGTCGAAGACCTCGCCAACCGCCTCGAGCTTGCCGTCGGTCTGCGCGATCGCATAGCCGGTCACGGGTGAGTCGGCGCTCATCGCGTCGGCCTGTCCGAGCACGACGGCGTTCGCCGCGGCATCCTGCGTGTCGAACGGCGTGATCTCGATCGCGGGCTGGCCGGCGTCGGTGCATGCCTTGCTCTTGGCGGGCAGCTCGTCCGTGTGCTCGACGGTCGTGGCCTGCACGGCGACCTTGAGGCCGCAGGCGTTGTTCGGGTCGACGTCTGAGCCCGTCGGTGCCGCCCAGAGGATGCCGGCGGTGTAGTAGTCGACGAAGTCGACCTGCTTCTGACGCTCGGCGTTGTCGGTGAACGAGGACATGCCCATGTCCATGGTGCCGCCCGTGATCGACGGGATGATCTTGTCGAAGCTCGCGATCTGGTACTCGACCTCGAGCCCGAGCTTCTCGCCCAGGGCATCGACGAGATCGACGTCCCAGCCGATGGGATTGCCGTCGGCGTCCTTGTACTCGTTCGGCGGGTACGCGGCATCGGTGCCGACGATGAGCACGCCCGCCTCCTTGATCTCATCTGGGAGCAGCGCAACCGCCGCTTCGTCGACGGCGACGTTCGACGTGGATTCGCCGTCCGTTCCGGCGTTCGGCGACGAATTGTCGACACAGGCGGTGAGCAGGAGTGCCGCAGCGGCCACGAGGGCCGGAGCTGCGAAAAGACGGGTACGCATGGTTCTTCCTTCGGTCGGATTTGCCGTCGATGCCGACCTCACGGTCATCATCGACACACCCGAGACCTTATTACAGTCGCGGGGGTTCGACGCCTCGCACGGGTCACGGTTGGGCCGCAGTTCATCGCGGCTCCGCGGCATCCGGATCGCTAGAGTGGGTGCACCGTGGGCAGCTACTCCGATCTCCTCAGAACCTCGGGCGTCGCTCGCATCATCGCCGCCCAGCTGACCGCACGGTTCCCCTCTGGCATGCTCTCGCTCGCGTTCCTGCTGCACGTCGAACAGGCGACCGGCTCGTACGGCGCAGCCGGCCTGGTGCTCGCTGCCACCTCCATCGGCCAAGCGGTCGCCGGTCCGCTCACGAGCCGCCTGATGGGCCGCTTCGGCATGCGCCCGGTGCTGATCACCACGCTCGTCATCTGCGTCGCCGCGGTCGCCGCGATCGGCCTGCTGCCGCTGACCGTGCCCCTCTTCATGGCCATCGGCCTCATCGCGGGGCTCTCGACGCCGCCCGTGCAGCCGGCCGTACGCACCATCTATCCGAAGATGGTGAACTCGCACCAGCTCACGCCGCTGTTCTCCCTCGACGCATCGGCACAGGAGATCATCTGGGTCGTAGGCCCGGTCGTCACCACCTTCGTCTCGACGCAGATCGGCACGGTCTGGGGCGTCCTGCTCGCCGCAGCCATCATGGTCGGAGGCGGCATCTGGTTCATCTCCTCGCCTGAGCTCGGACGTGTGCGCATCCCCCGTTCCAGGCGCCGGCTCGGGGCCGTGCTGCTTCGACCGCCGGTCATGCTCGCCACGATCGTGGGCTTCCTCCTCATCGGCGCGGCCGCGGCGATCGAGGCCGGGGTCGTCGCGGTCTTCGGCCACGACGGCGCAGAGGCGGGCATCGTGCTGGCGATCTTCGCGGTCGGCAGCCTGGCCGGAGGCCTCTTCCTCGGCCATGTCCCGATCGGCCCGTGGTCGACGGCGCGTCGCATGTTCATCGTGTTCGTCGGCACCGCACTGGCCGCGTTCGTCATGGACTTCTGGTGGCTGTCGATCACGCTCTTCATCGCTGGCATCGGCATCGCCCCGGCCCTGGCTGTGCTCTTCACGATGGTCTCGGCCAGCGTCAAGTTCTCCGACACCGCAGAGGCGTACGGCTGGGTGGGCACCGGCCAGCTCATCGGTGCCGCCCTCGGCTCCGCCGCCGCCGGATTCCTCATCGACGGTTACGGCGCACAGGGCGCCTTCTGGGCGGCGACCGCGCTGGCATTCCTCGGATTCCTCGTGCCGATGCTCGGCCGGCGGTGGCACCCCGACCTCCGGGGCCGAGACGTGAGCCCGATTCCCGATACCGAACCGGTACCACTGCAACCCAGTTAGGCGCGCAGACCCGGTCAGACCCAATCGCACGCAGAGAAGGAGCAACACGGATGCCGCACCCACTCACTCCCGCCCCGCGCCTGTCGCTCGACGACGGCGCCACCATCCCGCAGCTGGGTTACGGGACCTACAAGGTGCCGTCGGCCGATGCCACGCGCCTCTGCCTCGAGGCGATCGACGCCGGATACCGCCGGCTCGACACCGCCGCGCTGTACGACAATGAGGAAGGGGTGGGCAGGGCGGTGCGCGAGGCAGTCGTGCCGCGCGAGGAGTTGTTCGTCACCTCCAAGGTGTGGAAGGACGACAACGGGTATGACCCGACCCTGCACGCCTTCGATCAGTCGATGGCGCGGCTCGGACTCGACGTGCTCGACCTCTACCTCATCCACTGGCCGGTTCCGTCGACCGACCGCTATGTCGACAGCTGGCGGGCGCTCATCCGCCTGCAGGAGGAGGGGCGCGTTCGATCGATCGGCGTCTCCAACTTCCACGAGCATCACGTCCAGCGCCTCATCGACGAGACCGGCGTCGCTCCAGTCGTGAACCAGGTCGAGCTGCACCCGTGGCTGCCGCAGACCGCGCTTCGCGAGTTCGACGAGGCCCGCGACATCCGCACCGAAGCATGGTCGCCGCTCGCCCGCGGCCGAGTGCTCGGCACTCCGCTGCTCGACGACCTCGCCGACAAGCACGGTCGCACCCCCGCCCAGATCGTGCTGCGCTGGCACATCGAACTCGGGAACCTGGTGATCCCGAAGGCCTCCTCGCCCGAGCGCATCCGCGAGAACCTCGACGTGTTCGACTTCGCGCTCGACCCCGACGACATGGTGGCGATCGCCGCACTCGAGTCGGGCGAGCGCACGGGGCGTGACCCCGACCAGGACTGATGCGCGCAGAGCTCGTCGCCGCGGGCTCGGTTCGACGGGCCCCTTCGACGGGCTCCCTTCGACGGGCTCAGGGAGCGGACTGACGGGCCCCCTTCGACGGGCTCAGGGAGCGGACTGAACGAACGCACAGCGTGGTTCGTTGTGGCCGGTCGGCGATTCACAGCGAAGCGCAATCCGATCGTGACCGGACTCCCAGCGTCGCCCCAGACATCGCATTCCCGCCCGGCAATACAGTGAGCGCATGAGACGACTCGCACCCGCGGCGGCAGCGGCCGCGATCACCGCCCTGCTCCTCGCCGGCTGCACGATGGGCGGCGCCTCCGACTCCGGCTCGCCCGCAATGCACCAGCCGACGGGCGAGTTCGCGCCCGAAGCCCAGCAGTTCGAGGGCCAGGTCTCCGAGGATGCCGCGGGCGGCAGCGCGGACGCATCGACCGCCGACCGCAGCGTCATCACCACCGGATGGATCTCGATCACCGTCGAGGAGCCGGTCGCCGCCGCCGAGGAGGCGGCCGAGCTCGCCGAGCGGTCGGGCGGTCGCATCGACAGCCGCACCGAGACGCCGGGCACCGATTCGCAGCCGGCGAGCGCGTCGCTGACCCTGCGCATCCCGTCCGACGAGCTCGACGCGTTCGTCGACGAACTCCGCCTGCTGGGCGTCGTGAACTCGGTTTCCATGAACGCATCGGATGTCACGCAGCAACGTCAGGACCTCGACGCGCGGGTCGACGCGCTGACGGCCTCGACCGATCGCCTGCGAGACCTGCTTGCGACCGCGACCTCGATCGCCGACCTCATCGCGATCGAGTCCGAGCTCACGACCCGCCAGGCCGAGCTCGACAGCCTCACCCAGCAGCGCGACTGGCTCGTCGACCAGGTCGACTTCTCGACGATCACCGTCGAGCTCGTCACCGAGGCAGTCGCGCCCGACCCGGTGCCCGACGACTTCTGGAGCGGAGTGGTAGCCGGCTGGAATGCACTGATGGGGTTCGCCGCATGGCTCGGCGTGATGTTCGGCGTACTGCTGCCGTGGCTCGGCGCCGCGCTCGTGGCCGGTGCGATCATCGTCGTGATCGCGGTGCTCGCCGGGCGTGGTCGGCGGCACGGCCCCCAAGCCGGCCCCGCGGCATCCGACCCGACAGCTCCTGGCCCCGCGGCATCCGACCCCGAGGCATCAGACCCCGAGGCTTCCCGGGGCGACGGCCCCCGGGCGTAGTCTGGCGTCGTGAGTGCGACGCCAGAGAACCTGCTGACCGACGATCTCCTCGAGCGCATCCGCGAGCGTGCGGCGGCCTATGATCGCGACAACGCATTCTTCGACGAGGACCTCGCCGAACTGCGTGAGGCGGGATACCTGAGGGCATTCGTTCCCGAGGAACTCGGCGGACTGGGGTGGGGTTTCGACGACGCGGTGCGCGCGCAGATGCGGCTTGCGGGTGCGGCACCGTCGACCGCTCTCGCGGTGAACATGCACCTCGTGTGGACCGGCGTCGCGAAGATCCTCCGCGACCGGGGCGACGACTCGCTCGAATTCGTCCTCCGCGAGACGGCGGCCGGCGAGATCTTCGGCTTCGGTATCAGTGAGGCGGGCAACGACCTCATGCTGTTCGGTTCACGCACGGCCGCCGAGCCGCAGACCGGCGGTGGCTACCGCTACACCGGCCGGAAGATCTTCACCTCGCTCTCCCCCGCATGGACGCGCCTCGGCACGATGGGCCTCGACTCCGAATCGGCCGATGCACCGAAGATCGTGTACGGCTTCATCGATCGTGAGGACCCCGACATCCGGATCCTCGACGACTGGGACACGATGGGCATGCGCGCGAGCCAGAGTCGCACCACGGTGCTCGACGGCGCGTTCGCGGCATCCGACCGGATCGTGCGCCGGCTCGACCCCGGACCGAACGCCGACCCGTTCATCTTCGGCATCTTCGCCGCCTTCGAGCTGTTGCTCGCCTCCGTCTATGCGGGCATCGGCGGCCGCGCGCTCGAACTCGCGGTCACCGCCGCGCACCGGCGCACGTCATTCAAGAACGATGGCCGCACGCTTGCACAAGACCCCGACATCCGGTGGCGGATCGCCGATGCCGCGCTCGCACACGACGGGATCGAGCCGCAACTGATCGCGATCGCCCGCGATCTCGATGGGCTCGTCGACCACGGCCGGTTCTGGTTCGCGAAGCTCTCGGGCCTGAAGGTGCGGGCGACCGAGACCGCGAAGCACATCGTCGACCAGGCCGTGCGTGTCTCGGGCGGCTCGACCTACTTCGCCGGCTCCGAACTCGGCCGCCTCTACCGCGATGTGCTCGCGGGGATCTTCCACCCCTCCGACGACGAGTCTGCGCACGCGACGGTCGCAACGGCGTGGCTCGGCCCGCTCGAGTCCTGAGCCGGGTGCCGACGCGTCGGGCAGTAGACTGACGCCGTGGCGCAGCCCGCCGCATTCGCATCTGGAGGTCCCTCGTGAACGTCATCGCTTTTCTCATCGCCATGGGCATCTTCGTGTTCGGCCTGTGGCTCATGGGCATCTCGGTGAGCCTGCCGGGATTCGAGGCGGTCACCTTCTTCGGGGGCATCCTCTGCGCGTCGCTCGCCCTGGCGATCCCGATGAACATCCTCGGTCGCTCAGACGGCGCCTGATCGCGGAATGACGCTGCCCACTCGCGACACCCGAGTCCTCTACCCCGCCGGCGCACTCGACACGACGAGCCGAGTGCTCCACGTGGCACCTGCTGAGGAGGGTCGCCTCGCCGTGATCACCGAGACGACCTGCTTCCACCCCGTCGACGCCGCGTGGCCAGACCAGCCGGCCGACGCCGGCACCCTGCAGGTGCGCGATGAGACGTACGTCGTACGTGACGCTGTGCTCGCCGCCACCGACGGCGAAGTGCTGCACCTCGGTGCCGACATCCCGGTGCGCAAGGGCACAGACGGATGGTCATTCCTCGTCGCCCACCTCATCGACGCGGACGCAACGGTCGCCGACGGCGACGAGGTTCGCATCGAAGCGGATGCCGCGACTCGCCACGCGCTGTCGGCTGGGCACACCGCCTGCCACCTCGCGTCGCTCGCGCTGAACCGCGTGCTCGCCGACCGTTGGTCGAAGCCTGCCCGCGAAGATGCCCTCGGCAGCCCAGACTTCGATGGGCTCGCGATCGCGTCATCGCGCATCACCCCGAACAGCTCGGTCGACCGCTACCGACTGAACAAGTCGCTGCGCAGGGCGGGCTTCGACACCGCATCGCTCACCGCACGCCTCGACGGCCTCGATCTCGCCGTCGCCGACCAACTCGATCGGTGGATCGCATCTGGCGCCGCCGTGCGCGTCGAACGCGACGGCGAACGGTTGACCGACCGCCGCTCGTGGGTATGCGAGCTGCCGGAAGGCACCGCAGGCATCCCGTGCGGAGGCACGCACCTCACGTCGCTCACCGAGCTCTCGACGGTGCGGCCCGCATTCACCCTCGTCGACGATGACGGCACGCCCGTGCTCGAGATGACGACCGTGGCCGGCCTGGCGCTGCCGTAGGCGGGGTTACGATAGCGAACGTGGGAATCCGTATCGAGAAGGTCGACCTGCCTGGCATCGGCATGCGTCACGACCTCATCACCGAGGGTGGTCGCCGCATCAGCGTCGTCTCGCATCGTGACGGCGAGCGCGACCTCGGCATCTTCGACCTCGAAGATCCCGATGCCTGCCGCGACAGCATTCCGCTGAACGACGACGAGGCGGCCGCGCTGGCCGACGTGCTCGGAGCATCCGTGATGCTCTCGAGGCTCACCAGCCTGAGCGATGAGACCGCCGGGCTATACACCGAGCAGATCGCGCTGCCGACCGACTCGCCCTTCCTGAATCGCGCACTCGGCGACACGAAGGCGCGCACGCGTACGCATGCGTCGATCGTCGCGATCGTCCGCGATGCGGCGATCATCCCCTCCCCGACGCCGGCCGAGATGCTGCGCGCGGGGGATGTCATCGTGGCTGTCGGTACCCGTGAAGGACTCGACGGAGTAGCTCGCCTGCTCTCCAACGGCCCAGACTGAGGCGGGGCCCATGCACGAGACCACGCTGCTCCTCATCGAAGTCGGCGCGCTGCTCCTCGGCATGAGTCTTCTCGGGCGCCTCTCGCTCCTCATCGGCATCTCGCCGATCCCGTTCTACCTCGTCATCGGCCTCGCCTTCGGCGACGGCGGGATCATCCCGCTCGACGCGAGTTCCGAGTTCCTCGAGACCGGGGCGGAGATCGGCGTCATCCTCCTGCTCGCGTTGCTCGGACTCGAATACACCGCCGCCGAGCTCTTCGAGAGCCTCACGTCGGCGCGCACCGCGGGCCTCGTGGATGCTGCGCTCAACGCGCTCCCCGGCGCCGCGCTCGCCCTGCTGCTCGGCTGGGGGCCGATCGCCGCGGTGGCACTCGCCGGCGTCACCTGGGTGTCATCGTCGGGGGTGATCGCCAAGCTCCTTCGCGATCTCGGTCGCCTGTCGAACCGTGAGACCCCGGCGATCCTGGCGGTGCTCGTGATCGAAGACCTCGCGATGGCGTTCTACCTGCCCGTGCTCTCCGCACTCGTCGTCGGCCTCAGCCTGTTGCAAGGTGCGATCTCGGTGGCGATCGCCGTGACCGTTGTCGGCGTCATCCTCTACATTGCACTGCGGCACGGCCACATCGTCTCCCGGCTGTTCCCCGCCGACGAGTTCGAGCCACTGCTGCTGGGCGTGCTCGGCCTGACGATGCTGGTCGCCGGGCTGGCGGCGCAGGTCGGCGTGTCGGCCGCCGTGGGTGCGTTCCTGGTGGGTATCGCCCTCTCGGGGCGGGTCGCCGCGAACGCCAGCCAGGTGCTGACGCCGCTGAGAGACCTGTTCGCCGCGACGTTCTTCCTGTTCTTCGGCCTTACGACCGACTCATCGGCGCTCCTCGCGATGCTGCCGGTGGCGCTCGGGCTCGCCGCGCTGACGATCGTCACCAAGCTCGTCACGGGCGCGTTCGCCGCACGCCGCGCGGGCGTGGGCACGCTCGGCCAATGGCGTGCCGGCCTCTCGCTCGTGCCGCGGGGCGAGTTCTCGATCGTCATCGCCGGACTCGCGGTCGGCGCGGGTGCAGCGCCAGAGCTCGCGCCGCTCGCTACGGCGTACGTGCTCATCACGATCATCGCGGGCACCTTCCTGGCCCGGCTTCCCGATGTCGCGTGGTTCCGCGCACTGGTGCGCAAGCGCGCTGTCACCCGCGCTTCAGCGGTTCCCTGAGCTCGCCGGGCTCGCTGAGCTCGCTGAGCTTGTCGAAGCGAGACGCTCAACCTGGCTCCCTTCGACAGGCTCAGGGAGCGGGGCAGCCCAAGGGAGCAGGGCAGCTCGCTGAGCTCGTCGAAGCGAGAGGCTCAACCTGGCTCCCTTCGACAGGCTCAGGGAGCGGACAGGCTCAGGGAGCGGGGCAGCCCAAGGGAGCGGACGAGCTCAGGGAGCGGTGGCCGGACGCTCTGCGGCGGCGGCGGCATCCGCCCGATCTGCTGCTGCGAGTGCGTCGAACTCAGCGTCGGCCGCTCTCGCGTCGGCCGCGTCGCCGGCATCGGCCGTCGCGAGGAGCTCACGCACGCGAGGCACCACCTCGGTCGCGTAACGCTCGATGCTGCCCATCATCGCCGCGTGCGGCAGCGTGCCGTTCGAGAACTTGAGGTCGAATCGGGTGGCGCCGATCTTGCGCATCGCGTCGGCGATCTTCTTCGCCACCGTCTCTGAAGAACCGGCGTAGAGCGCGCCGTTCGGGCCGGCCTCGTCTTCGAAGTGCTCACGGCTGACGGGGCCCCAGCCTCGCTCCTTGCCGATGCGGTCGATGAGCACCTTGTAGTGCGGCCAGAGTGCGTCGAGCGCGGCGGCATCGGTCTCGGCGAGGTGGCCGGGCGAATGGATGGCGATCGGCTGGAGGGGATGACCGAACTGCTCGAGCGCCCGGCGGTAGAGGTCGGCGAGCGGCGCGAACCGGGCCGGGCTGCCACCGATGATCGCGAGCACGAGCGGAAGCCCGTAGTGCGCGGCGCGCACCACCGACTCGGGGCTGCCGCCGACTCCCACCCAGGTCTTGAGTCGTCCGTGCTCGACGGGCGGATACACGAGTTGGTCGGTGAGCGGGGAACGAAGCTCGCCCGACCAGGTCACCGGCTCCTGGGGCAGCAGCGCCGCGAAGAGGTTCAGCTTCTCCTCGAACAGCTCCTGGTACTGGTTGAGCTCGAAGCCGAAGAGCGGGAACGACTCGATGAACGAACCGCGCCCGAGGATGACCTCTGCGCGACCGTTCGAGAGCCCGTCGAGAGTGGCGAAGCGCTGGAACACGCGAACGGGATCGTCGGAACTCAATACCGTCACCGCGGACCCGAGGTGGATGCGCTCGGTTCGCGCGGCGATTGCGGCGAGCACGACCTCTGGTGCCGAGACCGCGAACTCGTGGCGATGATGCTCGCCGACGCCGAAGAAGTCGAGCCCGAGGCGGTCGGCCGCGACGCCCTGCTCGACCACGTTCCGCAGCACCTCGGCGTGAGTGAGAAGTGATCCGTCTGTCCCGATCGTCACGTCGCCGAAGGTGTCGAGTCCGAACTCGTACTGTGCTGCCATGGCGTGTCCCATCTCTCCGCGTACATGCGTGTGCATGAACAGACGCAACCCTCGTCAGGGCGAGGGTATTCCACCGGCCTGATCGCCGCGACCCGCGCTCACCGTGACACGCCCTTCGGCATGTGGCGACGGGAATGCGTTCCGTCCGAGCGACGTTCCCGGTATATGAGGACGCATCGAATCGGCGGGCGACACATCGATCAGACGGATGCGCGAGAATGGGGACATGCACGTGACGGATCGACCGGTCATCGGGATCTTCGGTGCGGGCAAGGTCGGCACCGCGCTCGCGCGGCTGCTCGTGGCATCCGGGTACGACGTTCGCATGGCCGGATCTCCGAGGCAGACCGCACTCGACCTGCTCGTCGCCGTGGTCGCACCGGGCGCTCGCGTCGCGACACCCGCAGAGCTCGTCGCCGAATCCGATGTGATCATCGTGGCCGTGCCATTCGGCAAGGCCGGAACGGTGCCATGGGCCGACTTCGGCTCGCGCATCGTCGTCGATGCCATGAACTACTGGCCGCCGGTCGACGGCCACATCGCCGAGATCGACGCCGACGAGCGCTCGACCAGCGAGATCAACGCGGCGCGCAATCCCTTCGCCCGCGTCGTCAAGTCGCTCAACCACCTCGGCTACCACGAGATGGAGGACGACAGCATGGATCCCGGCTCCCCGCTGCGTCGTGCCATCGCCGTGGTCGGCGACGACGCCGACGCACGTGCCGTCATCGCCCGCCTCATCGATGACATCGGGTTCGACGCCGTCGACGGCGGACCGCTCGCGAATGGCCGCGCCCTCGAACCCGGGCACCCGGCGTTCGGCCGAGAGCTCTCGGCGCGCGAGCTCGAGGTGCTGCTCGAGCCGGCCGCACACCTGGCCGCCTGAGACGACGACGCGAACAGGACGAGCGATGTCGGATGCCGCAGCACTCATCGCAACCCTCGAGGGCACGGCGACGCCTGAGCAGCGTGAGAAGTACGCACGCTTCTTTCCGCCCGATCCCGACGCGCCGTTCCTCGGCGTGCGGATGGGCGCGGTTTTCGACCTGGCGAAGACCGTGATCGATCTGCCGACCGACGAGATCGAGGTGCTGCTCGAGCAACCCGCGCACGAGGTGCGGGTGCTGGCCTGCAGCATCATGGGCAAGTCCGCTGTGCACCGAAAGACGGACGGTGAGCGGCGCAGGGCACTGTACGAGCTGTACCTGCGCAGGCACGACCGCATCGACCAGTGGGACCTTGTCGATCTCGCCGCCCGAGATGTGGTCGGCAGGTACCTGCTCGAACGTGACCGGAGCCCGCTCGGCCGGCTCGCGGCATCCGGATTCTGGCCAGAACGCCGCACGGCGCTCGTCGCCACCTTCGCATTCCTGAAGCACGGCGAACTCGACGACGCATTCGTCATCGCGGAGTCGCTCGTCGATGACCCCGCGCCGTTCGTGCAGAAGGCGCTCGGGTGGGTGCTTCGCGCGGCCGGCGACCTCGACCGCGAGCGGCTTACCGTCTTCGTCGAGCGGCATGCCGCGACGATGCCACGGGTCGCACTTCGCGCGGCGATCGAGCACTATTCGAAGGATGAGCGCGCGCGATTCCTCGCCTTGCGCTGAGGCCACTCAGCCGAGCGCGCGGCGCTCCCTTCGGCGCGCCCCGAGGTCTGCGAGTCCCACGGCGAACGCGATCGCCAGGAAGATCGCGACGGAGATCATGCCGTAACCGTAGGCGTCGTGATAGACGCTGAGGTCGGCACCGCTCGCCGAGCCGTTCTCGCGATAGATCGTCGAGTAGAACAGCGAGAGGCCGACCGCGGTTCCCACGGCCGTGCCGATGCGCTGGCCGAGCTGGCCGACAGAGCCCGCGAGGCCGCCCTGCTTGACCGGGATGTCGGCGAGGGTGAGCGTCTGGTTCGGTGAGATGACGAAGCCGCCGCCGATGCCCCCGATGACCATCGCCCCGGCCATCACCCATGGCGTGGCGGCGGCCGGCGTCGCGAGAGCCGCGAGCACGAGCAGCCCGGCGCCCGCGAATACGATCACGACACCCCAGACGACGAGCGGCCGACCCAGGCGGTTGACGAGGCGCCCGCCCAGCCAGGAGCCGCCGGCGCTCGTCAAGGCGAAGCCGATGCTGACCATTCCCGCGTAGACGGGCGCCAGCAGAAGCCCATGCTGGAGGTACAGGTTGGTGAGCAGGAACATCGCCGGCATCGCGGCGAAGTACGCGCTCTGGAGCACGGTGCCATTGCGGTAGGAGCCCACCCTGAACAGGGCGAGCGGCACGAGCGGCGGCTTTCCGGATGCCGCGTAGTGCCGCTCCCACACGACGAACGCCGACGCTGCGACGATGAAGACGACGAGCAGCCACCACCGCGCAGGATTGTCGTCGGGCGAGCCGGTGGTGAAGAGGAAGGGCCACATGAACGCGACGACGGTGACACCGAAGAGCAGCACACCCACCGGGTCGAGGGTGAACTTGTGTCGCGACGGAGTGTGCGTGTCGGGCAGGAGCCAGAGGGCGAGGGCGATCGCCGCCAGCGCGAGCGGCACGTTCATCCAGAAGATGCCTCGCCATCCGTCGATCGGGCCGCCGATCTCGATGGCAAGCCCGCCGAGTGTCGGGCCGAAGGCGGTCGCGATGCCGATCGTCGCGCCGAAGAGCCCGAATGCACGACCCCGCTCGGCGCCCTGGAACAGGTACTGGATGAGTCCGATCACCTGCGGCATCTGGATGCCGGCCGCCACGCCCTGCAGCAGGCGCGCGACGAGCAGCACCTCCACGGTCGGCGCGAGGGCGCACGCCAGACTCGTGAGCGTGAACAGCGTGAGCCCGATCACGAACATCCACCGCCTCGACCATTGGTCGCCGATGCGACCGGCGGGAACCAGCGTGAGCCCGAAGGTGAGCACGAAGCCCGAGACGATGAGTTGCAGGTCGGTCGAGTCCGCATCGAGGCCCGACTCGATCGAGGGCAGCGCGACGTTGACCTTGGTGAGGTCGAGGATCGTGAGGCCGGCGACCGCGACGCAGACCCAGTACGCACGCCAGCGGTGACCTTCGGGAAGCGGGATCGACCGGGTCTCGGGCGGATGCAACATTCCACTCACCCTATGCCCGATGGGCGGACATGATATTCCCCTTGACGCACGTTCGGTAACCCGTAGCCGAGGCGGCTCGATCCACGTATCGTCGCGCCCAAGCGCGCCCAAGAAGGACTCAAGCGCGCCCAAGGAGGACTTCGAATGGTCGATGTGACGATCTTCGCCCCCTCCCCGCTGCTGACCGTGACCATCGAGGATGACGCCGACGGCGCCGATCTGCACGTTCATGCGGGTGGCCAGGGGGTCTGGCAGGCACGAATGCTCCGCACGTTCGGTCGCAGCGTGTCGATCTGTGCTGCATTGACTGGCGAGACCGGCCAGGTCGTGCGCCATCTCCTCGAGCGCGACGGTGTTGAAGTGCACGCCGTCGAGCGCGAGGGCCGCGGCGCCGCGTACGTGCACGATCGCCGCAGCGGCGAGCGCAGGGCCGTCGCCGAGTTGCCGGGCGATGCGCTCTCGCGGCACGACCTCGATGAGCTGTATGCGGTGGTGCTGCGCGAGGCGATGGGCTCGGAGCTCGTGTTGCTGAGCGGGCCGTCCGACGACGGCATCCTTCCTGATGATGTGTACCGGCGTCTGGCCGCCGACCTCGCCGCGGCAGGCAAGCCCGTCGTGGTCGATCTCGCGGGCTCACGCCTCATGGCCGCGCTGCAGGGCGGCGTGCGCCTGGCGAAGGTGAGCGACGCAGAGTTGCGCGACGCGGGCGGCGTGAAGGACACCTCGGTGCCCGAGCTCATCGCGGGGGCACGCCGTCTTCGCGACGCCGGCGCCGCAAGCGTCGTCGTGAGCCGAGCCGGCCACCCGACCCTGGTCATCGACGGCGACCGGGCATTCGCCGTGCACGTCCCCGTGATGGAGGAGGTCGATGCTCGCGGGGCGGGAGACTCGTTCACGGCGGCGCTCGCGTCGGCCCTCGTCGAGGGTGAGGAGCTGCAGAGCGCCGTCGGCCTCGGTGTCGCGGCCGGCGCGTTGAACGTGACGCGACATGGGCTCGGCACGGGTGACGCCGAGGCCATCCGCCGCATGAGCGCGCAGGTCGAGGTGCAGGAGATCGGCGCGGATGACGCCGGGCGGGTCACCCCCGACCAGCTCGCCGCGCGCACCGAGGAGGTCGACTGACGATGACCGCAGTGCTCATCACGAACGACGACGGCATCGAGTCGCCCGGCCTGCACGCCCTCGCGGCGGCGGCGATCGCGGAGGGGCTCGATGTGGTTGTGGCCGCCCCCGCGTCGGAGGCGAGCGGCTCGAGCGCGTCGATCACCGGCGCAGAGACCGATGGCCGTATCCGAATGGAACGTCGGGAGATCAGCGGGCTCGAGGTGCCGTGTTACGCCGTGAAGGCCGCGCCCGCCCTCATCGCGCTCATCGCCGCGCATGGCGCCTTCGGTCCCGTTCCTGACGCCGTGCTCTCCGGGGTCAACCGCGGTGCGAACATCGGCCACGCCATCCTGCATTCCGGAACGGTCGGCGCCGCCCTCACTGGAGGGTCGAGCGGCGGCAGGGGCCTTGCGGTCTCGCTCGACGTCGGCATGCATCCGGCCACCCACGAGTGGCAGGCCGCGGCGCGCCTGAGCCGTACGCTGATGCTCGCGCTGCTGGCCTGCCCCACCGGAACCGTGCTCAACCTCAACGTGCCGAACGAACCCGACGCCGCCGAACGAACCCCGCGCGAGGCAACTCTCGCTCCCTTCGGTATCGTGCAGACGACGGCGACCGAGGCGGGTGAGGGCGAGTTGCGCCTCACCGTCGCCGACCTCGAGGGCGATCAGGACCCGCGAAGCGATGCCGCGCTGCTCCATGCGGGGCATCCCACGCTCACCGCCATCACCGCGGTCGGCCAGGCGCCATTGCCCAACGGCGTGCCCGTGGCACCGAACTCACGCGTGACGCAGTGAGTGCCAGGCGACGCCTGACTTCGGAAATTGTGGACCCAGGGGGATTCGAACCCCCGACCTTCTCATTGCGAACGAGACGCGCTACCAACTGCGCCATGGGCCCGAGCGACAACGAGCCTATCACCACTCGAAGGGTGGTTCGAACGGCGGCAGGGCGCGTCAGCCTGCTTGCCGACGTCGACGGAGCACGGCATCCAGGTCGCCGAAACCGGGCCTCGGATCTTCCACGATGCCCATTCGGGCATACGGGCTCGACAGCGCATCGACAGGGCGATCGGATGCCGCGGCGCGGGTCGAGACCGGCGTCGAGGCCGTCGCCACGGCGGGCACGATCGTCGGCATCGCCGGTTCGAGCCGTTCGGCGCGGCGTGCCACCTCGGCGACGGCGGCCACCCGCTTCAGCTCGGCTGCCGCGTCGATCGATGCCATGGCCGTGGCCGCGATCGTGCCGCGCGAGAGGTGCAGCGGGCGTGGCAACGGCTGGGGCGTCCAGCCGTGCACTCCCGGTGATTCTTCGGGCAGCTCGATTGGTTCGAACGACTCGGTCTCGGCCACCTGAGTGGGGGTCGCGACCGGGGCCGTGACGGCCGGCCGCACCTTCGCGAGGCCCGCGATACCGGCGATGGCAGCGACGACGCCGAGGCCGCCGCCCGCTGCAATCAGGAGCGAGGCACCGAACATCGACGCGACGAGTCCGACGATCGTGGTGAGAAGCGAGACGAGCAGCACGAGCGAGCAGAGCCCGCGCTTGCGTCGAAGCGCGCGGCGTGCGTGAGCGGGGTGAGGTCCGGCCTCGGCGATCACGGCCGTTCCCGCCGGGCGGAGCCCAGCGCGGGCTGCGGGTACCGACGCCGCGTGGGCGCGTGCGGCATCCGCCGCCTCCTGCGCCGCCCGCCGCTCGGCGATGGCGAGGTGCTCGGCCGCCTGCGCCGCGAGCCTGGCTGCCTGCTCCTGCTCGTGCAGGATGCGCTGCTGCGTGACGACCGCGCGAGCAGTCGCTTCGACGCGCACCTGTTGAGGTGTCTCAGCGGTCTCGGCGAGGATACGGAGCGTCTGCTGCAACCGCACCGCGTTGCGCTCGGTCTCGAGGTATTGGCGCCGGCGGAGCCAGCTCGGCAACAGGTACGCGATCCAGAGCGCCGCGGCCGCCGCCACGAGCACTCCCCCGCCGATCACGTCCATGCGACATACGCTAGGTCACCGCCGACGGATGACCCGACTCGACGCGCGCGTGTTCTACCGATCGGCGAGGCGCAACGGAGCGGAGGC
>JALYWB010000025.1 GCA_030852935.1 Actinomycetota bacterium | reverse complement strand
GCCGCACCGAGTTCGATCTACCGACAGCGGCCTCCGGCGACGCCTTCGAGCAGGCGGTTTGGGCGATGCTGCGCGAGATCCCCTTCGGCGAGACCACGACGTACGGCGCGATCGCCGATCGCCTCGGCGATCGCACCCTCGCGCGCCGGGTCGGCTACGCGGTCGGCCACAACCCCATCAGCATTCTCGTGCCGTGCCACCGTGTGGTCGGCTCCGATGGTTCGCTCACCGGCTACGCCGGCGGACTCGAGCGCAAGCGGCTGCTGCTCGAACTCGAGGGCGCGGCGGTGGTGTCCCAGCGTCGATTGTTCTAAGAATGAGCATGGCCCCTGACACGAACGATTCGCCTGCGGATGTCGCGCGTGGCGTGATCGACGCCAACTCGTACCTCACGCTGGCCACCGCCGATGCCGACGGTCGGCCCTGGGCGACTCCGGTGTGGTTCGCCGAGCGCGACGCGCGCGAGTTCGTCTGGGTCTCCCGGCCCGGCACGCAGCACTCGCGCAATATCGCCGACCGACCTGAGGTCGCCCTCGTCGTGTTCGACTCCACGGTGGCCGTCGGCAGCGCCACCGCGGTGTACATCGAGGCGGTGGCTGCGGAGGTGGCGGAGGCCGACCGCGCCGATGCCCTCGCCGTGTTCAACGCACGTTCGGTCGCCCGCGGGAACCCGTCCTGGCCGGAATCGGCTGTCACTGGGGCAGCGCAGTTCCGCCTCTATCGCGCGACGGCCTCGCGCGTGTGGGTGCTCGACGAGCACGAGCAGCGCGTGCTGATCTCGTAGATCGCTCGTGGCAGCACATCGACGCTGCCCAAGACGGGATCACCGCGTCGACGCCATGGTCGGTCAGCTGGAGTCATCGGGGTGTGCTGCCGCCGACTGATAGCCCGCGAAGGTGTGGTGCGAGACGAAGTCGACGAGGTCGGGCGCGTGGGTTCGGAGAATGCCGCGGAATGTCTCCTCCGCGGCGGGCCCGGTGCGGTCGTACACGGTGGAACAGATCTCGAGCGCCTCGTCGAAGGGGAACCCGTCGCCGAGGAGGAGACGAGGGAGCATCGGGTCCGCGTGGCGAAGCTCGCGCCACTCCCGCATGATCGAGGTTCGCAACAGGAGGGAATCGTCGGCCGTCTCATCGATGGCTCCCCGCCTCACGCGGGCGCCGACATCCTGCCACCGCACGATGAACCGGCGGTAGTCGGCCGCGACGGCATCGAGTCCGAAAGCCTCTCTCGCGAGCGCCGCCTGTTCGCTGTGCGGAAGGCGCGCGTCGATGAACGTGGCCAGCTGACCGCTCGACGGCGACTCGCCCATGCCGCCGAGGATGCGGTCGACCACCGGCCTGGCGTCGCCGGGCCGCACCCAGAGGCCGTCGTGTACCGATCCGAAGCGTGCCTGCCGGAGCTGTTCGCGAAGCGTGTTCCTGATGCTGCGCTGGTCCTCTGAGAGGGAATAGCTCACCAGGGTCCAGGTGCCGTCCCATTCCTGTTCCGTGTGGCTTTGGAACAGGGCGCGCACATGCGCATCCACTCGTTCCTGGCTCATGGGAGGGACGGCGTAGACGGTCGTCCGGCCCGACCTCACGGGCACGAGAAAGCCTCGTCGGGCGAGCCGCTGGATCGCCGCACGCGCCCCGGCGGGGGTGACACCGAACCAGCTCAGCAGCGCGACGAGCGCCGCCGAAGGGAGGGGTTCATTGCGCAGATGCCAATAATCGCCGAGGAGCACGGTGAGGAGCTGCTGCGATCGTGCTCCCTGCTGGTGGCGTGGGAGCAGACGGTCGGTCATACCCAGATTGTGCCAGCCGTCGAGCCGGTGAGTGGTGGATGCGTCGGCACGCCCCTCATGCGGCATCCACCTTCAGGGGTGCCGAACGCGGCCCGTACTCCAGCCAGTTCATCATCTGCACCGGGCCGTCGAGTTCGAACGAGTGGGTCCGCGCCAGCAACGTCTCGAGGGCGATGAGCAGCTCCACCCGTCCCATCGTCGCCGCGGGGCACCGATGGGCACCCCGACCGAACGCCACGTGGGAGTTGTTCCTCCGATGCAGCACGAACTCGTCGGGATCAGGGAACACCTCGGGGTCGCGATTGGCAGAGGGGAAGATGAGCGCAATGGGCTCCTGCTCGCGGACGAGACGACCGTGGACCACCACGTCCTCGCGGGGCGTTCGCGCGAAGACACGGTACGGGGCGTGCAGGCGAAGGAACTCCTCGATGGCGGCGGGCAACTCCTCGGGCTCTGCGCGGAGGTGTGCCTGCAATTCCGGGTCGCGGGCGAGGTGGACGATGCAACTTCCGAGCACCGCCTGGGGAGCGGCCATGCCCGCGACGATCATCTGACGGATGGTCGCGATGGCCGTCCTCTCCGTGATGCGATTCTCAGGATCCTGGGCTGCGGCGTGCAGGCTCGCCACGAGATCGCGGCTCGGATCGGGCTTCTGCGCCAAGCGCGCGTGGTACAGGCGCTCCGCGATCTCGTACAGCTGCACGCTGCACTCCGCGATCACCGGGTCGTCCATGTCCTGGATGGCGAAGCCGTAACGCACACCGATTTCCCGGACCCGCCGGGTGAGCTCCGCCGGCACGCCCAGGTAGGCGGCGAAGCAGTCGACGACGAAGGGCGCGGCGAAGTCGGACACGCCGTCACCGCTACCCCGACGCACGATCGCTTCGATGTGTTCCTCGGCACTCGCGCGGAAGTCGGGTTCATGGTCCCTCACCACACGTCGTCGCATCACCGGATCGATGGCCTCGCGGTAGGCGGTGTGCTCCGGTGGGTCGAAGTGCAGAGGTGGGCGCCGAGATGAGCGTGGAACGTGTGGCACCACGTTCTGCACCGAAGTGATGAAACGCTCGTCCTGGGTGACGCTCACCACGTCCTTGTACGTCGTCGCAGCCCAGAAGCCGCCGAAGTCCTCGCTCCACGGGAAGGGGTTCGACTGCCGCAGCTCGGCGTACTGCTCGTGCGCGCTGCCGAACGACTCCTCGCGTGCCGGCGACCACTCGTGGGCGCGCTCGTCCCTCGCCCGGGTGTCGGCGTCGACTGCCGAAGCGGCCGCGGCCGCGGCGGCGTAGGGGCATCCGTCCATGTCTAGATCACCTTTCTGCGCGCCCAACGCGCGACGGACTCGAGCGCCACGACGACGACGATGAGCGAGATGAGGATGCCGGCGGTGGTGTCGTAGTGGAGGGTGGCGACGGATTCCTCGAGGAGGAAGCCGATCCCGCCTGCTCCGACGATGCCGAGCACTGCCGATTCGCGGAGTGCGAGATCGGAGGTGAAGAGGCTGTTGCCGATGAAGCTGGGCACGAACTGCGGCCAGACCCCGCTCACGAAGACCTGCATTCTGCCAGCACCGGTCGCCTCGAGCGCTCGCAGCGGGGCAGGGTCGACGCGCACGAGGGAGTCGGTGAAGAACTTCGCCGCCAACGCGGTGCAGGAGATCGTCAGGGCCAGGAAACCGGCGAAGGGACCGAGCCCGAGGGCCGCCACGAACAGCAGCGCGAAGATGATGTCGGGGACACCTCGGAGCAGCACGACCAGCCCCCGGAGCGCCAGCGAGAGGGGCTCGAACCGGATCAGGTGCTGCGTCGACAGCACGGCGATGACCAGGCCGAACACGACTCCGAACGTGGTCGCCGAGAGCGCCATGATGACGCTCTCGAAGATGCCGTAGGCGATCTCGGGCGTGAAGACCGGCGGAAAGAAACCTGACAGTACGCGGACGGTGTTGTCCCACAGCTGGCCCAACCTGGGCGGGTCGGCGAGCACCTGCACCAGTGAGTAGGCGAAGGCGGCAAGCACGCCGAAGCCGGAACCCACCCGCAGCACGCGGGACCGGTTCCACCCGGGGGATGCCGCGGAACGCCCCTCGCCGTACAGCTGAGCCACCGTGTGCTCCTCGGCGTGCTCGGTGAGGGTGCGCTGAGCGAGATGGGCGATGAGTTCGAGCGCGAGCAGCATGATGACGATGACGAGGATGATCCCGAGCGCCCGCGGGTAGTCGAGCGAGCCGATCGCCGTCTGCAGGGCCAGGCCGATACCGCCCGCACCCACCAGGCCGAGCACGGCCGAGGCGCGGATGTTGATGTCGAGACGATAGAGGACGATCGAGGTGAGACTTGGGAGGGCGCGACTCAGCGTCGTCGCGATGAAGTTCTGTGCCCTGGTCGCACCGACGGCGCGGACGGCGTCTCGCGGCGACGGTTCGAGCTCTTCGAACACGTCTGCGAACATCTTCCCGATCATGCCGACGGAATGGAATGCGATCGCCAGGCCTCCCGCAAGCGGGCCGATGCCGACGATGCGCACGAGGATGAGCGCGAAGACCAGGGATGGGATGGCTCTGGTGACGATGATGATTGCGCGGGCCAGCCATGCGATGAGCCGCGGACCGGTGTAATGACGGGAGGCCGCGGCCGCGAGCGGCAGCGACAGGATCGTGGCGACGCCTGTTCCCGCGATTGCGATCCACAATGTCTCGAGTGCGAGCGACACGAGGCCGCCGGGACTGCCCGTCGTCGGCGGCACCATCCGCTGCAGCAGTCGAGCGATGTCTTCGAGCCCCGCGAGGAGGGCGGCGGGGCGGATGTCGAGCCACCACAGGCCGAAGAGGGTCACTGCGATGTAGGCGAGGGGAATGCCGATCGTCGCGGCGGACGGCCGCGGCCGTACCGGGGCGCGGTTCTGCTTCGGCGCGATCGGGGGTCGTTGGAGCGTCTGAGGCATCAGCCCTGCTTCGCGTGCGCGTAGACCGCCCGGATGTCGTCTTGGCTCGTGCGATGGGTGGGCGCGTCGAGCACCAGCGCGCCGTCCCGGATGGCGACCACGCGGTCGGAGACCTCGAGCGCGAGGTCGACCTGATGCAGTGAGCAGATGACGGTGAAGCCGTCTTCCGCACTCAGCTTGCGCAATGTCTGCAGCACCGAGATGCTGGCGTTCGGATCGAGCGAGGCCACGGGTTCATCGGCGAGGACGAGCTCGGCCTCCTGCATGAGGGTCCGAGCGATGGCGACTCGCTGCTGCTGTCCGCCCGAGAGGGTGTCGCAGCGCTGGTAGCGCTGGTCGACGAGACCCACTCGGTCGAGGTTCGCGAGAGCTCGCTCGCGCAGGAGCCGCGGATATGTCGCGATGCCGTAGCGCGGCATCCGCAACGATCCGAGTGCGCCCATGAGCACGTTCTCCATGGCGCTGAGACGCCCCACCAGGCCGAACTGCTGGAAGACGAAGCCCGTGCGTGTGCGAAGTCGGCGGAGCTCAGTGCCACTGCACGTGACGGGATTCACCCCGAGCACCGATATCGAGCCTCCGGTCGGCCGGTGACTGCCATTGATCAGTCGCAGCAGTGTCGACTTTCCGGCGCCCGAAGGTCCGACCAGCGCGACGAACTGACCGGGAATGACCGTGAGGTTCACGCTGTCGAGCACGTCCTTCTCACCGAACCGCATACTGACCTCGCGTAAGACGACGCTCGGGTCGCCGGCCGTGTCGGTTCGCGTCATTGCGGTCGCTCCCTGCGTGAGTGGTGTCATGGCGGGGGTCACCCGTCGCTGCGGCACACGTCGGTGTCGAGCGCCGCGCAGATCTGTCCGATCAGGTCGTAATCGGCCGACTCGGCAGCCTCGAAGGCGAACGCTCCGGTTCCGCCCCACATGCAGGCGGTCTCACCGGCGTACTCGGTGCCCCATTCGGCAGGTGCTTCGCGGTTGTGCTCATCGCACAACCCCGCTTCGTACGCGCTCACGGCGTTGTAGGAGGTGACGGCTTCGATGATCTGCGCGCGAAGCTCATCGTTGAGCCAGTCGCCCACCACGAGCGGGGTGCCGGGAATCGGATCCGACGTCCACACCGTCTCGGTGTCCCCGTCCGCGATGATGCCGCGCTCGGGAAGGATCGTCGTGACGAAGGTCTCTGCGACGAAGGCGACGTCGCAGTCGCCCGCGAGCATCTGTGTGACGGCCACATCGTGCGAACCGACGAAGAGCGGGTTGACGTCGCCCTCGGGGTCGATTCCGGACTCGTTCATCGCCACTGCGGCGGTCAGGTACCCCGTCGTCGACGCCGGGTCGGTGAAGCACACATTCTTCCCGGCGACGTCTTCGATGGATGCGATGTCGGAGCCGGGCGTCACCACGCCGATCGACCGGACGGCGCCCGAGCCCGGCTCAGGTGTGCGCTGATCCTTCGCGACGGGTGTCACCTCGGCGACATCCGATGCGAGGTAGTAGGAGAAGGCGCCGTAGGTCGCGATGTCGACGCGTTCGGCAACTTGCGCTTCGATGACGCCTGCATTGCTACTGACCGCCTCGATGCGGGTGGGGATGCCGGTGGCTTCCTCGATGGCGGCCACGATCGGGAGGAACGAGTTCTCGAGTTCCTCGCTGTCGTCGGTGGGGACGACGGCGAACACCAACTCGCTCGGCGCGTCGGCAGCGCTGGCCTCCTCGCCGCCCCGAGCGTTGGGACTCGCACCGCAGCCGGTGAGGGTCATTGCGGCAGCGAGGAATGTCGCCGTGGTCAGGAGCACCTTGTTCATCCTTGAACCTTTCGGGAGAGCCCATGCCATCGCGTCCAGTCGCATACCTGCGAACTCAGCGCTTTTGGCAACGTCCGTCATTGGAAGTGTTGCCCATCGAGAACACCACATATCGTTGAGGTTGTCAACAGTTGAAGGCGACCATAGCAATGAGCGTTGACAGCACTCTCCACGGCGTGCCAAAGTGCAGCGCAACAGTTGTACAAGCGAGCGGCGTGCGATATGTCGCTTGTCTCAATGGATTGTGCGGCGGCGCTCGTGCGTGCTGGGCTCGCGCCGCGCTGGAAGGACGACATGTCACCACGACCGACCTTGGCGGCGCTCGCGGCCGCGGCTTCGCTCGTACTGGCCGTCTCGGTGGCGCCAGGTGCCGCGGCCGCCGAGATCGCGGTGGACGAGACCCGGGGTGAGCTTCCCGGCGGGGGCCGTTACGTGCTCTACGAACCGGAAACCTGGAACGGCACCCTGCTCACGTGGAGTCCCGGATACGGTGGCGGCGGTGGCGTTCCCACCGGCGGACCCTCAGACGAGGTGGTGAGCTGGCTGATCGGCCAGGGCTACGCGGTCGCCGGTGCAGCGGCGGGTTCGGGTTGGGCCGTTGAAGATCTCCTGGCAGCGCAGCCCGAGGTCGTCGACGCGGTGACCGCTGACATCGGGGAGCCCCGGCATGTCATCGCGTGGGGTGCATCGATGGGCGGTCAGGTTGCCGTGACCCTCATGGAGCAGAATCCAGATCTCTTCGACGCGGCGCTCCCGCTGTGCGGGTCGATCGCGGGTGCTGTCCCGATGCTCAACGGCTCGCTCGACGGGACGTACGCGTTGAAGATGCTCCTCGCTCCAGACGACCCGCGGCTCGAACTCGTGAACGTCACGGATGAGGGTGCCCGCCAGGCGGCGTTCCGTGAGGTGCTCGATGCCGCGCAGCAGACACCGGAGGGTCGCGCGCGGACCGCGCTCGCTGCCACGCTCGCGCAGATGCCCACGTGGTCGCAGGTCGGAACCGAGCGTCCCGACCTGCGCGACAGCGCCGCCCTGCAGAACCAGCTCTACCGAATCTTCATGTGGGGGGTCGTCTCCCCGCGGCAGCCACTGGAAGAGCGTGCCGGTGGAAACTTCTCGTGGAACACCGATGTGGACTATGCCGCAGCGCTTCGTCATTCGGCGGACGCGCGTCTCGTGCGCGAGCTGTATCGCGAGGCCGGCATCTCGCTGGACGCCGATCTCGCTGCGCTCAACTCCGGAGAGCGCATCAGCGCGGAGCCCGACGCCGTCGCCTACATGCAGCGCAATGCCACACCTGTCGGTGACATCGCCGGACCGGTGCTGTCACTGCATGAGTCGGGTGACGCAGCTCCCGTGGTCGAACAGGCGGGAACCTACGCCGATCGCGTGCGCGCACACGGCGATGCTCCGCTTCTGCGACAGGCCTTCGTCGACCGACCCGGGCATTGCGCCTATGCCGGAGCCGAGATCGCTGCATTGGTCAGCGCGCTGCAGGAGCGCCTCGACACCGGTCGTTGGGAGAACTTCGCAACCCCGCGGGCGTTGAACGAGAGTGCGGACCGCATCGCCGCCGGCAGCCGTCTCGAGCGAGGTGGCTCATTCGTGCAATTGCGCTCGGGCGACCTGCTGCGGCCCGAGCGCGAACCGGTGACGTACGCCGAGGAGTCGCCGTGGTGACGGCCAGTCCCAGCGAGCCGGCTCAGCGCGCTTCGCGGGCTCGGCGCGTCTCGCGCTCGTTCGCGCGCTGAATCGCGTCAACCAGCTCGTCCTTCGACATGGTCGATCGACCTGGCACATCGAGTCGCCGCGCGACCTCGTAGAGGTGCCGCTTCGAGGCGTTGGCGTCCACGCCCCCTGCGGTGTCGCCACTGCGATCGGTGGCGCCGGCATCGCTCGGTCCCCACTCCTCCTTCTGCTCCCAGTGGTCGCCGATCTTCTCGTACTGGTGCTTCAGGGCTGCGAAGGCGGTGCGTCGGGCGCGCTCGCCCTCGCCGTACGTGTCGATCGCGGAATCGTACGTCTTCGACCACAGCTCCTGGGCGTGCCGGTCGGAACGTGCGATGGTCGAGGGCATCTCCTCCGATGCGGGCATGGTCCACCTCCCAAGGGTTCAGTGCGGCGCGTGCCGTGCGGCGCGTTCCCTCGACGCTACGGCGACTTCGGCGCAATCGGAACGGGGTTGCATCCGCCTGCCGTCACCGCG
>JALYWB010000174.1 GCA_030852935.1 Actinomycetota bacterium | reverse complement strand
TCGATGTCATCGAGACCCTGCCACGACGCGGCTCGCCGCAGCACCGGTGCCAGACGCGCCGCCGTCTCGGAAGGCGCGCCCGGTTCGACCCAAGCCGATTGCACCCGCAGCACCTTCGCCTTGCGATCGCTCTTCAGGTCGACGCGCCCCACTACGTCGTCGTCTCTGAGCACGGGCAGCGAGTCGTCGCCGAACTTGCGCTCGGGCTCGGGAGTGTAGATCTCGATGCTCTAATTAAAATAAAAAAAAAACTCGGTGCGCGGTCGGAACCACACCACCGGATCGAACGGTGACAGCACCGCAGCCGTCTCGATGCGTCGCGGCCGGCGCGCGTCGCGGTGGACCCACGTCGGCGTCGGGCGGCTACCCGTGGTCCACCCGGGAACTTCGACCGGCACGAGTTCGCCGGTGTCTTCGAGATCTCGAACGGCCGCCCGCACGGGAATGCGCTTCATGCGCCAGTAATCGGCCAGATCGGCCTCGGTCGCGATACCGAGCGCGGATGCCGCGCGGGAGACGAGCTCGCGCACGGCATCAGCCTCGTCAGGAGGTGAGCCGAGGAGTACAGGGTCGAGGGCCTGCTCGGGGAGCGCATACACGCGTTCGAACCGCTCGCGCTCGATGCACACGACCTCGCCCACCCGGAACATCCACTCGAGCGTGCGCTTCACGTCTGACCAGCCCCACCACGGCCCGCGCCGCTCGTTGGCGTCGTGCTCGATCGCGCTGGCCCGCATCGGACCGAGTGCCTCGAGTTCGCCGCGCAGCCAATCGGCGAGTGAGCGGTTCTCGACCAGCCACCCACCCCAGTCGCTGCCGGCCTTGCGATACTCCTCACGCCGGAACTCGAACAGCGGCCACAGCTCGCGCGGGATGAAGGCCGCCTGATGCGCCCAGTACTCGAGCATTCGGCCGCGCCGCCCGCCGGTCAGGCGGTCGAGGAGGCTGCGGTCGTAGTCGCCGACGCGACTGAATACCGGCAGGTAGTGGCTACGCTCGAACACGTTGACGGAGTCGATCTGCAGGAGGCCGAGGCGCTCCACGACGCCGCCGACCTGGCGCAGGCCAGGCGATTCGGGCAGCGCACGGCCGAAGCCCTGTGCGGCGAGCGCAATGCGACGGGCGAGTGCAGGACTGACGGTGTCGACCATGATGATCCGACCCTATCCGCCACCACCGACGCTCACCGATCCATGCCGCTGCGAGCATGTCCCGCGCCTACACTGGAACGATGACGGGGTCGAACGAGCAGGTTCGCGGCAGGTTCTTCAAGAGACGTCCGTCACCACAGCGCGAGATCACCGTGCCAGAGGTCGCGCCTCGCGATGCGTCGGAATCGGTGCCGTTCGGCATGCGCCTTGCCGCGGCCTGGTCATGGCGCCTCCTCCTCGTCGGCGGAGTACTCGCGGTCGTCGTCTTCCTGATCATCCAGCTGCGGCTCATCGTCATCCCGATCCTCGTCGCCGTCCTGCTCGGGGCGCTGCTCGTGCCCTTCTCGCAGTTCCTCCAACGACACCGGTGGCCGAAATGGCTCGCGATCACCGTCGCAATGCTCTCGGCGCTCGCCGTGGTGGGCGGGCTGCTCACCCTCGGCATCTCCCAGATCGTGCGCGGCTCCGACGAGCTCGCCGCCCAGGCGCTCATCGCGTGGGAGGACTTCAGCGTCTGGCTGCTCGAGGGCCCCCTGCACATCACCGAGGCGCAGCTCAACGGCTGGGTCGATCAACTCCTCCAGGCGGCGCAGGAAGACAGCGGCGTCCTGGTCAGCGGCGTGCTCTCGGTGGGCTCCTCGCTCGGGCACTTCCTCGCGGGCATGCTGCTCACCCTGTTCGCCACGCTGTTCATCCTCATCGACGGGCGAAGCATCTGGCGCTGGATCGTCGGCGTCTTCCCGCGCCGGGCTCGCGCTGCGGTCGACGGCGCGGGCACAGCGGGCTGGGCGACCCTGCAGAACTTCGTGAAGGTGCAGATCCTCGTCGCTACGATCGACGCGATCGGCATCGGGCTCGGGGCGTTCCTCCTCGGAGTCCCGCTTGCAGTGCCGATCGCGATTCTCGTGTTCCTCGGCTCGTTCATCCCCATCGTCGGTGCGTTCGTCACCGGGGCACTCGCCGTGTTCGTGGCACTCATCTACAACGGGCCCGTCATCGCCCTGATCATGCTCGGCATCGTGCTGCTCGTGCAGCAGGTCGAAGGGCACGTGCTGCAGCCGCTCATCATGGGCACGGCGGTCAAGGTGCATCCGCTGGGCGTCGTGGTCGCCGTCGCGACCGGCTCCCTGCTCGCCGGAATCCCGGGTGCGCTCTTCGCTGTTCCGGTGGCGGCCGTCGTGAACGTCATGATCATCTACGTCGCGGGCGGCTCGTGGAAGGACGACGCCGGCCCACCGGTGGCCGCCATGCCCGCACCACTCTGGCGCACCGTGCCACAGCGACCCGGCTATCAACGAGGAGAATGAACGCGTGATCACGACCATCCCGGGGCCGAGCCTCGCCGATTTCGAACGGGCGAGTGCGGTGGTCGCGCGCGTGGCACGGCGCACCCCCATGGAGTCGTCGCACTTCCTCGCCGAACGACTCGGCGTGCCGGTGCACCTCAAGTGCGAGAACCTCCAGCGCACCGGCTCGTACAAGTTGCGCGGCGCCTACCACCGAATCGCGGCACTGAGCGACGCAGAGCGCGCCCGTGGCGTCGTGGCCGCATCTGCGGGCAACCACGCGCAGGGTGTCGCCTACGCCGCGAGGGAGCTCGGCATCCGCGCGACGATCTTCATGCCGGTCGGGGTGGCGCTGCCGAAACTCGATGCGACGCGCTCGTACGGTGCCGACGTGATGCTGCACGGCGACTCGATCGGCGAGACGATGGAGGCGGCCACGGCCTTCGCCGTCGAGACCGGCGCCGTCGTGATCCCTCCGTTCGATCATCCCGACGTGATCGCGGGGCAGGGAACGCTCGGGATCGAGATCCTGGAGCAGGCTCCGGATGCCACGACCATCGTCGTTCCGATCGGCGGCGGCGGCCTCGCGGCGGGCATCGCGAGCGCGGCGAAGCAGCAGGCGGCGCGCGAAGGGCGGACGATCCGCGTCATCGGCGTCCAGGCCGAGAACGCCGCCCCATACGTCGCCTCACTCGCAGCCGGTGAACCCAGGCAGGTTCCCGTCGTGCCGACCATCGCCGACGGCATCGCCGTGTACCGGCCCGGCGACCTGAACTTCGCGATCATCCGCGATGCGGTCGACGAGGTCGTCACCGTCTCGGAGGACGACATCGCGCGCGCGCTCCTCGTGCTCCTCGAGCGGGCGAAGCTCGTCGTGGAGCCCGCCGGGGCCGTCGCCGTCGCCGCGATGATGATCGGTGCCGTGCAGTCGGACGGTCCGATCGTCGCCGTGCTCTCGGGTGGCAATATCGACCCGCTCCTCATGCAGCGGGTCGTGGCCCACGGGCTCGCGGCATCCGACCGCTACCTCACGCTCAGCATCGGGCTTCCCGATCGGCCCGGCCAGCTCGCACGCGTCGCCGAGCTGCTCGCCGACGCGAACGCGAACGTCATCGAGGTGCTGCACACGCGCCACGGTTCGGGGCTGCAGATCTCTGAGGTCGAACTGCAGCTCTCGGTCGAGACGCGCGGTCCTGAGCATCGGGCTTCGGTCGTCGAGGTGCTTCGGCGCGCCGGTTACGATCCCAGGATCGTCGACGAATGACGACGGCCCCTCAGCCTGTGCTGAGGAGCCGTCGGTTGATCGGGGGGATGCGTCGGCCTACTGCCCGGCCCAGGTCTCGACGCCCGTGATCTCCACGGCGATCTCGCGCCCGTTCGGCGCGGTGTATGCGGTTCGATCGCCGACCTTCAGCCCGATGATCGCGGCGCCCACCGGGCTCTGCTCACTGTAGACATCGAGCTCGGAATCGCCCGCGATCTCGCGGCTGCCGAGGAGGAAGGTCGTCTCGTCGCCGGCGACGATCGCACTGATGACGGTGCCGGGCTCCACCACGCCGGACGACTCGGGTGCCTCTCCGACCTCGGCGTGGCGCAACAGCTCGGTGAGCTGGCGGATGCGTGCCTCTTGCTTGCCCTGCTCGTCTTTGGCGGCATGGTAGCCGCCGTTCTCCTTCAGGTCGCCCTCTTCACGCGCAGCCTCGATGCGCTTGGCGATCTCTTCGCGGCCGTGCGTCGAGAGTTCCTCGAGCTCGGCGGCGAGTCGATCGAAGGCCTCCTGCGTGAGCCAGGTGACAGTGGTGTCCTGCGCCATGGTGCACTCCTGAATACGACGTGTCCTCGATGGACTGTCTGGGATAGACGTGTCGCCCCAGCGATTGCCGGGGCGAATGTCCTATTTTAGGTGAGCCAGCATCGGTTAATCAAACCGGTGTTGGCCTCGCGAGCGACCCGCACCACCTCGGTGAACGACCGCAGGTGGCGGTCGGAGGCCGGGATCTCGACCACCTTCCAGCCCACGACGGTGAACTTCTCGTCGAAAGCCTGCACGATGCACGCGGTGGTGTTGCCGGGCGGCACCGAGAGCGTCCAGCTGACCTCGACGGCGCGTTCGTCGTTCATCAGCACATGGCCCGTGTCGGTGGCCTCGACCGACGGCTTCTGGCCGTCGAGTCCTGCCCAGACGACCCAGGCGATCAGTACGACCGCAAAGGCCACGGCGCCGCCGATGAGCAGGAGTCGGTCGCGCGTGCGACGCGTGCGCCCGCGGCCGTAGCGCGCGTCGAGCACGCTCGTCTGCTGCTCGCTCACCGCCCGCTCCATCCCGCCCCGATCGTCTAGGCTTGGATTCCAGCCTAACCGCCCGTGAAGGGAACCCCGATGCTCGTCGTGCCCGCCCACTCCGCTTCCTGGGTACGCCCGTGATCGGCGCGGCGGCGCCCCTCGTACTGGCGGCTCTCGTCCGCGCAGAAGAGGAGGAGTTCGACCCGAATCTGGTCACGCCGGGCGTCTGGGGATTCGTCCTGACGTTCGCCGTGATGGTGGTCGTGGTGCTGCTGATCCTCGACATGGTGCGACGCATCCGCCGGGTCAACTATCGGGCAGAGGTGCGTGCGCAACTCGAAGCCGAGGCGCGCGAGGCCGAGCTCGGCGAAGCCGACGGCCAGATGGCGGATGCCGCGGACGACGAGCCCGAGGACGAAGAGCCGCCCACAGCTCGCTGAGCTTGTCGAAGCGATATCGGCCCGTGCGACCAGTTCCCTTCGACGGGCTCAGGGAACGAGCGACTCAGCCCACGTGGTAGACGGGATCCATCGCGATGATGAGGGTCGCCGTCCAGTGGCACATGAACGCCAGCACGGTGCACGTATGGAAGATCTCGTGGAACCCGAACCGGCCGGGCCAGGGGTTCGGCTTCTTGAGCGCGTAGATGATCGCCCCCACCGTGTAGAGCAGGCCGCCGACGATCACGAGCACCATCATCGCGACACTCGCCGCCAGCAGATCGCCGAGGTACATGACCGCCGCCCATCCGAGCAGGAGGTAGAGCGGAACGTACAGCCAGCGCGGCGCGTGGATCCAGAACACCCGGAAGCCGATGCCGAGAAGCGCGCCGCCCCAGACGATGCCGAGCAGGAGCCAGCCCTTGTCGGGCGGCAGGGCGAGGATCGCGAGCGGCGTGTAGGTGCCCGCGATCAACAGGAAGATGTTGGCGTGGTCGATGCGCTTCAACATCACCTTCGTGCGCGGATTCCAGTCGAAGCGGTGGTAGAGCGCTGAATTGCCGAACAGGAGCATCGACGTGAGCGTGAACACGGCCGACGCCCACTTCGCCGGTGCCCCTTCGGCGAGCACGATGAGCACGACGCCGGCCACGATGGTGACCGGGAACGTGCCGGCGTGGATCCAGCCACGCCAGGTGGGCTTGACGTCTTCCGTGTGGGTGAGCGAATCGTCGAGCAACGGAATGCTGGGCAGATCGGGTCCGTGCTCAGGGCGCGCGACCGAGGCATCCGCAGTATCCTCCGGGGCGACCGGGCGGGACATCTCGTCCTCGAAGTCAGTGGATCCGCGGCGTCGCTTCTGGCTCATGGTCACAGCGTAGGGCGTGATCGATCACCTTCGGCTGTGAGTGGGCGGCGTCCCGGAGGGGTAGCGTAGTGCCGTGCAGAAGAGCGATGAGCCGATCGGTCGCGGCATCCTCTACCGCCTCTACCAGCGCCGGCTTCGGCGTGGCCTCGTACCCGAGGCGCTGCCGCGGCACGTCGCGATGATCATCGACGGAAACCGACGGTGGGCGCGGCAGCTCGGCTATGACAGCGCCGCCCACGGTCACCGGGCGGGCGCGGCCAAGATGCGCGAGTTCCTGGAGTGGTGCGACGACCTCGGCATCAAGGTCGTCACGCTCTACCTGCTCTCGAGTGACAATCTCGGCAATCGGCCGAGCTCAGAGCTTGCAGACCTCATCGAGATCATCGCGGAGCTCGCCGAGGAGCTCTCGCACTACCGCGACTGGTGCGTGCAGCACGTCGGTTCGGATGCCGGGCTCCCGGCCCCGCTCATCGCGGCACTCGACGCCGCCGAACAGCGCACCGCCGACAAGCGCGGCCTGCACGTCAACCTCGCCGTGGGCTACGGCGGGCGCAAGGAGATCACCGACGCGATGCGGTCGATCGTGGCGGCGCACCACGCTGAGGGACGCAGCCTCGAAGACCTCGCAGAACGACTGACGCCCGACCTCATCGGCGAGCACCTCTACACCGGCGGACAGCCCGATCCCGATCTCGTGATCCGCACCTCTGGCGAGCAGCGACTGAGTGACTTCATGCTCTGGCAGGCGGCCCACAGCGAGTTCTACTTCGTCGAGGCGCTCGGCCCCGATCTGCGTCAGGTGGACTTCCTGCGGGCGCTTCGCGACTACGCGAAGCGGCATCGGCGGTTCGGCGGGTGAGCGCGGACACGCCCGCGCTCTGTCATGATGTGGCTCGGAGAAGGGGGCGTACGTGAGCATCGACGCATTCACCGCCGGGTTCGCCGAGGAGCCGGGCTACCTCGACTACGCAAGATTCGGGCCGATCTCGACGGCGGCGGCCGACGAGAGCCGTGCCCTCACCCAGGTGCTCGAGCGCGCCCGCCACGGCAGCATCGACGTGTTCGGTCAGCAGGACGAGCGGGTGCGCGCCGCGGCATCCGCCCTCACCGGATTCCCGACCGACGCGATCGTCTTCCAGCCGAACACGACGCAGGGCATCATGCATGCGATGTTCGGACTCACCGGAAGCGTACTGCTCTCTGTCGGGGAGTTCCCGAGCCTGCCGATCGCCGCCGTGCGTGCGCAGCAGGCGCTGCATGCGGTGCAGCCGGTCTGGCTCGAGACCGATCACGGCAAGGTCACGCCGGGGCAGATCCGCGAGCAGCTCGAGTCGAACGTCGCGGCGGTCGCGGTGAGCCTCGTCGATTCGCGCAGCGGGTATCTCTGCGACATCGAGGGCATCCGGCAGGTCATCGGCGACCGGCTGCTCATCGTCGACGCAATCCAGGGATTCGGCGTCGTCGACGCGCCGTGGGAGGCGGCTGACGTCGTGCTCTCGGGTGGCCAGAAGTGGTGTCGTGCCGGATGGGGCACCGGCATCATGGCGCTGTCGCCTCGCGCACTGGAACGCCTCACGCCCGTGTTCTCGGGGTTCACGGGAACCGAGGAGACCGAACCGTGGGAGACGGTGCCGCCGCCCGCACCCGACGCACGCGCGTACCGGGTGTCCAATCCCGACCCGATCGCCGAGGCGCGTCTCGCGGCCGCGCTCGAGGAGATCGCGGCCGTCGGGGTGGCCGCCATCAACGCGGGGATGGCCGAACGCGTGAGTCAGGTCATCGAGCTCGCCGACGAGTTCGCGATCGCCGTGATCTCCTCGCGCGACGAACAGGAGCGCGCCGGGATCGTCGTGCTCGAACCGCCGTCGGAGCAGGTCACCATCCTCACGGCGTCGCTGCACAATCACGGCGTGACGGCGACCACGCGGCAGGGCCGGGTGCGCCTCAGTGTGCACGCGGCCGCGAGCGAGGAGACCCTCGAGATGCTGCGCGCCGCGTTCGTGTCGTACAACACGGCCGCGGCGTACTGACGTTGGCCGGCGGCATCCCCCGATCGGGTGAATGACGGATGACGCGCCGCGTGTCGTTGGCGACGATTCGCGATTGCCGACGTACCGTCGAGGCATCGGGCAAGGTGCCTGATCGAGTCGGCTCGTGAACCGCTCGTAGGAGGATTCGCCGGCCGGCGCGAGAGCCGAGCGGAATGCTCGGGGCGGGAGCGGTCGTGGCTTCACTCGAAACCTCCAAGTCCGACGGTCGAGTCGCGGGAGGCGCTGCGGCGAAGCCCGGCGCCGGAGCCGAGACGACGGTGCCGGCGCGCGTCGCGCAGTCCGAGCGGACGTACGTGCTCGACACCTCGGTGCTCCTCTCGGATCCCCGGGCACTGTTCCGCTTCGCCGAGCACGCGGTGGTTCTTCCGGTCGTCGTCATCACCGAGCTGGAGGCCAAGCGGAATGACCCCGAGATCGGGTACTTCGCGAGGCAGTCGCTGCGGATCCTCGACGAATTGCGCATCGAGCACGAGCGGCTCGATTTTCCCATTCCGGTCGGCGAGGGCGGATCGCTGCGCGTCGAGCTGAATCACTCGAGCCCGTCGGTGCTGCCGAGCGGGCTGCAGCTCGGCGACAACGACTCGCGCATCCTCGCGTGTGCCGCGAACCTCGCGAACGACGGCGTCGCCGTCACGGTCGTCTCCAAGGACCTGCCGCTTCGAGTGAAGGCCGCCTCGATCGGCCTCGACGCCCAGGAGTACCGCGCCGAGCTCGCGCTCGACTCGGGCTGGACCGGGATGGCCGAGCTCTCGCTCGGATCGAATGACATGGCGAAGCTCTACGAGCACGAGCAGATGACCACCGTCGACGTCGAGGGGATGCCGGTGAACACCGGGCTCGTCATCCACTCCGAGCGTGGCTCGGCCCTCGGGCGGGTCGTGGGTGACCGCGAGGTGAAGCTCGTGCGCGGCGACCGCGAGGTGTTCGGCGTGCATGGCCGATCGGCCGAGCAGCGGCTCGCGATCGACCTGCTGCTCGACCCCGAAGTCGGCATCCTCTCGCTCGGCGGTCGCGCAGGCACCGGCAAGTCGGCGCTTGCGCTGTGCGCAGGGCTCGAGATGGTGCTCGAGCGGCAGCAGCACAAGAAGATCATGGTGTTCCGCCCGCTCTACGCGGTCGGCGGGCAGGAACTCGGTTACCTGCCCGGCGATCAGGGGGAGAAGATGAATCCCTGGGGTCAGGCCGTGTTCGACACCCTCGGCTCGGTCGTGTCCGACAACGTGCTCGAAGAGGTCATCGACCGCGGCATCCTCGAGGTACTGCCCCTCACGCACATCCGGGGCCGGTCCCTCCACGATGCCTTCGTGATCGTCGACGAAGCGCAGTCGCTGGAGCGCAACGTGCTGCTCACGGTGCTCAGCCGCATCGGGCAGAACTCGCGCGTGGTGCTCACCCACGACGTGGCCCAGCGCGACAACCTACGGGTGGGTCGCCACGACGGCGTCGCGAGCGTGATCGAGACGCTGAAGGGGCATCCGCTCTTCGCTCACGTCACGCTCACGCGAAGCGAGCGCTCGGCGATCGCGGCGCTCGTGTCGGAGATGCTCGACGGTGCAGAGTTGACCTGAGCCAGTGGCGTGGCGAGCCGCAGAGGCCGCCGCGGTTCGCTCTCATGACCCTTCGCCGGGTGACGGCCCTTGGAAGCGCACGTCATCCGGCAGAAGGTCGTGGCGCAACGGATTGACGCGGAACAGCGGGTGGAGTCCGCGGCGCGCGCAAGGGGCTTCCGCCGCGGCCGCGTGCGTGATTGCCTCGGCATATGAGGGTTTCACGCATCGCGTCCGAGGCGTTGAACGGCGCGTCGTACGACGCCGAGCATCGAGTGCTCACGATCGAGTTCGAGTCGGGCTCGATCTACGAGTACTTCGACGTCGAACCCGAGCTGTACGACGAGCTCGAGGCGTCGCAGCCCCACCCGTGGCGGGTCGTCGGCGAGCGCGTGAAGCAGCACCGCTACCGGCGGCTGCGCTGACACTCCGCGCTCGACATCGGCCACTGGCTGGGGGCGCCGGCCGCGTTTGAAGGACGATCCGGGATTCGTAGGACGCGCACCCTCGCGTGTGTCCTACGAAGCCCAGAATGTCCTGCAAATCCCGCGCTTGGCGAGGGATGCCGAGGGTCAGGCCTGCGGCGGGCGCGTCATCGAGAGGAGGTCGAGCGCCGTGTCGAGCTGCTGCTCGGTGAGCTCGCCACGCTCGACGTACCCGAGCTCGATCACGGCCTCGCGCACGGTGATGCCCTGCGCGACCGAGTGCTTCGCGATCTTCGCGGCGGCCTCGTAGCCGATCAACTTGTTGAGCGGGGTGACGATGGAGGGCGACATCCCGGCGAGCTCGCCGGCGCGCTCGACGTTGGCCTCGAGACCGTCGACGGTCTTGTCGGCGAGCGCACGCACCGAGTTCGAGAGCAGCCGGATCGACTCGAGCAGCGCTGTCCCCATCACGGGGATCTGCACGTTGAGTTCGAAAGCTCCGGATGCCCCGCCCCACGCGACCGTGGCGTCGTTGCCGATGACCCGGGCGCACACCATGAGCACGGCCTCGGGAATGACGGGGTTCACCTTGCCCGGCATGATCGACGAGCCCGGCTGCAGGTCGGGGATGCGCAGTTCGCCGAGGCCGGTGTTCGGGCCAGAACCCATCCAGCGCAGGTCGTTGGCGATCTTGGTGAGGCTGACCGCGATGGTGCGAAGAGCACCGGATGCATCGACGAGGCCGTCACGGTTCGCCTGCGCCTCGAAGTGATCGACCGCCTCGGTGATCGGCAGCTCGGTCTCCTGCTGGAGGATCTGGATGACCAGCTGTGGGAAGCCGGCGGGGGTGTTGATGCCCGTGCCGACAGCCGTGCCGCCGAGCGGGACCTCGGCCACGCGGGGGAGTGCCGACTGCACGCGCTCGATGCCGAGCCGCACCTGACGGGCGTAGCCGCCGAACTCCTGGCCGAGGGTGACGGGCGTGGCATCCATCAGATGGGTGCGCCCCGCCTTGACCACGTCCTTCCAGAGCTCCGCCTTCGCTTCGAGTGCGACTGCGAGGTGGTCGAGCGCCGGGATGAGATCGTCGATGAGGGCCTGGGTCACGGCGATGTGCACCGAGGTGGGGAACACGTCGTTCGAGGACTGCGATGCGTTCACGTGATCGTTCGGGTGCACTGGTGCCCCGAGCTTCTCGGTCGCGAGCGTCGCGAGGACCTCGTTCATGTTCATGTTCGACGAGGTGCCCGAACCCGTCTGGTAGACGTCGACCGGGAAGTGCGTCACTGCGTCGTGACGGCCCGCGATGACCTCGTCGGCCGCAGCCTCGATGGCCTTCGCGATCTCGGTGTCGAGCACGCCGAGTCGGGCGTTCGCCTGCGCTGCGGCCTTCTTGATGCGGGCGAGCGCCTGAAGTTGCTGCAGTTCGAGCCCGGAGCCCGAGATCGGGAAGTTGTCGACGGCGCGCTGCGTCTGTGCACGGTAGAGCGCCGCCGCCGGCACTCGGACCTCGCCCATCGTGTCGTGCTCGATGCGATAGTCGTCGGCGTTGTCCACCACGGTGTGATCCCTTTCGATGTCCGATGTTCGATGCCGGAGAGTCGGCCGAGGCCGTTCGTGCGGCGGTCGTCGTCGGTCAGACGCTGCCGACGACGATGTCGGTCTCGACGCGCCCCTCGAAGAGGCGGTAATTCGCACCGACGATAGCCAGCGTACCCGCTGCGATCGCGTCGCTGATCATCTCTGACGACTCCACCAGTTCGGTGACGGTGTTGCGAAGATGCTCCCGGCCGACGAAGCCGGCGTCGACATGATCGGGTTCGACGGCGGCATCTGCGGCACCGCCGGCGACCTTGCGCACCGCCGGTACGATCTTCTCCACCAGGCCGGCGATGTAGGGCGGAAGCGACACGGCGTCGGCGCCCTGCGAGTCGATGGCCGCGCGAACCGCGCCGCACCCGTCGTGGGCGAGCACGATGATGAGCGGCACCTGCAGCAAGCCCACCGCGTACTCGAGGGAACCGACCGCAGATGGCGTGACCACCTGACCGGCGTTGCGTACCACGAACGCGTCGCCGAGACCCACATCGAAGATGATCTCGGCCGCAAGGCGGGAGTCGCTGCACCCGAAGATCGTGACGAGCGGTCGCTGGGTGTTCGTGAGCGATGCCCGCCGCTCGACGTCTTGACGCGGATGCAGCGGCGCTCCTGCGACGAACCGCTCGTTGCCCCGTCGAAGCTCACGCCAGGTGGCGGCAGGGGTCGAGGGGCGTTCGGTCGGCTGCTCGCTCACAGGCGGTTCCTCTCGGGGTGGATGCGTCATCTTCGGTGAAGCGTGGGCTCGTCGACTCACTGCTGTGCGTCGATGTTGGGAACGAGCGCCGATGCCAGCGTCGCGAACTCCTCGGGAGTCGCGGTGCCGAGCAGCACGAAGGTGCTGCCGCCCGCCTCTGTGGTGAGGCCGTACCGTGCGTTGCCCACGTCGTCGTCGGATTCGCGGTTGTCGTAGACCGTCCACTCGACGCCGTCGATCGTGGTGGTGCTGCTGGCCGGCGTTCGGGCGAGGAGGGCGGCAACCCACGTGGGGTTCGCGTCGAGGCCCTGGTACATGCCGATGTACTCATCGCCGGGAGTGAGGTAGCCGACGTACCAGGCCGAGACGCCGTCGACGCTCGACGTGCGCAGCTCGGCGGCGTTCGCGCGCCAGCCATCGGGAAGCTCGGGAACGGCGAGCGGGTCGTCGCCTGCAATCTGCGCCTGTTCGGCGACGGAAGCCACGTCGACATCGCGGTCGATCGCCGTGTCGGCGCGCGGCACCAGCAGCACGATCACGAGGACGAGCAGCAGGCTGGCGCCGAGTGCGAGCACGAGATTCAGGGTGGTCTGGCGCTGGCGATGCAGGCGCGAGTTCTGGGCTTGGCGGGCCGCAGTCTCTTCGGGAGTCTCTGGCCGCCCGAGCTCGGCCACGACGCGGGGCGTGCGCTCGGCCATCAGGGCATTCCGGGATCGTCGGATGCTCCGGATGCCCCGGCGGAAGTGCCGGATGCCGCGGCCGCACCGGATGCCGCGGAAGCACCGGTGGTCGCACCTGGGCCGCGTGCCGAACCCGCGCGCGCGGCGTCGAGGCGCGCCTTCGCGCCGAGCAACCACTCTTCGCAGCGGGCGGCGAGCGCCTCGCCGCGCTCCCACAGCGCCAGCGACTGCTCGAGCGTCGCGGAGCCCTGCTCGAGTTCGGAGACGACCTGCACGAGTTCGTCGCGCGCCTGCTCATAGCTGAGCGCGGCGACATCCGTGGTGGGGGGCATGGATCCCATTCTATTCGGCGCCGCCGACGGTCGAGTCGTGCCGGGTCGAGTCGTGCCCGGTCGAGTCGTGCCCGGTCGAGTCACGCCCGGTCGAGTCACGCCCGGTCGAGAGGGCACCCAGCCGGCCACCGGCCAGCGTGAGTGTCATCCGTGTTCCCTCTGGTGCGCCGTCGGGCGATCGGAGCACGTGCCCTTCGGAGCCCTGCACGATCGCATATCCCCGGTCGAGCGTGGCCTGCGGTGAGAGCGCGCGCAGGTGGCCGCGCAACTCACCGACCCGGTCGGTCTGCCGTTCGACGCAACGCTCGACGAGCTCGGTGCCGCGGGCAACCCAACGCGTGAGCTCCTCGGCGCGTCGGTCGATGATCCACCCTGAGTCGGCGAGGGCTGGGCGGGCGCGCAGGTGGCCGATGCGGTCGATCTCGCGGGTGAGCATCGAGGCGAGGCGCATGCCGAGCCGCGCGCGGGCCTGCTCGACGCGCATGAGTTCTTCGGCGACATCGGGAACGACGCGCTTCGCGGCATCCGTGGGGGTGGAGGCGCGCAGGTCGGCGACCTCGTCGAGGAGCGGCCGATCGGCCTCGTGGCCGATGGCCGACACGATGGGAGTCGATGCCGCGGCCGCCGCTCGCACCACCCGCTCGTCGCTGAAACCCAGCAGGTTCTGGAAGTCGCCGCCGCCCCGCGCGACGATGATGACGTCGACCTCGGGGTCGGCGTCGAGCCGCCGGATCGCCGACACCACCTCGCCAGCAGTGCGATCGCCCTGCACGGCGGCGTATGCGATGCGGAACTGCACACTCGGCCAGCGCAACTGGGCGTTGCGCGTCACGTCGCGCTCGGCATCGCTGTCGCGTCCGGTGACGAGGCCGATGACTCCCGGGAGGAACGGGAGCCGCCGCTTGCGGTCGCGATCGAAGAGACCCTCTGCGGCCAGTTGCGCTCGCAGCCGTTCGAGTCGCTCGAGCAGATCGCCGAGGCCCACGTGCTTCAGGTCGTACACCTGCATCGACAGCGAACCGCCCTTGACCCACCAGCTGGGCTTCAGCAGTGCGATGACGTGATCGCCCTGCTTGAACTGCTCGGAGAGGCGCGCCCGCACCGACGACCACATCGTGATCGAGATCGTCGCGTCGGCCTCGAGGTCTTTCAGCTTGCCGTAGACGTTGCCGCCCGAAACTCCCCACTGCGTGAGTTCGCCCTCGACCCAGACGGTGCCGAGACGGTCGAGGTACTCCTTCAGCTTGGTAGAGAGGAGCGCAACCGGCCACGGGGCCTCACGCGTCGCCGGTGCATCCGTCATCGAATCTCTCTCCCGCTCTCTTGCCACTTCCCAGGGTGCTCGCTCAAGCCGTTCGTCCAGCATCGCCTGCGTAGGATGGACACCGTGACAAGTACCACGGAAACCCCTCGAATCGGCCTCGGGATGCCACGTGTGCCGGGCGTGCGCGGCCGGCTCAAGGATATCCCCGTCCCCGGACACAAACGGGTGCTGCTCGCTGCGCCCCGTGGCTACTGCGCCGGCGTCGACCGTGCCGTGATCGCCGTCGAGAAGGCCCTCGAGCACTATGGCGCCCCCGTGTACGTGCGCAAGCAGATCGTGCACAACATCCACGTCGTGACCCAGCTCGAGCAGCAGGGCGCGATCTTCGTCGATGAGGTCGACGAGGTGCCGGAGGGCGCCCACATCGTCTTCAGTGCACATGGCGTCTCCCCGGCCGTCGTGAACGCCGCATCCGAACGCGGACTGCACGCGATCGACGCGACCTGCCCCCTCGTCACGAAGGTGCACCGCGAGGCCGTGCGGTTCGCCCGCGACGATTACGAGATCCTGCTCATCGGCCACGAGGGCCACGAAGAGGTCGAGGGCACCGCGGGCGAGGCACCCGACCACGTCACCCTCGTGAACAGCCCCGATGATGTCGCGAACATCGAGGTGCGCGACCCCGAGAAGGTCGTGTGGCTGTCGCAGACCACGCTCTCGGTCGACGAGACGATGGAGACCGTGCGGCGCCTGCGCGAGAAGTTCCCGAAGCTCGCGGACCCGCCCTCCGACGACATCTGCTACGCCACCCAGAACCGCCAGGTCGCCATCAAGAAGGTCGCGCAGGACGCCGACCTCGTCATCGTCGTCGGTTCGGCGAACAGCTCGAACAGCGTGCGCCTCGTCGAGGTCGCACTCGAGTACGGCGCCAAGGCCGCCTATCGGGTCGACTACGCGAGCGAAGTCAAGCAGGAGTGGCTCGACGGCGTCGCCACGGTCGGGGTAACGAGCGGTGCGTCCGTGCCCGAAGAGCTCGTGAAGGAGCTGCTCGAGGCGCTCGCGGATGCGGGCTATGGCGAGGTGTCGGAGGTCAAGACGGCAGAGGAAGACCTGATGTTCTCGTTGCCGAAGGAACTGCGACAGGATGCCGCGGGCCGCCGCGACGAGCGGGCCCTGGGCGGCCGTACGGGCGCATGACGGATCCGGTCGAGCGCCCTGCGCACGATCCCGACGGGGAGCGGCCGCGACCGCAGTACGGCGAGTACGCCACTCCGGAGGAGCAGCGGGCGCGCATCCGCCAGCCCGACATGACCCGCCTGCTCGAGACCGGCCAGGATCCGGACGCCCTGGGCGGCGCCGCCCCCGCCGATCCGTCGGCACGCCCGACGGCCGGAGCCGGTATGCGCCGGGGCCGTTTCGCGGATCGCGTCGCGACGATCGCGCTGCTGATCTACGGGCTCGTGAACGTCGTGACCGGCATCCCGGCGATGCTCGACTACGACTCGTACGTCGCCGCGGTCCTGCAG
>JALYWB010000103.1 GCA_030852935.1 Actinomycetota bacterium | reverse complement strand
CCGACGTGCTGCTGCCGCCGTTCGAGATGGCGGTGCGCGAGGGCGGCGCCCGCAGCGTGATGAACGCGTACACCGACCTCGACGGCGTGCCATCGGCGGCCGATCGCAGCCTGCTCACCGAACTGCTGCGCGAGACCTGGGGCTTCAACGGCACGGTGGTCGCCGACTACTTCACGATCGCATTCCTGAAGCTCCTGCACGGCACGGCCGACACGTGGGCGGATGCCGCGGCCGCGGCCCTCGAGGCGGGCATCGACGTCGAGCTGCCGACCGTGAAGACCTTCGGCGAGCCGCTGCGCCGCGCTGTCGAGGAGGGCATCGTCGACGAGTCGCTCGTCGACACGGCGCTTCGCCGGGTGCTGCGGCAGAAGGCCGAGCTCGGCCTGCTCGACGCCGACTGGTCGCCCGTGCCGCTCGCACTCGCCGGCACCGACCTCTCGCAGCCCGACGCGTTGCGCGGCACGATCGACCTCGACCCGGCCGAGAACCGCGCGCTCGCCGCCCGGCTCGCCGAGCAGGCCGTCGTGCTCGTGCGCAACGACGGCACGCTCCCGCTTGCCGCGCCCCGCACCATCGCGGTGATCGGCCCGAACGCCGACGACCCCTACGCCATGCTCGGCTGCTACTCCTTCCCCGCGCACGTGGTGACGCAGCACCCGGGCGTGGCGATGGGCATCGAGATCCCCACGGTGCTCGAGGCGCTGCGTGCCGAGTTCCCCGGCAGCGACATCCGGTATGCGAAGGGCACGTCAGTCGACGGCGGCGAGACCGATGGCATCGCGGATGCCGCGGCGCTCGCGGCATCCGCCGACGTCGTGATCCTCGCCCTCGGCGATCGGGCGGGGCTCTTCGGCCGTGGCACGAGCGGCGAGGGCTGCGACGTGGAGTCGCTCACGCTTCCGGGCGCGCAGCAGCCGCTCGTCGACGCGGTGCTCGCCACCGGAACGCCGACCGTCGTCACGCTGCTCACCGGGCGCCCCTATGCGCTCCGTGGCGCCGCGACGGACGCGGCGGCGATCGTGCAGGCATTCTTCGCCGGCGAGGAGGGAGGCCCCGCCATCGCCGGCATCCTGAGCGGGCGCGTGAACCCCAGCGGGCGCCTGCCCGTGTCGATTCCGGCCACGCCGGGTTCGCAGCCGACGACGTACCTCGCGGCGCCGCTCGCGCGGGCGAACGGCGTGTCGAACGTCGACCCGACGCCGGCATTCCCGTTCGGCCATGGCCTCGGGTACGCGAGCTTCGAGTGGGACGACCTGCAGGGCGATGGCCCCGAAGCTGCGGTCGACGGCACCGTGTCCCTGTCGATCCGCGTGCGGAACACCGGCGAGCGCCGCGGCGCCGAGGTCGTGCAGCTCTACCTGCACGACCCGGTGGCCTCGGTGGTACGGCCCGTACAGCGGCTCATCGGCTTCGTGCGGCTCGAGCTCGAACCCGGCGCCGAGACCCGAGTTCGGGTTCGGGTGCCCGCCGACCTGACCTCGTTCACGTCACGGACGGGCTCGCGCATCGTCGAGCCGGGTGTGATCGAATTCGGATTCGGCCGATCGAGCGGCGACATCCCGCTCGTGCACCGCGTCACGCTCGTCGGCGCCACGCGCGTGGTCGACCACACGCGCGCACTCCACCCCACGTTCGAACTCAGCTGAGCCCTTCCCGCACCCCCCGCGCCACGTGCGCCGCGCGCGCCACGCGCCGAAGCGTTCCGGGGGTGCATTTCCGACACCGAGACGGCTTCAGAGGCGCTTCCGTGTCGCGAAAGCACCTCCAGAACGCGCGAGCCCGCGCGAGCGGGCGGGCTCGGGTGCGCGGGCACGCAGTAGCGCGGGTGGCGCGCGGCGGCCGCTGTGCGTCAGGCGGCGTGCGCAGGGGGCGACGTGCTCTCGCGCACCACGAGGTTCGTGGCGAGATCCATCCGCGGAGTCGTGCTCATCCCCTCTTCGCTCAGCCGGATCGCGAGCCTCGCGGCCTCCGCTCCCATCCGCTTGAGCGGCTGGTGCACCGTCGTCAGGCGCGGCGTCACCCACCGCGCGAGCGGGATGTCGTCGTAGCCGACGATCGAGATGTCGTGCGGAATGCGCAGCCCGGCCGCGCGCACCGCATCGAGCGCGCCGAGTGCCTGGAGGTCGCTGCCCGCGAAGATCGCCGTCGGCGGCTCGGGCAGCGCAAGCAGCTCGGTGGCACGGTCGCGACCGCCCGTGACGTGGAAGTCGCCGAACCGGATCCACTCGGGTCGTATCTCGAGGCTCGCGGAGTTCATCGCCGAGCGATAGCCGTCGACCCGCGCCAGTGAGCACATCATGTCTTCGGGGCCGGTGATGGCAGCGATTCGACGGTGCCCGAGCTCGATGAGGTGCCTCGTGGCGAGGAGCCCGCCCGACCAGTTCGCTGACCCCACCGAGGGCGCATCGGGCGACGGATCTCCGGCGGGGTCGACGATCACGAAGGGGATCGCCCGTGACCGCAGCCGCTCACGATATTCGGGAGCGAGATCAGAGAAGACGAGCACCACGCCCACCGGGCGGCGACGCATGACGCCCTCGATCCAGTCGGGCGCCGGCGCGTGCCGACTTCCGCTCACGGTCAGCACGACGCTGAGCCCATGCTCCTTCGCCACCTCTTCGACGCCGCCGATGAGCTCCATCGACCAGATGCTCTCGAGCTCGTGGAAGACGAGTTCGATGAACTCGCCGTTCCGGGGCGTTCGCGCGCCCCGGCGCTCGTAGCCGCGCTCGTGCAGGAGGTCTTCGACCCGCGCGCGGGTTGCGGCCGAGACATCCGCCCGGCCGTTGAGTACCTTCGAGATCGTCGAGAGCGAGACACCTGCCTCGGCGGCGACCAACGAGAGCGTCACGCGTTCGGCAGCGGCATCCGTCTCCATGTTTCGATCGTAATGGCGAAACTTGTCGGTCAGAACATTCCGTCGGCGGCGGTCCCGAGATCGGCCCCCTCGCGCACCCACAGCGGCACGGTGTCGAAGCCGTGCACCTCGCGCCGCCATCCGCCCCCATCGACGACCTCCCTGGTGAAGAAGTTCGTCCAGCGGCCCGCCGGCAGGTAGTACTCGACCTCGCCGTCGGCGCTGAACACCGGAGCGACGAGCAGGCTCGGACCGAGGAGGTACTGTCGATCGAGATAGGCGACCGCCGGATCGTCGGGGAATTCGAGCTGCATCGGGCGCATGATCGGGCGCCCGGTACGGTGCGCCTCCTCACCCGCGGCGACGAGGTACGGCAGCAGCGACTGCTTCAGCTTGGCGAATCGGCGCGCGACCTCGACCGCGCTCTGACCGGGCGCCTCGTCGCCACGGTCGAAGACCCACGGCACCCGGTAGCTCGTAGATCCGTGCAGTCGCGAGTGACTCGAGAGCAGCCCGAACGCGAGCCAGCGCTTGAACACGGCGGGATCGGGGTTGCCCTCGAAACCGCCGATGTCATGGCTCCAGTAGCCGAAGCCGCTGAGCGCGAGCGAGAGCCCACCGCGCAGGCTCTCCGCCATCGACACGAAGGAGGAGGAGTTGTCACCACCCCAGTGCACCGGCATCTGCTGGCCACCCGCCGTGGCAGAACGCGCAAAGAGCACGGCGTCGCCCGGACCGCGCACGTCTTCGAGCACGTCGAACACCGCGCGGTTGTAGAGGTCGGTGTATCGGTGGTGCATCGCCTCGGGGTCGCTGCCGTCGTGCCAGACCACGTCGATGGGGATGCGCTCGCCGAAATCGGTCTTGATCGCGTCGACGCCCTGGTCCAGCAGGCGCCGGAGGTGCCCCTGGAACCACTCCGTGGCATCCGGGTTCGTGAAGTCGACGAGTGCCATGCCGGCCTGCCACTGGTCCCACTGCCAGACCGTGCCGTCGGCTCGTCGCACGAGGTAGCCGGCCTCGATGCCCTCTCGGAACAGCTTCGACCGCTGCGCGATGTAGGGATTCAGCCAGGCGCTCACCTTCAGCCCACGTTGGTGCAGGCGGGCGAGCATGCCCTCGGGGTCTGGAAAGACCCTCGGATCCCATTCGAAGTCGGTCCAGTGGAACTCCCGCATCCAGAAGCAGTCGAAGTGGAAGACACTGAGCGGGATGTCACGCTCGGCCATTCCATCGATGAACGCGTTCACCGTCTGTTCGTCGTAGTCGGTCGTGAAACTCGTCGACAGCCACAGGCCGTACGACCATTCGGGCACGAGCGCGGGCCGGCCGGTGAGCCGGGTGTACCGGTCGAGGACCTCCGCCGGTGTCGGCCCGGCGATGACGAAGTACTCGAGCGTCTCGCCTGCGACGGAGAACTGCACCTGCTCGACCGCTTCGGATCCGACCTCGAACGAGACATGCCCGGCATGGTTCACGAGCACGCCGTACCCGCGGTTCGTGAGGTAGAACGGCACGTTCTTGTAGGCCTGCTCGCTGGAGGTGCCCCCATCGGTGTTCCAGATGTCGACGGTCTGGCCGTTCTTCACGAGCGGTCCGAACCGTTCGCCGAGGCCGTACACGAGCTCCCCGACGCCCAGCGACAACTGGGTGTGGAGGTAGGCCGAGGCGGGAGCGAGGCCCGTCGTCGTGACGCCGGCGACGCCCGTGGGTTCGGCTGCGACCGGGGCATCCGGCGCGAGCTTGAGGTATCCCACCGACTTGTGGCCGCTCGCCGTGTAGGTGCCTCCGTCGTGCTCGAACGTGAGGTTCCACGGGGCCCCGCGGCCGATTCGCGCACGCAGCGAACCCGCGTCGAGGATGCCCTCGACCGTGTCGAGTCGCAGGCCCGGACGGTGAGCGGCATCCGTTTCGATCTCGAACCCGGGGTCGCGCCGGGACCCGCGGTGGTGCTCGACCCGGACGCGGATGACGCCCTCAGCGGGGCTCGAGAGCGAGACCGCGAGCATCGGGCGGTTGAGGGTGTCACCACGCGTGGCGATGACCTTCGTCGGGGCGGCGACCACGAGCTCGTCGCCCTCGATCGCGAGGTCGTACGCCTCCTGCGCATAGAACGCCTCTACGCCGGGGCGTACATGCCAGAATCCATCGGTGAACTTCATGGTTACTTGACTGCTCCTGCGGTGATGCCCCGGGTCAGGGTGCGTTGGAAGATGAGGAAGAACACGAGGGTCGGAATGAGCCCGAGAAGAGCGGACGCGCTCGTCGTGGTGACATCCATGAGCCGATCGCCCTGCAGGACCGTGATCGCGACGGGCACCGTCTGGGTCGCATTCGACACGAGGAAGGTGAGGGGGATCAGGAACTCGTTCCAGGTCCAGATGAAGAAGAAGATCAGCAGCACCGACAGCGTGGGTCGCGAGATCGGGTACACCACGCGCCAGAGGATCTGCCATCGGCTCGCCCCGTCGAGTGACGCCGCCTCGAGCATCTCCTTCGGGAACGTGCTGTAGACCGAGGCGAGCAGGTACGTGCCGAACGCCGACTGGATGACCGTGAAGATGATGATCACCGCCCACTGGTTGTCGTAGAGTCCGACCGCCTTGAACATGAAGTACAGCGGGTAGAGCAACACCTCCTGCGGCAGCATGTTCGCGAGGAGGATGAGCACGACGATCCAGAGGCGGCCCTTGACCCGCCCGATGCCGAGCGCGAACGCGTTGAGCATCGAGAGCACGACGGCGAAGATCGAGACGAGACCCGAGATGAAGACGCTGTTCCAGAACTTCTCGGGGAAGTCGACCCGCTCCCAGAACGCGACGATGCCGTCGACGTAGATGGAGGTCGGCAGGGCGAGCGGTCCCGACGTGTTGTAGTCGGCCGGCGACTTGAATGAGTTGATGAGGATCATGAGGAACGGCACGGCGATGAAGAAGCCGAGCACGATCGCGACGGCGAGCACGACCCAATCGCCCGGCCTGCGACCCTTGCGAGCGCCCGCGCTCCGGCTCGCCGGGCGCCTCCGCCGCCCTGGTGCTGCGAGAGGTTGCACCGTCTCGTCGAGGAGCGCACTCATACTTCCTCGTCCTTTCGCTCCATGCGGTTCTGCACGACGATGAATACGACGCTGACGGCGGCGATCACGATCGTGAGTGCCGTGGCGATCGTTGCGCCGTAGCCGACCTGCTGCGACTGGAAGAACTCGCTGTACGCGTAGTACGCGGGCACGATCGTGGCCGTGCCGGGGCCGCCCCCGGTCAGCGCGTAGACGGGGCCGAACACCTTGAGCGCGGCGATCGTGCAGGTGAGCGTGACGACGAAGATCTCGGGGCGGATGATGCCCACCGTGATCGCGCGGAAGCGCTGGAACCAGTTGGCGCCGTCGAGCTCTGCCGCCTCGTACAGTTCGGGGTCCACCCGCTGCAGCGCGGCCATGAAGATCACGATCGGGTAGCCGAGCTGCACCCAGACCATGATCACCATGATGCTCGCCAGTGCGGTGTCGGGGCTGCCGAGCCAGTTGTGCTGGAGTGCGCCGAGCCCGATCGACTCGAGCACCTGGTTGAGCGCCCCGTTCTGCGGCCGGAGGATCCAGCCGATCACGATCGCCGCGATGACGGCGGGGAGGATCTGCGGGAGGTAGTAGGTGGCGCGGAGGAAGCTCGCGAGCCGCCCGCCGAACTTCTTCCCGATGAGGTCGAAGAGCATCGCCGCGAGCAGGAGGCCAAGCAGCGTCGGCACGACCACCATCGCAACGATCATCGCGATGGAGTTGCCGAACGACGTCCAGAAGACGGCATCGCCGGCGAGTTCCACCCAGTTCTCGAGGCCGATCCACTCTGGTGGGCGGATCCCGCGGTAGTCGGTGAACGTCAGATAGATGTTCCAGACCAGCGGCACCACGATGATGATCGTGAGCAGCGCGAGGCCCGGCACGAGATAGAGCCAGTAGGCGTTGCGACTCGAGCCCGGGATCAGGCTCGAAGGTGGCCGCGCCACGGCACGCGTCGTGCGCGCGGTGCCCGCTTGCCTCGCGAGCGCGTCAGGAGCGATGGACATGGAGGTCCTTCCGGTCGGGCGGATGCCGCGGGCGCGGCGCACACTCGTGCCCGCGGCATCTGGGGGCGTCATCCGACGATGTCGTCGACGCCGGCCTGGTACTGCTCACCGAGCTGCTGCTGCACGTCGGCGGGTGACTTGCTGCCGTTGATGAGCTCCTGCAGACCCGCGTTCAGCTCGTCGTAGAAGGTCGCAGTGGGCCAGTCGGGGTAGAAGGCGATGCCGTCGCGCTCAGTCAGCGCATTGAAGTTCGCGATCAGCTCCGCACTCTTCTCGTCGGTGATGTCGGCCTCATCGGCAGCCACCGGCACGCCGCCGTTATTGCCGAGGAGCGCTTGGATCTCGGGGCGCATCGTGATGTCGATGAACTCGTAGGCGAGCTCCTTGTTCGCCGCCCGCTCGGGCACGGCCCACATGTTCCCGGCCGAGCCGGGTGAAAGCTCCGCCTCGGGGAAGAGGAACGTGCCCCACTCGAAGTCGGTGATCTCGTTCACGAAACGGCCGTACCACCAGCTGCCCGAGTAGAAGATCGGCGCATCCCCGCTGATGAAGCTCACCCCGGCATCCTCGGCTTTCAGCCCGCTGGCATCCGTCGAGAGGTAGCCCTTGTCCGTCCAGTCCTTCACGGTCTCGGTGGCGAACGTGATCTCGTCGCCCGACCAGTCCACGGGGTTCTCGTACAGCTGGTAGTCGTCGACGAACTGCCGATCGGCCTTCGTCAGGGCGAGCTGGTACCAGAGCTGACCGAGGGGATACTCGGCGGCCGACTCGGCGAGCGGCGTGACGCCCTGCTGAACGAATGCCGCGAGCACCTCTTCGAATTCGGCGAGGGTGGTGGGCACCTCGAGGCCCGCGGCGGCGAACGCATCCTTGTTGTAGTACACCTCGACGAACTCACCGTAGTTGGGCACGCCGTACCAGCTGCCCGAGCCCATGACCCCGTTCTCGTCATACCGCGCGGTCGTCTGCAACGACGGGGCGAGCTGGTCGTCCCAGCCGTACTCCTCGACCGCATCGTCGAGCGGCGTGAGCAAGCCCTGGCTCGAGAGCAGCCCAGCTGTCGCGTTGCCCTTGTTGTACTCGAGGATGTCGGGCGCCTGGTCGGAGTTGAGCACCTGGCTCGCGGTCGAGCGGATCTGTTCGAAGCTCTTCTCCTCGAACTCGACGGTGGCGCCCGTCTCCTCCTCGAAGATCTTGATCGCTTCGGCCCAGGCGATGCCCATGGCGCTGTCTGCGCCCTCGTAGTGCCAGAGGCGGAGGACGTTGTCATCGGTGTCGGCGGCGCCGCTGCATCCGGTGAGGACAAGGGCCGCCGCGGCGAGCGCCGCCACGGCTCCGACGGTTCTGGTGTGCTTCATTGCATTCTCCTTGGTGGGGTGGAGCGGTTCATGATCCGACGTGATGCGATGGACTTCGGTGTGCGTTCATCGAAGCGCTTCGATGATGGGCGAATGGGATGGATGGGATTGCTCTCAGTGACGGTGGCGACGATCCTTCAGCGCGCGGCGCCCGGTGGGCCGACCGAACCGTGCTCCCGATACTCGGGGTCGATGAGGTACACCCCCGCTTCCGGCGGGGCGTCCGACAGCAGCTGCAGCGCGAGGTCGACGGCGCGGTCGCACGATGCCTGAGGGATGAGCGGGATGACATCGAGCGGTGGCTGCATCGAACCCGTGTCGAACGTCGAGCCGACCGACACCACAGCCACATCGGCGGGGACGCCGAGGCCGCGAGCGGCGAGCTCATCGAGCACGGCGAGATGGGCCGCATCGTCGCAGTGCAGCACGAGCGCGGTGACACCGCGTTCGAGGAGTGCCCCTGCCGCGGCCTGCGCGCCGCTGCCGCGACTGCCACCCTCTTGGGGCAGCTCCACGGCTGGTTCGAGTCCCCGTTCGCGGACGCGTCGTTCGAACCCGGCCCGGACACGTGGGGGAAAGTTCGATCGGCGGTATGCCGACGCCGGGTGCCCGACCAGGCCGATCGAGCGGTGGCCCGCGTCGGCCAGGCGATCGACGGCGAGGCCGACTGCGGCTTCGAAGTCCAGGTCGACGCACACGAGCCCTTCGCTCTCGTTCGGGACGCCGACGAAGACCGAGGGAATCGGGAGCTTTCGCGCGAGGCCCACGCGTTCGTCGTCGGGTGCGACGTCGAGCACGAGCACGGCGTCAGCCAGGCCGCTCGTCGCGACGCGTCGCATACCGGCCGACGCCTCCTCCTCGGTGAGCAGCAGCACGTCATAGTCGAAGCGGCGAGCGGCGATGGAGGTGGCGAGCACGAATGCCATATGCGCCGGCGCGTAGGTGTCGGCGCGAAACGGCTCGGTAAGCGCGAAGATGTTGGTGCGGCGCCCGGCGAGCATGCGGGCACCCGCATTCGGACGGTAGTCCAGCTCGCGCACGGCGCGTTCGATACGGCGACGGGTGTCGGCCGAGATCGTTCGCTTGCCGCTCAGCGCGTACGACACGGTACTGATCGACACACCGGCGGCCTCGGCCACCTCGTGAATCTTCGCCATGCCGGACCCCATCGTCTAAACGCTTCGATTGATTGCTTCGACGGCACTGTAGGCACATCGAGGCGGAAGCCGCAAGTCTTTTGTCGAATTTGCGAACAAATGGTCAGCGCCCGTTTCTGGGCTTGCACGCTGGCCCTCGTGCGTTTATGTTGAGTATCGCAACAAATCATCGAAGACGCTGAGAGGCGGATCCCATGGCCAGCGTGCCCACCCGTGACGACAAGTTCTCCTTCGGCCTCTGGACCGTGGGATACAACGGCACCGACCCGTTCGGCGGGCCGACGCGTGACGCGCTCGATGTCGTGCACGTCGTCGAGAAGCTCGATGAACTCGGTGCGTACGGCCTCACCTTCCACGACGACGACCTGTTCGC
>JALYWB010000081.1 GCA_030852935.1 Actinomycetota bacterium | reverse complement strand
GGCGTGCACGATATCGTCGTGGTGGACACGCCCGACGCGCTCCTCGTCACGACGAGCGAGCACGCCCAGCGGGTCAAGGCGGTCGTCGACGCCCTCAGGCTCGGCGGATCGAACGACGTGCTCTGAGGGCACTCGAGAGAACGGGGCAGCGGATGTCTGTGCGTCGATGGTTCGGCTATGGGGCGGCGCTCGTCGCGGCATCCGTTGCCCTTGTGGCCTGTGCGCCCGCGCCGGAAGGCGGTGGAAGCGATGCCGCCGGTGAATCGTGCGTTCGGATGGTCACCAACTCGGGAGGTCTCGAAGACCGCTCGTTCAACCAGTCCAGCTGGGAGGGGCTGCAACAGGCACAGGAGGAGTTCGACGTCGAGGCCGAGGCGATCGTCTCCACCGGTGAGACCGACCTCGCACCGAACGTCGAGCAGGCCGTCGGCTCTGGCTGCGAGCTCATCGTGACGGTCGGGTTCGAGCTCGCCGACGCGACGCTCGAGCAGGCCACCCAGAATCCCGACCTGAGCTTCGCGATCGTCGACGAGACCGTCGACGCCGAGAACGTGAAGCCGGTGGTCTTCGACACCGCACAGGCCGCCTACCTGGCCGGCTACCTCGCGGCCGGCGTCTCCAAGACCGGGGTCGTTGCGACCTTCGGCGGTGGCAACCAGCCGCCCGTGACCCTCTTCATGGACGGCTTCGTCGACGGCGTGGCCAAGTACAACGAGGTGCACGCCACCGCAGTGCGGGTACTCGGCTGGGACAAGGCGGCGCAGGACGGCGCATTCACCGGCGACTTCGAGGACATCAACAAGGGCAAGGCGCTCACCGAGGGGTTCATCGACCAGGGCGCCGATGTCATCCTCCCCGTCGCTGGTCAGGTCGGCGAAGGCACGGCCGCGGCCGCGGTCGAGCGCGGCGGGGTCTCCGTGATCTGGGTCGACAGCGACGGCTTCGAGACGCTCTCGCCCGAGTTCCGCCCCGTCATCCTCACGAGCGTGCTCAAGCGCACCCAGGACGCGATGGTGCAGATCGTCGGCGAGGTGCTGGACGACACGTTCACGAGCGAGCCCTACATCGGCACGCTCGAGAACGGTGGCGTCGAGATCGCGCCCTTCCACGACCTCGCGCCCCTCGTGTCACCGGCGCTCGATGGTGAGATCGAGGGACTCCGCCAGGCGATCATCGCCGGCGACATCGTGGTGGAGTCGCCCTCGGCCCCGTGACCTCGTTCCCTGAGCCCGTCGAAGGGAGCTGCCGGCGGCCCGCTTCGACGAGCTCAGCGAACTCACCCCTGCTCGGGGGGCACGGCGGGTGCTCATATGAGCAGAATGTCGCGTCTTCATAACCATTGGCCTCTGGCCGTGCCCGCCACCTGAGCACGCGGCGCAACATTCGGTAACGTGACTCCACGAGTCCCGCAACGGTCGGGGCGCAGTCTTTGGAGGACACAGTGAAGGTCACGAGAAGGAAGGCCGCACTCGGCGGCTTCGCCATGTTCGGTGCAGCAGCCCTGCTGCTCGCCGGTTGCTCAGCAGCGCCCGAAGAGACCGATGGCGGCGATGCAGGAGGAGAGGAGCTCGACTTCATTCCCTGCATGGTCTCCGATGCAGGTGGCTTCGACGACAAGTCCTTCAACCAGCTTGCCTTCGAGGGTCTCACCAAGGCGGCCGACGAACTCGGCGTCGAGCCGGTCACGGTCGAGTCGCAGTCCGAGACCGACTACGCTCCCAACCTCACCAGCCTCGTCGACCAGGGCTGCAACCTGATCGTCACGGTCGGCTTCGCGCTCTCCGCGGCCACCGTCGAGTCCGCCACGGCGAACCCCGACATCGAGTACGTCATCGTCGACGACGCCGCCGACAACGACTTCGACGGCACTACCGATGCCGAGAACATCAAGCCGATCCTCTTCAACACCGCAGAGGCGGCGTTCCTCGCCGGCTACGCGGCGGCCGACTTCACGACCACCAACGTCGTCGGCACCTTCGGCGGGATGAACTTCCCGACCGTGTCGATCTTCATGGACGGCTTCAAGCAGGGCGTCGACCACTACGTCGCGGAGAAGGGCAAGAGCGTCCAGGTCCTCGGCTGGGACGGCACCGACGGGCTCTTCACCGGCGGCTTCGAGGCCAACGACGCCGCTCGCCAGACGGCGCAGAGCCTCATCGACCAGAACGTCGACGTGCTGCTGCCCGTCGGCGGTCCGATCTACCAGTCGGCTGCAGCGGCCATCCGCGAGGCAGGCCGTGACATCGCGATGATCGGCGTGGACGCCGACTTCACCGAGACCGACCCGTCGGTCGCCGACCTCATGCTGACCTCGATCCTCAAGCAGATCGACGTCGCCACGTACGAGGCGGTGCTCGCGGCCGGCAACGGGGAGTTCGACCCCGAGCCGTACATCGGCACCCTCGAGAACGAGGGCGTCGGCATCGCGCCGTTCCACGACTTCGAGTCGAAGGTCTCCGACACGCTTCAGGGCGAGCTCGACGACCTGCAGGCCGCGATCATCGCGGGCGACGTCGAGGTCACGTCCTACCTCGCGCAGTAGCCCCTCGCTCAGGGACCGCGATGGATCGGGGAGGTCGGCACGAGCCGGCCTCCCCGATCGGGCGTACGGGATGCGCGACGGTGTGCACGGCGCGGCAGTTGAGCGCGCGGCATCCGACCACTTCAACATTCGTGCAGCATCGTCAACGGATGCGGCACGCTCACTAGGATCGGGGACATGAAGCTCGAACTTCGCGGCATCACGAAGCGATTCGGCAGCCTGGTGGCCAACGACCACATCGATCTCACCGTTGAGGCCGGCGAAATCCATGCCCTCCTCGGCGAGAACGGAGCGGGCAAGTCGACGCTGATGAATGTGCTCTACGGCCTCTACCAGGCGGATGAGGGCGAGGTGCTCCTCGACGGCGAGGTGCAGCACTTCTCCGGCCCCGGCGACGCCATGGCCGCCGGCATCGGCATGGTGCACCAGCACTTCATGCTCATCCCGGTGTTCACCGTCGCCGAGAATGTCATGCTCGGCCACGAGAACACCAAGATCGGGGGACTGCTCGACCTCGCTGAGGCGCGCGAGAAGGTGCGCGAGATCTCAGCCCGGTTCGGCTTCCACGTCGACCCCGACGCGCTCATCGAAGACCTGCCCGTCGGTGTGCAGCAGCGCGTCGAGATCATCAAGGCGCTCTCGCGCGACGCCCGGGTGCTCATCTTCGACGAGCCCACTGCCGTGCTCACCCCGCAAGAGACTGACGAGCTGATGACCATCATGCGCCAGCTCAAGGAGTCGGGCACGTCGATCGTGTTCATCACCCACAAGCTTCGTGAGGTGCGCGAGGTCGCCGATCGCATCACCGTCATCCGGCTCGGCAAGGTCGTCGGCGAAGCAGCCCCGACCGCCACGAACGCCGAGCTCGCCTCGCTCATGGTCGGCCGCGCCGTCGAGCTGACGGTGCAGAAGGACGAGCCGAAGCTCGGTGAGGTCGCCCTCGCCGTCGAGGGGCTCACCGTGGTCGACCCGATCGGCCACCACGTCATCGACGACGTGAGCTTCGAGGTGCGGCGTGGCGAGATCCTGGCCGTGGCCGGAGTGCAGGGCAACGGCCAGACCGAGCTCACCGAGGCCCTGCTGGGGCTGCAGCCACGCGTGCACGGGTCGATCACGCTCGATGGCATCGACCTCACCGGCGCCGGGGTGCGCAAGATCCTCGAGTCGGGCGTCGGGTTCGTGCCAGAAGACCGCAACGAAGACGGCCTGGTGGGCGACTTCACCATCGCAGAGAACCTCATGCTCGACCGCAGCGAGAGTCCGCCGTTCGTGAAGATGGGCAATCTGCAGCGTGGAGTGCTTGCTGAGTTCGCGCGAGACAAGATCGACGAGTTCGATATCCGGGCCCAAGGCGCAGACGAGCTCGTGAGGCAACTCTCGGGAGGAAACCAGCAGAAGGTCGTGCTCGCCCGTGAGCTCAGCCGCGAACTGCGGCTCCTGGTGGCGGCGCAGCCCACGCGTGGCGTCGACGTCGGTTCGATCGAGTTCATCCACAAGCGCATCGTCTCCGCTCGAGACGCCGGGGTTCCGGTGGTCGTCGTCTCGACCGAGCTCGACGAGGTCGAGGCGCTCGCCGACCGGATCATGGTGATGTACCGCGGACGCATCGTGGGCATCGTGCCCGGCGACACGCCGCGCGACGTGCTCGGCCTCATGATGGCCGGAGAACCCGCCCCCGAAGGAGCCGCCGCATGAGCGACCCGCAGAAGCCCAACGGCGACGCGCCCGGTGCGGGTGAGCTCGACGCCGACGTTGCCATCGAGGAGCCGGCCGCCGCCTCACCCCAGGGCGGGACCGCCACCGACGACGCGGTGAAGACCGGCGCAGGCCCCGGTGCCACCGCGGCCGGAGGGGGCGGCGACGCCCCGCCGCCATCGAAGTGGCACACGATGCTGACCCAGATCACCACGGGCAATGCGGTCATCTCGGTGCTCTCGGTGCTGCTGGCCCTCATCGTCGGCGCGGTCATGATCGCGTTCACCGACGAGCGAGTGCAGGAGACGATCGGCTATTTCTTCGCTCGCCCGGGCGACACCCTGTTCGCCATCTGGGATTCGGTGGCCGGCGCCTACTCCGCACTCTTCCAGGGGTCGATCTACAACTTCCGCCGCGACGACTTCCTCTCGGGCATCAGGCCCCTCACGCAGACGTTGCTGTTCGCGACGCCCCTGATCGCCGGTGGACTCGGCGTGGCCCTCGCGTTCCGGGTCGGCATGTTCAACATCGGTGGCCGCGGCCAGATGCTCATCGCGGCATCCGTGGCCGGCTGGATCGGCTTCGGCTTCGATCTGCCGTGGGGCATCCACATGGTGGTCGCCCTCGTCGGCGGCCTCGTCGGCGGCGCGATCTGGGCCGGCATCGCGGGCGTGCTCAAGGCTCGCACCGGCGCCCACGAGGTGATCGTCACGATCATGCTCAATTACGTCGCGTTCTACCTCGTGTCATGGATGCTGCGCACGCCAGGACTGCTGCAGGCACCGGGTTCGTCGAACCCGAAGACCGCCGCGATGAGGGATACCGCGATCTTCCCGGCCCTTCCCGCTCCGTTCAACCTGCATTTCGGGTTCGTGCTCGCGATCCTCGCCACCGTGCTGGTCTGGTGGATCCTCAGCCGTTCGAGCCTCGGGTTCAAGTTCCGTGCCGTCGGCATCAATCCGAACGCCGCCCGGGTGGCCGGCATCAACGTCAAGGGCATGTACATCTACTCGATGCTCATCTCCGGCGCCCTGCTCGGCCTCGCCGGAGTGAGCCAGGTCCTCGGCCAGGTCACGACGGGCTTCACGGCAGGTATCGACGCGGGCATCGGGTTCGACGCGATCACGGTGGCGCTGCTCGGGCGGTCGACGCCGTGGGGCACCTTCGCGGCGGGCATCCTGTTCGGCGCGTTCAAGGCGGGTGGCTTCTCGATGCAGGCGGCCGAGGGCGTGCCGATCGAGATCGTACTCGTGGTGCAGTCGCTCATCGTGCTCTTCATCGCGGCGCCGCCGCTGGTGCGCACCATCTTCGGGCTGCCCGATCCGAACGCGCCGCGCAAACGGTCTCGCACGTCGAAGGAGGTGAAGGCGAAGTGACGCAGAAGACGGAGACGCCGCACGTCGCATCCCAGCCGGGGGCACTGTCGACGACCTACGTGACGAGCTGGAAGGCGCCGATCGCCTTCGCCGCCTTCACGCTCATCGCCCTCGCCCTCGTGGTGTTCGCCCCGCGAGACGGCGAGACGGTGTACCGGTGGTCGCGCGAGAGCGATGCCATCCAGGTGCCCGACCTCGTCGTACCCGCCCTGTCGACGTTGTGGCTCGTCGTTGCCGTGCTCGCGGTGGCGACGCTCTACTCGGTACTGCTCGTGCGTTCGGAGCGGCGCATCCCGCTCTGGCTCATCGTCGTGTTCGCGATCGCATTCATGTTCGGCTTCCTCACGTGGGCGGGTGCCGGCGCGAACCTGCCGATGATCGGCCTGCTGTACGGTTCGCTGAGCCTCGCCGTTCCCCTCATCTACGGTTCTCTCGCCGGTGTGATCGGTGAGCGCGCCGGTGTCGTGAACATCGCGATCGAGGGCCAGTTGCTGGCGGGCGCGTTCACCGCGGCCGTCGTCGCGTCGATCACCGGCAACCCATGGCCCGGCCTCGTCGCCGCGATGGTCGCCGGACTGCTCGTCGGCATGGTGCTGGCCATGTTCTCGATCAAGTACTACGTCGACCAGATCATCGTCGGTGTGGTGCTGAACGTACTGGTGATCGGCCTCACGAGCTTCTTCTACTCCCAGGTGCTCGCACCCAACGCGGCGGCGCTCAACACGCCACCACGGTTCGAACGGCTCTCCCTTCCGATCCTCAGTGAGATCCCGATCATCGGCCCGGTGCTCTTCCGGCACACGATCGTCGTGTACCTCATGTACATCGCCGTCGCCCTGGTCTACGTGGGACTGTTCCACACCCGGTGGGGCCTGCGAGTCCGTGCAGTGGGCGAGCACCCCCAAGCCGCAGACACCGTGGGTATCAACGTCAACCGCACACGGTTCTGGAATGTCGCGTTCGCCGGTGCGCTCGCGGGCCTCGGCGGTACGTTCTTCACCATCGGATCCGGTATCGCGTTCAACCGCGAGATGACGGCGGGTGCCGGGTTCATCGCGCTGGCCGCGGTCATCTTCGGACAGTGGGATCCGATCAAGGCGACGCTCGCGGCGCTCCTCTTCGGATTCGCATCGAACCTGCAGAACACGCTCTCGGTGATCGGCTCGCCCGTGCCGAGCGAGTTCATGCTGATGCTGCCTTACATCGTGACGATCTTCGCGGTGGCCGGCTTCGTCGGGGTGTCCAGACCGCCCGCGGCCGACGGCAAACCGTATATCAAGTCCTGAGCGGATGCCTCGGCCGAGGCATCCCGAACCACCATCCCGAACGGGGGAGCACCATGACCGCAACGGATGCGATCGACTGGGCCTCGTTGCGCGATCGCGCACGCGAGGCGATGGCCAAGGCGTACGTGCCGTATTCGGAGTTCCCGGTGGGCGCGGCCGCCATCGTCGATGACGGCCGAGTCGTGAGCGGATGCAACGTCGAGAACGCGTCCTACGGCGTCACGCTGTGCGCCGAATGTTCGCTCGTCTCGGCGCTCGTCATGTCGGGCGGCGGCAAGCTCGTCGCGTTCACGTGCGTCGATGGACACGGCGCGACGCTCATGCCGTGCGGCCGGTGCCGGCAGTTGCTCTACGAGCACTCCGCCGAGGGCATGCTGCTCGAGACCGTCTCGGGCGTCAAGACGATCGACGAGGTGCTGCCCGATGCGTTCGGACCGCGCCAGCTCGCCGAGTTCCACGGGGCGAACGCGTGAGCGCGGTCGAGGCGTTCGATGCCGTCGACCTGATCCGTGCCAAGCGCGATGGCCACGAACTCGAAACGGCCGAGATCGACTGGCTCGTCGACGCGTACACTCGCGGCTACGTCGCCGACGAGCAGATGTCGGCCATGACCATGGCCATATTCCTGAACGGCATGACCCGCCGCGAGATCCGCGACCTCACCATGGCGATGATCGCATCGGGCGAGCGCATGGACTTCTCGGGTCTCGGCAAGCCGACGACCGACAAGCACTCCACCGGCGGTGTCGGCGACAAGATCACGCTGCCGCTGATGCCGCTCGTCGCCACGTTCGGGGTGGCGGTGCCCCAGCTCTCGGGCCGCGGACTCGGCCACACGGGCGGCACGCTCGACAAGCTCGAGTCCATCCAGGGCTGGCGGGCCGACCTCACCAACGACGAGATGTTCGCCCAACTGCGCGACGTCGGCGGCGTCATCTGCGCCGCCGGCTCGGGGCTGGCGCCGGCCGACAAGAAGCTCTACGCGTTGCGCGACATCACGGGCACGGTCGAGGCGATCCCGCTGATCGCATCGTCGATCATGTCGAAGAAGATCGCAGAGGGAACGGGCGCGCTCGTGCTCGACGTGAAGTTCGGGTCGGGGGCGTTCCTCCAGGACATCGACCGGTCGCGCGAGCTCGCGCGCACGATGGTCGAGCTCGGCGAAGATGCCGGCGTCGCGACATCCGCGCTCCTGACGAACATGAACGTGCCGCTCGGCCTGACGATCGGCAACGCGAACGAGGTGCGCGAATCGGTGGAGGTGCTCGCCGGCGGTGGCCCCGCCGACGTGCGCGAACTCACCGTGGCACTCGCCCGCGAGATGCTCGAGCTCGCGGGCGTGCGCGACGCAGATGTCGAGGCGGCACTCGACGACGGCCGTGCAATGGACACGTGGCGGCGGGCGATCCGTGCGCAGGACGGCGACCCCGACGCGGCGCTGCCGGTGTCGAAGGAGCAGCACGTCGTCACGGCCGACCGTGACGGCGTGCTCGTGAAGCAGGAGGCGCTGCCGTTCGGTATCGCCGCCTGGCGTCTCGGTGCGGGCCGGGCCCGCAAGCAGGACCCCGTGCAGCACGCCGCCGGGATCGACCTGCACGCGAAGCCGGGTGACGCAGTTCGTGCGGGGGAGCCGCTCTTCACCCTGCACGCCGACGAGCCGGCGCGATTCGCCCGAGCGCTGGAGGCGGTCGAGGGAGCATGGCGCATCGGCGACGCCGGCGACACCGTCGAAGACGGTGGCCCGCTGATCGCCGATCGCATCGGCCGCTGACACGCCACCCTCGGTGATCGAGTGGCGAGCGCCCCGAGCGCATCGAGATGCGCCTCGGTCCCGATGCGCTCGTACCTCATCACGCGACCGATGGTGCTTCGAGAATGCCGAGACTTCCCGGCGCGCTCGCCGCTATCGTTGAGTCGTGAACACGATTCCGACGGAGTACCGCATCGAGGGCGACGGCACCAACATCCGAGACCTCCCGAAGGTCTCGCTGCACGATCACCTCGACGGCGGGCTGCGCCCCGCCACGCTCCTCGAACTCGCCGACGAGCTCGGCCTCGAGGTTCCGGCCGCCGACGCCGACGCGCTCACTGCGTGGTTCTCGGAGCAGTCGAACTCGGGCTCGCTCGTCGAGTACCTGAAGACCTTCGATCTCACGACCTCGGTCATGCAGACGAGGGCGGGACTCTCCCGTATCGCGCGTGAGTTCGTGCAAGACCTGGCCGCCGACGGCGTGATCTACGGTGAGATCCGGTGGGCGCCCGAGCAGCATCTCGCGCGCGGGCTGAACCTCGACGAGGTCGTCGAGGCGGTGCAGGCGGGCATCGAGCAGGGCATCGACGACGCGCGGCACCAGGGCCGCGGCATCCGTGCGGGCCAGCTCGTCACCGCGATGCGTCACAACGACCGCGGACTCGAGATCGCAGAGCTCGCCGTGCGCCACCGCGATCGCGGCGTCGTCGGATTCGATATCGCGGGGCCCGAGGCGGGATTCCTGCCGAGCCGGCATCGCACCGCATTCGACTACCTCGCCACGAGCTACCTGCCGGTGACGGTGCACGCCGGTGAGGCCGACGGGCTCGACTCCATCCGCAGCGCCCTCTTCGACGGCCGTGCGCTGCGACTCGGCCACGGCGTGCGCATCGCCGAAGACCTGCTGATCGAGCGCCAAGACGACGAGAACACCTACGTCTCGCTCGGACCGGTCGCCCAGTGGGTGCGCGACCGTGAGATCGCCCTCGAGACGAGCCCCTCCTCGAACCTGCAGACCGGCGCGATCGCCGCGTGGGGCGACGAGCTGGTCGATCACCCGTTCGACCTGCTGTACCAGCTCGGATTCCGCGTGACGGTGAACACCGACAACCGGCTGCAGAGCGGCACGAGCCTCACCCGCGAGCTCGCCCTCCTCGGCGACGCATTCGGCTACGACCTCGACGACTTCGAGACGTTCCAGCTCAACGCCGCGGCATCGGCATTCCTGCCCCTCGACGATCGCGAAGAACTCGCAGAGCTCATCCAAGACGGATTCGACCGAGCCTGAACGG
>JALYWB010000063.1 GCA_030852935.1 Actinomycetota bacterium | reverse complement strand
TACTGGGCGCGGTCGGAGTCGACCTCGATGAACGAGGGGTTCTGGGTGGGGTGGTACTTGCCGATCTCCTCGATGACGCGACCGTCGCGCTTGGTGCGCGAGTCGGCGACGACGATGCGGTAGTACGGCGCACGGATCTTGCCGAGGCGCTTGAGACGGATCTTGACAGCCACAATTCTCCTGAAATGTTATGAGGTGGGCGAACTGACAGCCGTGAGCGTGGGGTGCACACTCGGCGGAAGCTCAATGAGGTTCTGTGCGCCGGATAGAGGGTCGGGCGTTACAGAACTCGACTGACCATTCTTGCAGATTTCGCGTCGTAAGGATAATCGCAGGACGTGCGTGCCATGATGGGCCGACACCGGCGCGATCGCGGGGCGGGAGGGGCCACGACATGCAGATCGAATTCGCCCGATCACCTCGCTCCACGATCGGCATCGAGTGGGAGGTCGCCATCGTCGACCGCAGCACCGGCGAGCTCGCCTCGATCGCCGACACCGCGCTCGAGGTGCTCGATGCGCGCAGTGAGGGCGGGCGGCATCCGTCGATCACGTCCGAGCTGCTCACGAACACGGTCGAGCTCGTGAGCGGCGTGCACGAACGCGTGGCCGGCGCCGTCGCCGATCTCGAAGGCCAACTCGCCGAGGTGCGGGCGGTGATCGACGAGCTCGGCGAGTACGAGCTGGTCTGCAGCGGTTCGCACCCGTTCAGCCAGTGGTACGACCAGCACCTCACCGACAAGCCGCGCTATCACAAGCTCATCGACCGCACCCGCTGGTGGGGTCGCAACATGATGATCTGGGGCATCCACGTGCACGTCGGCATCGAGGAGCGCGACAAGGCCCTCCCTATCCTCGACGGCCTGCTCGCCTACCTCCCGCACCTGCAGGCGCTCTCGGCCTCGAGCCCGTTCTGGGCGGGCGTCGAGACCGGCTATGCGTCCAACCGGGCGCTGATGTTCCAGCAGCTGCCCACCGCCGGCCTCCCCTACCCCGTCGCCGACTGGGCCGCATACGAGCGGTTCGTCGACGATCTCGTGCGCACCGGGGTCATCGAGGACCACAGTGAGGTGCGTTGGGACATCCGGCCCTCGCCGAAGTGGGGCACCGTGGAGGTTCGCGTCTGCGACGGCGTCTCGACCGCGAGCGAGATCGCCGCGATCGCCGCCCTCGTGCAGTGCCTCGTCGAGTGGATGAGCACGCGCCTCGACCAAGGTGAGACCCTTCCCGTGCTGCAGCCCTGGTACGTGCGCGAGAACAAGTGGCGTGCGGCCAGGTACGGCATGGATGCCGAGATCATCACGGATGTCGCGGGCACCGAGCGCCTCGTCTCCGACGACCTGCGCGACCTGCTGACGACCCTCGTGCCGGTGGCCGATCGCCTGGGTTGCGCCGCGGAACTCCAACTGGTGCGCGAGACGCTCGATCACGGCGCGAGTTACCAGCGTCAGCTGCGCGTCGCCGCGGCAGCGGGCGGCGATCTCACTGCCGTCGTGGCGCACCTCGCGCGGGAGCTGCGCAACGGGGTCGACTCAGGGGCGGATGCCGCAGCATCCGCTTCATAGCGCCGCTCAGGCCGGGATCGCCCGCGTGCGGATGAGCTCGGCGTACCACTTCGCGCTGTCCTTCGGGATGCGCTCGAACGTGTCGTAGTCGACGCGAACGATGCCGAAGCGCTTGGAGTAGCCGTAGCCCCACTCGAAGTTGTCCATGAGCGACCACACCTGGTATCCGCGCAGGTCGACACCGCGCGCCATGGCGCGGTGCGCAGCCGTGAAGTGGCGCCGCAGGTAGTCGATGCGATCGAGGTCGTGCACCGCGGGGCCGTCGGCCTCCTCGGTGACGACGTCGTCGAAGGCGGCGCCGTTCTCGGTGACCATGAGCGGCAGCGACGGATACGCCTCGTGCAGCGCGACGAGCAGGTCTTCGAGCCCTGAGGGATCGATGTTCCAGCCCATCGCCGTGTACGGCCCCGGCTGCACGAGGAACTCGACGTGCTCGGAGCCGGGCCACGGCGTGCCACCCATGTCCTTGTGGCCGTCGGCGTTCGTCCGAGGCGACATGCCGTCCCACATCTCGACCGTGACGGTCGAGTAGTAGTTGACGCCAAGCAGGTCGATCGGCTGGCGGATCAGCTCGGTATCGCCCGGCTTGACGAACGACCAGTCGGTGATCTCACGGGTATCGGCGATCACGTCGGCCGGGTACTCGCCGTCGAGCAGGGGGCCGAGGAACACGCGGTTGGCGAGCCCGTCGATGCGGCGGGCCGCCTCGGCGCCGGTCGGCCCGGAAGGGCGAATGACATGCAGGTTGAGTGTGATCGAGTAACCCGGGTCGTTCGTGACGACCTCACGCAGCGCGCCGATCGCGAGCCCGTGCGCCAGGTTCAGGTGATGCACGGCGGCGAGCGCCTTCGCGCCGTCCATCAGCCCTGGGGCGTGCGCGCCCGAGCCGTAGCCGAGGTAGGCGCTGCACCACGGCTCGTTGAGGGTCGTCCAGACGGCGACTCGGTCGCCGAGGCGCTCGCCCATGATCCGGGCATACTCGGCGAACGCCTCGGCGGTGGAGCGGTTCGCCCAGCCGCCCTCGTCTTCGAGAGCCTGCGGGAGGTCCCAGTGGTAGAGCGTCGCGATGGGCCGGATGCCGCGGGCGATGAGCCCGTCGACGAGGCGCTCGTAGAACGCGAGCCCGGCCTCGTTCGCCGGTCCGCGGCCGGTCGGCTGGATGCGGGGCCACGAGATCGAGAACCGGTACGCCTCGAGCCCGAGCTCGGCCATGAGGTCGAGGTCGGCTTCGAGCCGGTGGTAGTGATCGCACGCCCGGTCGCCGGTGTCGCCGTTCCAGACCTTGCCAGGCGTGTGGCTGAAGGTGTCCCAGATCGACGCTCCACGGCCGTCTTCGTGCACGGCTCCCTCGATCTGGTACGACGCAGTGGCCGATCCGAAGACGAAGTCATCGGGAAAGGCGAGTCCGGTGTCGCGGTAGTCGGCGTTGCCGGTGGTCATCGTGGTGCTCCAGTCGTCGGTTCGCGGCATCCGCTGCCACCCGGATCACTGTAGCGCGTGGTGAGAGCGCGTTCTCGGCGGGCGGTGGCCCCGCATCGCTCAATACCAGTAGTCGCCGGTCCGCTCGAGGTACCGGTCGATGAACTCGCTCTCACCGCGCCGCCACTGCTCCGCGACATCCTCGTGCGAGAGCTGGAATGCCGGCATGTATTCGAGCACGTCGCGCGCGAAGGCGCTCTTGAAGACGAGCACCCCCTGGCCGGGAGCATCGGGCTCGCCTGGCGGTGGAACGTGGCCGAGATCATAGCGCGCGATGCCCGATGCCGCGAGGTCGCAGATGATGCCCCACTGCAGCAGCCGCGAGGCCATGAGCTGCGGTTGATCGCGGAGCGAGCCGCCGTCCTTGTACCAGGCGTTCGCGCCATAGCGCACGACGAACGCGCCGGCCACGACCCTGTCCTCGTACCACGCGAAGTAGAGTCGGCCGCGATCGTCGGCGACGAAGGCCTTCCAGACGCGCTCGAGGTACTCGGCGCCGCGGAAGAACGCGCCCGACCGCTCCTCGGTCTCGCGTACGAGTTCGAGCATCTGCTGCCGGTGCTCGTCGCTGAGCTCAGCCGGGCCCACGACGACGCCGTTGCGTTCGGCGACCCGGATCTCGGCTCGCGCCCGCTTCTTCATGCCCGCGAGGATCTCCTCCTCGCCGGGCGCGGTGTCGACGATGACGGAGTGCCGGTACTGGGAGGCGCGAGTCGGGAGCCAGCCGTTCGTCGCGAACGCCGCGATGAGCGCCTCGTCGCGCCGCTGGTACACCTCGATCTTCGTGGCGAAGGCCGTGCCGCGCTCCGCTCGGATGCGTTCGGTCAGGCCGGCCACGTCGTCGGACGCGAGCCCGCTCACGCGCGGGAGGTGCTGCAGCGTGCCGAACCCCTCCGCGTCCCGTTCGAACACGAGCACCGGGTAGTCGCGATCGGTACCGAGGTCGCGCTGACGCACCGTCCACGCGCTTCCGGCTCGGATCGCCTGCCACGTGCTCGATTGCATGAAGTGCGGGCTCGTGTGCGCGGCGAGGATGCGATCGTCCCAGCCGACCGAAGTGTGATCCCTCTGGAGCGTCTGCACCGCGCCCCCCTCCCGACCGATGCCTTCTGCGCACATCATAGGTCGGCGGATGCCCCTGCACGGCGATTGCGTCACGAAGTGTTCGTTCGGGCCGCGTCCTCTGGCCCGGCGCCCCAGCGCAACCTAGGGTGGTGCCATGGGCGACGGCCGACTCGAACTCGACGGTGAGCAGGTGAGCGCACGGCTGCTTCCCGAGCGTGGAACGAACGGCGGGTACTCCCTCGTCATCGAGGGAACGACGCAATCGCACGTCAATCCGCTTGACCCACTCGACCTGCAACTCGAGTACGCACGGCTGGTTGCATCCGTGATCGACGGATGCCGCGGGCCGGGCGTTCCCCTCCGCGTGCTGCACCTCGGCGCAGGCGCGCTCACGATCCCGCGTTACGTGGCGGCGACCCGCCCGGGCTCATCCCAACACGTGGTGGAGCTCTACCGCGAGTTGCTCGAGTTCGTGCTCGACGTGCTGCCGCTCGACGACGGTGTCGAGCTCACGGTCGAGTACGACGACGGCCGGGCGGCCGTCGAACGTGCTGCGCGCACGGCCGGAGGCTATGACCTCGCCATCGTGGACGTCTTCTCGGGTCGTATTGCGCCGCGGCACATGTCGACGGCCGAGTTCTTCACCGAGGTCGGCCAACTCCTGGCACCCGATGCGGTCGTCGTCGTGAACACGCTCGCGACCGCTGGGCTCGAGATGAGCCGCGAGGTCGGCGCGACACTGGCGTCGATCCATGCCGAGGTCGTGGCGCTCGCCTCGCCGGTGGTGCTGAACGGGGCCGGCCTCGGCAATGTGGTGTTCGCGGCATCCGCTTCGCCGTTCGTCGAAGAGAAGCTCGTGCGGTTCGCGAACCTCGGCCCCCGCCCGATCGAGCTCCTGCACGGGGCGTCGTTCGATTCCTTCGTCGACGGCGCCCCCGTGCGTCACGACGAGGACCGCCCCGACTGACCATGTCCGCCGAGCGCGTCGTCCGACGAGCGCGGTCGGCCGCCGTCGGGGTCGCGGTGGTCGTCGCGACGGTCGCGCTGCTCGTTCCGCCAGCCATGCAATCCGCCGCCGCGCAGCCCGGCGCCGCGGGGTCCGTCGCGGCGGGACCCGCGCTCGCGCAGCCCGACGATCGGGAGCCGTCGATCGGGCCGGGCCTCGAGTGGGTGGCGCACCGCGACAACCCGTTCCGCCAGGGTGACGACCCGGACTTCATCAATTCCGATCTCGCGTTCACCGGCGATTACCTCGTGCAGGGCAACTTCGCCGGCTTCTCGATCTGGGACATCGCGAACCCCGTGGAGCCCGAGCTGGTGAGCGCCGTCTCATGTCCGGGCGGTCAGGGCGACGTCAGCGCGGTCGGCGACCTCGTGTTCGTGTCGATCGACGAGACCATGTCCGATGATTCCTGCCAGGCGACCCGCGTGCCCGAGACGGTGGAGAACTGGGAGGGGTTGCGCATCTTCGACATCAGCGACCCGCGTGAGCCTCGCTATGCCGCAGCCGTGCGTACCCGCTGCGGCTCCCACACCCACACGGTCGTGCCCGATCCTGCGAGCAGCGAGCGTGTCTTCGTGTACATGAACGCCTACAGTCGCGGCGCGTCATTGCATTGCACCGGGCGCAACCCGCTCCAGATCATCGAGGTCCCTCTCGCTGCGCCTGAGAACGCGGTCATCGCCGGGGAGCTCGACCTGTTCGACGACGAGACCGCATTCGGCCCCGATGACCGGGTGGAGGGCGGTGCAGAGACTCGCTCGACGACCGGATGTCACGACATCACCGCCTATCCGGCGAAGGCACTCGCCGTGGCCGCGTGCCGCGGCGACGGACTGGTGCTCTCGATCACCGACCCGCTCGCGCCCACAGTGCTGGCGCACGTGCGCGATCCTGCGGTCGCGTTCTGGCACTCGGGCATCTTCGACAACGAGGCGACGCGCATCGTGTTCCAGGACGAGCTCGGCGACGGCTTCATCAACACCTGCTCCCCCGCGTTCGGAGCCGACCGCGGCGCTGACGCGGTGTGGCTGATCGAACCGGGCGGGCTGACGAAGGCGGGCACGTACAAGCTGCCGCGCACCCAGTCGGATCTCGAGAAGTGCGTCGCCCATTCGGGCGGTCTGGTGCCGGTACCCGACCGGTTCATCATCGCGCAGGCGTGGCTCGAGGGCGGCGTCTCGGTCGTGGACTTCACCGACCCGGCGACGCCCGTCGAACTCACGTGGTTCGATCGCCCCGACTACGGCTACTCGATGGACTTCACCGCGGGCATCTGGTCGGTGTATCCGTATCGCGGCTACCTGTATGCAAGCGACATGTACGAGGGGCTCGAGGTGCTGCGGCTCACCGATCCTCTCTTCGCGGATGCCGCGAGGTACGACGATGCGGGCCTGAATCCGCAGACCCAGCCCGAGTACGCGTGGGTCTGGCGCGAGGCACCCGTTGTGCCGACCGCAGGCGCCGAGCGCGCACCGCTCGAGACGCTCTCGGTCGAGCCCGCGTCGATCGAACCCGGCAGTACCCCGACGGTGTCCGTCTCACTTCCTGCCGGTTCGCTCAGTCCCGGCGAGACGACCGATATCTGGTGGATGCCGACGCAGACGGTGCTCGCAACGGTCGCCGCCGCTTCCGACGGCGGGCTCCCCCCGACAGACGTGGCCCTGCCCGGACCGCTCCAGCCCGGCACCTATGACCTCGTCGTCCGCGGTGACGTCTCAGCCCCCCGCATCGCCGTGGCCGACATCGAGGTCGCGCTTCCGTCGCCCTCGCCCTCTCCCGAGGCGGCCGCCGAGGCATCCGGCGACGGGTGGCCGTGGTGGGCGATCGTCAGCCTTCTCCTCTTGGCTGCCGCGGTGACCGTGGTCGTGATCGCGCGGCGCCGTGTGGTGCTCGCTCGACGTCGTCGACGGAGCACCCCATGACCACGCGGAAGCGGTCACACCGACGTTCGATCGGGACGTTCGCCCTCATCGTGGCGCTCGGGGCGTGTGCGGTCTCATCGTGTACGACGGGCGACGCGGACCGGGGGACGAGCTCGTTCGTGACTCCAGCGCCGCCGGGCGGAAGCGAGGCGGGATCGGGTGAGCCGGCGGCATCCGGCGGCCTTTCGGATGCCCCCGACGAGAACGGCGCGACGGCCGCCGACCTGGCCTTCATGGGCGCAATGGTGCTGCACCACGAGCAGGCGGTCGAGCTCGCCGAGCTCGCGCCGGGGCGCGTTCAGGATCGCGAACTTGCCGAGTTCGCCGACCGCATCCTCGCGGTGCAGCGGGCCGAGGCCGACGCGATGCGTGCCTGGGTCGACAAGCGACGAACCCGCGACGATGCGAACGCCGAGCACGGTCACGGCGCGATGGCGGGCGAGATCAGCCGATCGACGTTCGAGCGTGCGGCGGCACTGCATGGGCCGGCGTTCGACGAGCTGTTCATCTCCGCCATGGTGCCGCACCACCGGGGCGCGATCGAGATGGCCGAGGCGCGAATGGCCGAACGGGGCGACGCGGCCGTCACGCGTTGGGCACGTTCGATCGCGACGTCGCAGGCGCTCGAGATCGACCGCCTGCTCGAGATCGAGGCTCGCCTCGCCGCCGGCTGAACGACGCGATCACGGAGACAGGTCGTGCCAGCTGCGCCCGCGTTCGCGCTGGCGCTCGAAGTCCGTGATGCCGTCGGCCTGATCGGGCCGACGTCCACGTTCCTGCTCGCTGTGACGCCGATGCGAGAACCGATAGCTGGTCACGACGACTGCGGCGGCGATGAGACCGCCGAACACCCAGAAGGTCCAATCCATCGCAGCACCTCCCTGCCGCTCAACCTACATCCTCGTCTCTGGGCGGAACAGGCCTAACGACCGAGGAACTTCTGCAACGCAGCGAGTTCCTCTTCGCTCGGCGCGGCCTGACCCTGCTTCGCACCACCGCCGAGGCCGAACCCCGATCCGGCAGGAGCTCCGGAGGGTGTCGCACCCGACGCGATGCCGGCGTTCTCTGCGGCGCGCTTGGCCGGATTGCCCGAGCGCGAGCCCGACGACTTCTTCTTGCCCTTCGATGCCTGGCGCTTGCCGCTGCCGTGGCCACCGCCACCGGGGATCGGTCCCATGCCCGGGATCTGCGGCATCCCACCGCGTGCGACGGTCTTCATCATCTTGGCGGCCTGCTCGAATCGCTGCACGAGCGAGTTGACGTCGGTGACGGTCATGCCCGAACCGCGCGCGATGCGCACCCGCCGCGAGCCGTTCAGGAGTTTGGGGTTCTTGCGCTCGGCGGGCGTCATCGACTGGATGATCGCCTCGGTGCGCACGATCTCGCGCTCGTCGAAGTTCTCGAGCTGCTGCTTCATGCCGCCCGCACCCGGCAGCATGCCGAGCATCTTCTTGATCGAACCGGCGCCGCGCAACTGCTGCATCTGCGCCAGGAAGTCCTCGAGCGTGAACTGCTCGGTCGCGAGCTTCTCGGCGACCTTCATCGCCTCCTCCTCATCGAAGGCCTGCTGGGCCTGCTCGATGAGGGTGAGGATGTCGCCGAGGTCGAGGATGCGGCTCGCCATGCGGTCGGGATGGAACGGCTCGAAGTCGTCGAGGCCCTCGCCGGTGGACGCGAAGATGATCGGCCGGCCGGTCACCGACGCCACCGACAGGGCTGCACCGCCGCGCGCGTCGCCGTCGAGCTTCGACAGCACCACCCCGGTGAAGTCGACGCCTTCCTGGAACGCCTTCGCCGTGGTGACGGCATCTTGCCCGATCATGGCGTCGATGACGAAGAGCACCTCGTCGGGATTCGTGGCCTTGCGGATGTTCGCGGCCTGCTTCATCATCTCGGCGTCGACGCCGAGGCGGCCGGCGGTGTCGATGATGACGACGTCGTGGAGGCTGCGCTCTGCGTGCTTCATCGCATCCTTCGCAACCCTGACCGGGTCGCCGACGCCGTTGCCGGGCTCGGGCGCGAACACCGGCACGCCGGCCTGCGATCCGACGACCTGCAGCTGGTTCACGGCGTTGGGGCGCTGCAAGTCGGCTGCCACGAGCACCGGGGTGTGGCCGTCCTTCACCAGCCACTTCGCGAGCTTGCCCGCGAGCGTGGTCTTCCCGGCACCCTGCAGGCCCGCGAGCATGATCACGGTCGGCGGGTTCTTCGCGAACTGCAGGCGGCGCTGCTCGCCACCGAGGATCGAGATCAGTTCGTCGTTCACGATCTGCACGACCTGCTGGGCCGGGTTCAGCGCGCGGTTGACCTCATCGCCGAGCGCCCGCTCGCGCACGTGCGCGGTGAACTGCTTGACCACGTCGAGCGAGACATCGGCATCGAGCAGCGCACGGCGGATCTCGCGGACGGTGCCGTCGACATCGGCCGCCGACAGCTTGCCCTTCGTGCGGAGGTTCTTGAAGGTCTCGGCGAGGCGGTCAGACAGGTTTCCGAAGGTAGCCATGGTGCTGACCAGTCTAAGCGAGGGCGGCAGTGCGACTTCCGCCGGTCGAGGAGCCGGTACCGCGAGCGTCTCGACATCCGGATGCCGCGGCTAGGCGTCGAAGCGCACGTCGACGACGTCGCGTGCGATGTCGATCGACGCGACCAGCCGCTGGTCGAGCTCTTCGGGCGCGAGCCCGTACTCGAACTCCGCGAACGGCTCCCCGTCGCCGTCGGCGTCCGGCCGGAGGTCGACGCGGACGAGGCTCAACGAGCGGAGTGCATCGATGTCTCGGTCGCCTGAGTCACGCGTGATCGCGGAATCGGCGGCCTCTGCGACATCCGCATCGTCGGCCGAGAGCACTGCCCGGAGGAACTGCGTCACGGGGCTGCCACCCGAATCGAGTTGGGTGACGAACGCGGAACGCACCTCGTCGTCGATGAGCTCGAGCTCGCCGACCATGGTCGCTGCCGCGTCGAGCGATGCGGTCGAGACGCCATCGGCATCGGCGTCGAGCACGACCTCGACGTCTTGGTCGCCGTACTCCTTGCGCTCGGCCCAGTAGTCGCCGATGAGGCCGAAATAGTCGTGTTCGATCGCCATGTGCGTACTCCCTATCCCACGAGCTTCTGTGCGAAGACGTGCGGCGTGAACCCCGTGAGATCGCCGATCCGCTCGCCCTGGCCGATGAGCTTGATCGGCAGCCCGGTCTTCTCCTGCACGGCGAGTACGAAGCCGCCCTTCGCGCTCCCGTCGAGCTTGGTGAGCACGAGGCCCGTGACACCGCCGTGCTCGATGAACGCCTCCGCCTGGGCGAGTCCGTTCTGGCCCGTCGTCGCGTCGAGCACGAGCAGCACCTCGCTGATGGGCGCCTGCTTCTCGACGACGCGCCGGATCTTGCCGAGCTCGTCCATGAGCCCGCCCTTCGTGTGCAGGCGGCCGGCCGTGTCGATGATCACGATCTCGATTCCCTCACGCCTCGCCTTGTCGACGGTCTGGAAGGCCACGGATGCCGGGTCCTGGCCTTCACGCTCGGGACGCACGATGTCGACCCCCGCGCGCTCGGCCCACGTCGCGAGCTGGTCGACGGCAGCCGCCCGGAACGTGTCTGCCGCCCCCACCACGACCGTGCGGTCGAACGTGCGGAGGAACCTGGCGAACTTGCCGATCGTGGTGGTCTTGCCGACGCCGTTCACGCCGACCACGAGTACGACGGCCGGACGCTCGGTGAGCTTCAGGGTGGGGTCGTACTTCGCGAGCCGCTCCTCGATGAGCTCTCGGAGCATGCGCTGCACGTCGCGCGGGTCGGTGGTCTTGTAGCGGTCGACCTGCGCCCGGATGTTCTCGACGATCTCCTCGGTGATCGCAGGGCCGAAGTCGGCACGGATCAACGCGGACTCGAGGTCGTCCCAGGTGTCATCGTCGATCGTCTTGGCGCCGAATACACCGCGGAGGGCCGCGCCGAGCGACCATGATGCACGCTGTTCCATGCACCCAGCCTGCCATGGGAACAGCCTATGGCGGCACGCGGATGCCGGACGCCGGTACACGGACGGCGTGCGGTCTGCAAGGGGTTGCCGTCATCATCCGACCGCGGCAGCGTCGGGTGCGACGGAAGGAGTGCGAATGACGATCGTGGGATTCCACGCCTCGCACGAACAACTCCCCCCGAGCCGTCTCCTCGCCGCCGTGCAGCGGGCCGAGGAGGCCGGTTTCGATGCCGCGATGTGCAGCGATCACTTCGAACCATGGAGCGTGCGTCAGGGCCACTCGGGGTACGCATGGAGCTGGCTCGGCGCCGCCCTCCAGGCGACCCGGTTCTCGCTGGGCGTCGTCACGGCGCCCGGGCAGCGCTATCACCCTGCCGTCGCCGCGCAGAAGCTCGCGACGCTGGCCGAGATGTACCCCGGGCGCTTTTGGGCGGCAATCGGCAGCGGCGAGGCCATCAACGAGCACGTCACCGGAGATCCGTGGCCCGACAAGGACGAACGCGATGCCAGGCTCGCCGAGACGGTCGACGTCATCCGCCGGCTGCTCGCCGGCGAGGAGGTCTCGACCGACGGCTTGATTCGCGTCGACCGGGCACGCGTGTGGAGCCTCCCCGAGGTGCCCCCGCCGCTGTTCGCGGCCGCCGTGAGCTCTGAGACGGCCCGCGAGGTCGCGCCATGGGCCGATGGTGTCATCACGATCGACCAGCCTGCCGACGCGCTCCGCGAGTTCATGGACGCCTACCGCGATGCCGGTGGACGCGGACCCATCGCCGTCCAGGTGCACCTCAGTTGGGCGCCGACCGACGAGGAGGCTCTCGCCATCGCCCACGAGCAATGGCGCCAGAGCCTCGTGCCCGCGAATGTCTCGTGGGAACTGGACCGGCCTCAGGATTTCGACGAGCGCACCACCGACGTCAGGCCAGAGCAGGTGGCCGAGACGTTGCTGTGCTCCTCTGATCCGGCCAGGCACCTCGACCACCTCGAACGCCTCGCCGCCGCCGGCGTCGACCGCATCTACCTGCATCACGTCGGCACCGAGCAGGACGCGTTCATCGACACGTTCGGCGAACAGGTGCTGCCCGGACTCAAGGAGGCCGGCCGATGAAGATCACCGACCGCAGCGACCTGTGGTGGAAGACGGCAGTCGTCTACTGCCTCGATGTCGAGACGTACATGGACTGGAACGACGACGGCTCCGGAGACTTCGAGGGGCTCGCGCACCGCCTCGACCACCTCTCCGAGCTCGGCGTGACGGTCATCTGGCTCATGCCGTTCCAGCCCACGCCCGACCGCGACGACGGCTACGACATCATCGATTTCACCAACGTCGACCCGCGCCTCGGCGAGCTCGGCGACGTCGTCGAGTTCATCCGCACCGCGCGCGATCGCGGCATGCGAGTGATCATCGACTTCGTGATGAACCACACCTCCGACCGGCATCCGTGGTTCAAGTCCGCGAGGCGCAGTCGAACCGCGCCGTTCCGCGACTACTACGTGTGGAGCGACACAGAGCCGCCGAACTCGGCGAACCAGGTCTTCCCAGGAGAAGAGCAGAGCATCTGGGAGTTCGACGAGCGCAGTGGCCAGTACTACCTGCACAGCTTCTACCGGCACCAGCCCGATCTCAATGTCGCGAATGCGGAGGTCCGCGACCAGATCGCGAAGACCATCGGGTTCTGGCTGCAACTGGGCGTCTCGGGCTTCCGGGTCGATGCGGTGCCGTTCCTCCTGGAGCCGCCCGAGGGGGTGGAGATCGGCGATCCGCACGAGTTCCTGCGCGACATCCGACGCTTCCTGCAGCGCCGCTCCAGCGAGGCGGTGCTCCTCGGTGAGGTCAACCTGCCGTACGAGCAGCAGCTCGACTACTTCGGGCGTGAGGGCGATCCCGCAGAGCTCACGATGCAGTTCGACTTCGAGGCGATGCAGCGCATGTACCTCTCACTCGCACGGGAGGATGCGCGGCCGCTCGCCGAGACGCTCGCGCGTCGGCCCGAGATCGCACCCGAGTCGCAGTGGGCGAATTTCGTGCGCAATCACGACGAGCTCACCCTCGACAAGCTCACCGAGTCGGAGCGGCAGGAGGTCTTCGACGCGTTCGCGCCCGAAGAGTGGATGCGCGTCTTCGGCCGGGGCATCGTGCGCCGGCTCCCGCCCATGCTCGAGGGCGATCCCCGTCGCATCCGAATGGTCTACAGCCTGCTGTTCTCGCTGCCGGGCACGCCCGTGCTCTTCTACGGCGAGGAGATCGGCATGGGCGAGAACCGCGAACAGGCGGGCCGGCAGTCCGTGCGTACACCCATGCAGTGGGACGATCAGCCGAACGGTGGCTTCTCGCGAGCGCC
>JALYWB010000061.1 GCA_030852935.1 Actinomycetota bacterium | reverse complement strand
ACCGTGGCGACGGCGTACTCGTAGGTCTCGCCGAGGTTCACGTCGGCGTCGGTGAAGGTGGTGGTCGCGGCATCCGCGATGCGCGCGATCTCGGTGAGGTCGCCGCCGCCCTGCGCACGGAGGACGGCGTAGCCGGTGGCATCCGTCACCTGGTTCCAGTCGAGCGTGATGGTCTCGTTCAGGGCATCGATGTCGGATGCCGCGAGCCCCGCCGGTGCCGCCAGCGGGGTCTGCACGCGGATGCCGTTGATGCGCCCGTCGCCACCCGTGACGCGCACGTTGAGCTGCCCGTCGCTCACCTCGATGGCGGGGAAGTACTGCTCGTGCACGACGCCGGTCGACGTGCGGGGGCCGGTGAACGCGGTGCCCTCGAGGTCGAGGCTCGTGCTGTTGCCTGCGATGAGGTCGCCGGCCCAGGTGGTCACCTCGTAGGCGCCGTCCGGCACGTCGACCGCGAACGACTGCGTGTTGCTGATCGTGAAGTCGCGCGCCATGAGGTCGTCGCCGCCTCGGTCGCGGAACCCGTTCGAGGCGGGGGCGGTGGTGAAGCCGTAGCCGAGTGCGGCGGCGTAGGCGGTGCCGGGGTGCACGCCGAGCCAGCCGTCGGCGACGGGACTGCTCGGCCCGCCGAAGTCGAAGCTGAGGTCGATGTCGCCTTCGGCCGCGGCCGCCGGTGTCGCGGTGAGCGCGGCGCTCGCGATGAGCGCGGCGCCGGTCACGGCCGCGAGGAGCGTTCGGCCGCCGCGGGGTCGGGCGCGGGAGGGTCGGGCGTCTGAACCCACTGGATCTCCTTTGATCTGCGCTGCATGCTCGGTGTGGCCGAGGCGTGCAGCGCGTGGCTGATGGCAGCGTCCGTGCTCGCCGTTGATGCGATGATTCGATGGGAAAGCGATTTCCCAACGAGTCGTGTCAATCCTCGCTCACCCGGCGCGAGAGGTCAAGAAGCGGGATCGACGCCGGCCTTCTCGACCACCGAGCGCAGCACCGAGAGCGCAGCGTTCGAGTACTCGGGCGTGAATCCGAACTTGTCGCTGATCGCCTGGTAGATGCCGGGAGCATGCACGCGAAGCGCTTCACCTGCGGGCGCGAGCCCCACCGTGACCGATCGCTCGTCCTTCGGATTGCGCGAGCGCGTCACGAGCTCGAGCCTCTCCATGCGCTTGAGCAGCGGCGTCATCGTGCCGTACTCGACCTGGAGTCGCTGGGTCAGCTCGCCGACCGGAACATCGCCGTACTCCCAGAGCGTCGCAAGGACCAGGTATTGCGGATAGGTGACGCCGAGCGGCTCGAGCAGTGGTCGATACGCCGCGCTCACGGCGCGCGACGCGGCGTACAGGTTGAAGCACACCATGTCTGGCAGCCGGACCGCTTCGTCGGCTTCGAGCGCTTCGTCTGGGCGCGTGGCATCGAGTTCGCTCATGCGTAAAACCCTAGCAGACAATCTCCACGTTCCCTATTGACTCGTGCACTAGGTATCTGGTTTCATGAGCATCACGACAGCATGAACAGCGTGCCGAGCCAGTCGGATTCCCTACCGAAGCTCCCTCGACACCACATCGCGGCGAGGTTCCGCCGCGAATCCACGCGCAAGCGGGGCGCCTTCGAGTGCCCTCTGCGCGCCCTGAGAAGACCCGATGATCCACGGGAGGCGTTGTGCGCCATGTCCATCTCATTACCTCCATCACCTGTTCCGCTCGATACCGGCGGGAACGGCGATAACGCTCACCTCGACGGCAGCCTCGACACCGCGGTCCGCGTCTTCTCCCGCGTACGAGGACGCCTCTTCGGCATCGCGTTCCGCATCGTCGGCAGCGCGTTCGATGCCGAGGACATCGTGCAGGAGGCGTGGCTTCGGTGGCAGACCTGCGATCGCACGCAGGTGCGGAAGCCCGACGCCTTCCTGGCGGTCACGACCGAGCGGCTCGCGCTCAACCATGTGCAGTCGGCACGTGTGCGCTACGAGAATCCGCACGGCCCCGACGTCGTGCGCACGCCGGTCGAGACCCCCGACCCGACCCTTGCCGCCGAGCGCACCGAGGTACTCGAGGGCGCGGTACTGCTGCTGCTCCAGACGCTCTCGCCGCGCGAGCGCACCGCATTCGTGCTGCGCGAGGCCTTCGACTACGCGTACGGTCCGATCGCCGAGATGCTGCAGCTGAGCCAGGCCGCCGTGCGGCAACTGGTGAGCCGTGCCCGCAGGCGCCTCGCGACCGAGAAGCATGCGACTGTCACCCCGGCGGCACATCGCGAGCTGGTCACCGTGATCATCGCCGCGGCACGCAGGGGCGACATCCGGAGTCTCGAGAGGGTACTGCAGTCCGAGACCGGCGCCGTCGGCCGAAGCAACTTGGAGATCGCTGGGAACAGCATGGCGGATGTCACAGATCGCCGCTCCACCGTGTCTTAACCAGTGAAGACGAAAAAGGAGCATCGCATGCGCAGGATCGTCATCGTAGGTGGCGGGTACGCCGGGTTCTACACGGCATGGAAACTCGAGAAGCGACTCGCACCCCGCGAGGCCGAGCTCGTGATCATCGACCCGCGGCCGTACATGACCTATCAGCCCTTCCTCCCCGAGGTGGCCGCCGGCTCGATCGAGGCGCGCCATGCCGCGATCTCACTGCGGTCGCACCTGAAGCGCACCCGCATCATCGCGGGCGGTGCGACCATGATCCGGCACGCGGACAAGACCGTCACGGTGCGGCCGGCCGACGGGCCCGACTTCACGGTCGACTACGACATCATCGTGGTGACCGCGGGCGCCGTCACCCGCAAGCTGCCGATCCCCGGCGCCGACGAGGTGGCGATCGGCATGAAGCACGTCGAGGAGGCCGTCGCGATCCGCGATCGCCTGCTCACGGCGTTCGATCGCGCCTCCGTCATGGAGCCCGGACCCGAGCGCACCCGACTGTTGACCTTCGTGTTCGTGGGCGGCGGCTTCTCGGGGGTCGAGGGCTTCGGCGAGCTGCTCTCGCTCGCGACCTCCCTGTTGAAGTCGTATCCCGAGATCCGATTCTCGGAGCTCGGGTTCCACCTCGTCGAGGCGAACGGCCGCATCCTTCCCGAGGTGACGGATGCCCCGGGGCGCTGGGTCGTGGAATCGCTGCGGGCCCGTGGCGGCCACGTGCACCTGAACGCCCGCGTGCTCTCGGCGATCGACGGGCACATCGAGCTCTCGAACGGCGAGGAGTTCGACGCGAACCTGATCGTGTGGACGGCGGGCAACGCCGCGCACCCGGTGATCGCGAAGCACACCGACCTGCCGACCGATGAACGCGGCCGGGTCATCGTGCGAGCCGACCTGCGGGTCGGCACCGCCGACGCGCCCATCCCCGACGCGTGGGCGGCCGGCGACAATGCGGCCGTACCCGACCTCGCGCTGGAAATGCCCGGCGCCTACACCGTGCCGAACGCGCAGCACGCTGTGCGGCAGGGCAAGCGCCTCGCCGCCAACATCGCGGCGACCCTGCACGGAGAGGTCCCCCGCGACTACCGGCACGACTCGCTGGGCGTGGTGGCCACGCTCGGACTCGGCCGCGGCATCTTCCAGTACAAGGGTCTCGTCATCAAGGGCCCGCTCGCCTGGCTGATGCACCGCGGCTACCACGTGCTGGCGATCCCCACGTGGGAGCGGAAGATCCGCGTACTGCTCGTCTGGCTCGCGGCGTTCGTGCTCGGGCGCGACATCGTGTCGCTGCTCTCCGTGCAGGAACCTCGCGACGCATTCGTATCCGGAGGTGTTCCCCATGCCCGTTGACCGGCGCCCACGGCGCGATTCCCTCAGTGACCGGATGGCTCGCGGCATCCGGAACACCACGCTCTTCGGCCGGCGGGTCGCAGACGTGGAGTCCGACCTTCGCCGGCGCACCGTGCCGAACCACTGGACCAATCTCTTCGGGGTGGTGACCCTCGCCTGCCTCACGGTGGTCACGGTGACCGGGGTGCTGCTGATGTTCTGGTACGTGCCCTCGAGTGCCACCACGACCTACACGGGCGGGTACGCTCCGCTGCACGGTGCGCAGGTGTCCGAGGCGTTCGCGTCGACCATGCGCATCTCATTCGAGATTCCCGGCGGACTGCTGATCAGGCAGGCACATCACTGGGCGGGCCTGCTGCTGCCCGCGTCGATCATCATGCAGCTGCTCACGACGTTCTTCACGGGCGGGTTCCGGCGACCACGCCGGGCGATGTGGGTGCTGCTCTTCCTGATCTTCATCGCGAGCCTGGCCACCGGCTGGAGCGGCTACGCCCTTCCCGACGACATGCTCTCGGGCACTGGCCTGCGGATCACCGAGGGCATCGCACTCGGCATCCCGGTCGTGGGCACGTGGCTCACCTTCCTGCTCTTCGGCGGGGAGTTCCCCGGGCAGATCATCGAGCACCTGTACCCGCTGCACGTGTTCGTGTTCCCGGCGCTGCTCATCGGCCTGGTGGCGGTGCGGGCACTCGCGGGGTGGCATCACAAGCCACCGCAGTTCCCCGCGCTCGGCCACACGAACGAGAACATCGTCGGCGTGCCGATGCTCCCGGTGGCGGCGGCTCGCGCCGGCGGCCTCTTCGCGATCGTGAGCGGTCTCCTGGTCGCGATCTCCGCATTCGTCACCGTGAACCCCGTCTGGCTCTACGGCCCGGCTGCTCCCGGTGATGCGTCGGCCGGCAGCCAGCCCGACTGGTACACCGGATTCCTCGACGGCGCACTGCGCCTCGTACCGCCGGGCTGGGAGTTCGTGTGGCTCGACCGCACGTGGACCCTCGCGGTGCTGGCACCGCTCGCGGTCGTCACGGTGTTCCTGCTCGTCATCGCCGTCTACCCCTTCATCGAGGAGTGGATCACCGGCGACCACCGCGAGCACCACCTGCTCGACCGCCCCCGCACCACGGCCACGCGCACCTCGATCGGCGTCGCCGGCATCGTGTTCTACGGCACCCTCTGGATCGCCGGCAGCGCCGACCTGATCTCGACGCACTTCAGCGTGGCGTTCGAGCACGTGATCCTGCTGCTTCAGGTGACCCTCGTGCTCGGCCCGGCCATCGCGTTCTTCATCACGCACCGCGTGTGCCTGGCCCTGCAACGCAAGGACAACGAGGTGCTCGTGCACGGCTTCGAGACCGGACGCATCGTGCGCCTGCCCGGCGGCGAGTACGTCGAGGTGCACGGACAGATCAGCGAGTTCGAACGCTGGCGTATCGGCTCGACCGAGCCCGACCGCCCGCTCCAGCTGCGGCCCGACGAGCGCGGTGTGATCACCGTCGGCCAGCGGCTGCGGGTGCGCCTGTCGCGGTTCTTCTTCGAGGACCGCATCGACATCGGGAACCGTCCCGGGCTCGGGGGCAGCGCCGACCCGGGCGACGCCGCCGACGCGGCCGACGGAGCCGACGCGGCCGACGGAGCCGACGCGGCGGAACGGCGAGAGATGGTGCGGCAGGGCTGAGCGAGCGGATGCCACTCAGCGGCGCCCGTGGGTCGGGTGCCGCTGGGTGGCGATCGTGCGTCGGATGCCGCTCATTGGCGCCCGTGAATCGGCGAGAGGTTGTCGGCGACGGGCGCCTCACCGTCGGTGCAGAGTCCCTCTGGAGCGCGGTCGCGAATCCAGGCCGGTGCGTTGCAGACCTCGGATGACGGCGCGCTGACCCGAGCCGATCCCGACCCGCTGCCGCTCCCGTTCTTCGATCCTCCGTCAGCCTGGCCGCACCCGGCCAGCACGGCCACCGCGATGGCAGCCGGGACGATGAGGAACGCACGTACGTTCATGATCTTCTTCCTTCCTCGGTGCGAGCTCCGGCAGGAGCATCACTGACCTCACGGTAGGAAGGCGGAGGCGGCGCCACATGACGAGGGCCGATCATCTTCGGCCGGGCGCGCGAGTAGTCAATTCGGACCATCGCCACGCGAAACGCTGCGCACTATCGTGAGCAGATGGGGGAATGGTCCGTCCCGGCATTGCCGGCGGGCTGGACGACATCCGGGCAGCCGCCGTTCGTCGCTCGACACGAAGAGGTCGAAGCGCTCGAGTCGGCGTGGGATGACGCCGTCACCGGCGCCGGGCGTGCGGTCTTCGTGAGCGGCGAGCCGGGGTCGGGCAAGTCGCGGCTCGTGAGCGAGCTCTGCACGCGGTTGCACGCAAGCGGAGCTGCGGTGCTCGTCGGCACGTGCGTCCAGGAATTCGGTGCGCCGTTCGAGCCCTTCGACGAGCCGCTTCGCGCCCTACTGCCGGACTTCCAACGCCAGGCGACTGCGCCCGCCCACTCCGAGTCGGGCGAGGTGCTCGAGCGAGTACTCGAGCGAACCGACGAGGAGGTGATCGACCGATCGATCGGTCAGGAGCGGGTGATCAACGCGGCACTCGACGTGCTGCGCGCCGCCGCGGCGACGCATCCCCTGGTGCTGGTGCTCGAGGACCTGCACTGGGCGGGGCCGGCAGCGATCCGGATGCTCGGTAGGGTCATCGAAGGCACGGCCGCAGTTCGGATGCTGCTCATCGGCACCCTGCGCAATTCGCCGCCCGACCGATCGGGCGCGCTCGCCGACGCGCTCGCCTCCATCGCCCGGCTGAGCGGGGTGCAACGCATCGAGCTCGCACCCTTCTCGGCCGAGGAGATCACGGACTACGTCGCGATCCGCGCCGGCATCTCGCATGCCGGCGCTCGCGAGGCGGCCGACGTGCTCGGCGAGCTCACCGGCGGCAACCCGTTCCTCCTGAAGGCGATGTGGCGTCCCGTCATCGAAGCCGAGCTGCGCGGCGACCAACGCGTGATCGAGCTTCCCGACTCCGTGGGCGACCTCGTGCGCTCCCGGGTCGCGGCACTCGAGCCGGCACATCGCCCGGTGCTCGAGCTGGCCGCGGTGCTCGGGCAGGAGGTCGACCTCGCCGAGCTGATCGGCGTGAGCCAGGCATCCGTCGAGGTCACCCTCGAGGCGACGGATGCCGCGGTGCGCGCCGGTCTCATCGAGCCGCCGCGTCGCGTCGGCGACGCCTACCGATTCCCGCACGCGATCGCACGGCAGGCGGTGATCGACGGCATCGCGGGCACCGAGCTGTTGCGTGCCCACGCTCGCATCGCGCAGGTGCTCGAGGCGGAGTTCCCGGCCGCGCCGCGACTCATCCAGCGGCTCGCGTATCACTACACGGCGGCGCGCGCACTGGGCTTCGGCGATCGCGCGGTCACCTACCTCACGCGCGCCGCACAGCTCGCGGAGGATCGGTCGGCGTATGAGGACGCCGGCCGGTTGTTCGAGCGTGCGGCCGAGATCTCGCCCGACGCCGACGAGCGCGCCGAGCTGGTGCTGCGGGCGGCCGGAAGCTGGAATATCGCGGCCGACACCGCACGCTCCCGGATGCTCTACGAGCAGGCGATGCAGACCGGTGACCCCCGTCGTCGGGTGCGCGCTGCGATCGGGTTCGAGGACGCCTCGTGGCGTCCGGGTCTGCTCGGACACCGTGCCGTCGAGAAGCTCACCGGCGCCCTCGCGCACATTCCGCCCGACGAGGGCGACCCGCTCTACGTCGAAGCGCTCGCGTCGCTCGCACGTGCGACCGCCTATACCGGCGCCGTCGATGACGCGGAGGTGATCGTCGATCACGCGGTCGACCTCGCTCGCGCGCTCGGCGACGACCGTGTGCTGGCGGCGACGCTCCGCGCGGCCAGCTCGCTGACCCTGCGCCCTCGCGGCGTGCGGAAGCACCTCGAACGCGCCACCGAGCTGGCCCGCATGACTCGCGGTACGGCCGACGACTGGCTCGGCGCCGCAGCCCTGCAACGCGCGGCCTACTGCTACCTGCTCGGCGACCCTGCCGGCATGGACGAGTCCGAGCGCGACCTCGTCGAGAACAGCCGGCAGTGGGGGCGGCATTGGAAGTACTGGGTCGATTGCGTTCGATTCGCGCGCGCGTTCACGGGCGGCCGCCTGGATGATGCGGCGAGCGCGTGCCTCGAGGCGCAACGCCACGAGGTTGCATTCCGATCGGACATCACGACCGCCAACGGCCTGCAGAGCTATATGGTGCGTCGGGAGACCGGCGGGCTCGAACGCGTGCGGCATCTGATCAGCGGCGAGGAGTCGCCCACCGCACGTTGGGCGCCGGGCCTCCTCGCCATCTACACGGAGTTCGGTCTTCGGGAACCGGCGCGACGGATGCTCGACTGGCTCCTCGAGCGCAGCGAGTCGACCCTCGAAGCGTCGAGCGACTGGCCGGCGCGCCTCGGTTTCATGGCCGAGGCTGCGGTGTGGCTCGGCGATGGCGCCGCCGCCGAGCGCCTGCACGCGTGGTTGTCGGAGTACGCCGGGCTCAACCTCATGTCGGGCCTGTTCGTCGCCCCGTTCGGTGCGGCCGACCGCTATCTCGGCCAGCTCGAATCGCTGTGCGGCATCGGGTCACCGACGGATCGCTTCGAGGCGGCGCTCGATCTCGCCGAGCGCAGCGACGCGCCGCTCGACGTCGCGTATACGCTCGCCGCGATGGCCACCCATCTGCAGCGCACCGATCCCGCCTCAGGTGCGTCGACCGAGCTCGCCGAGCGCGCACGAGCCATCGCCGAGCCGGCGGGAATGGTGCGGGTGCTCCGATCGCTCGACGCCGGGGTAGTGCCATCCGCTCACGACACCGTCGGCGGGCTCACGGCGCGCGAACGCGAGGTGATCGCCCTGATCGCGCAGGGCCGGAGCAACCGGGATATCGCCGTGCAACTGGTGATCAGCGAGCACACGGTGGCCAACCACGTGCGCAACATCCTGATGAAGATCGATGCGGTGAACCGCACGCAGGCCGCGATGTTCGCCCGAGAGCGCGGGCTCGCCTGAGGCGACCGAACTGCCCTCCCGGCGCACTGGTGGCAGCGAGCACCGAGGAGTAGCTTGGCGGAATGGCCGCGGCGGTCGATACAGCTGCGATCAGCGAACTGGAAGCCGGGTTCACTGGCGAATTGGTGCGGCCCGCGGACGCCTCGTATGACGAGCTTCGAAGGGTCTGGAACGGGTCCATCGATCGTCGCCCCGCCCTGATCGCACGATGTGCAGGGGTGGCGGATGTCGCGGCGGCGACGCGGTTCGCTCGCCGCACGGGCCTTCCCTTGGCCGTTCGCGGCGGCGGTCACAGCTTTCCGGGGCTGTCGGTGTGCGACGACGGGATCGTGATCGATCTCGCGCCGATGAAGGGGATTCGCGTCGATCCCGAGGCACGCGCCGTGCACGTGCAGGCCGGCGTGCTGCTCGGCGAGCTCGATCGCGAGACGCAGCCCTTCGGGTTGGCGGTGCCGAGCGGCATCGTCACGCACACGGGCGTCGCGGGGCTCACCCTGGGCGGCGGAATCGGGTGGGTCATGCGAAAACACGGGCTCTCGATCGATCAGTTGTCGTCGGTCGAGCTCGTCACCGCCGAGGGTGAGCTCGTCACCGCGAGTGCGGCCGAGAACGCCGACCTCTTCTGGGGAGTGCGCGGTGGCGGTGGCAACTTCGGCATCGTCACCCGGTTCGACTTCAACCTCGTCGAGGTGGGGCCCACGGTGGTCGCCGGTCCGATCTTCTGGCCGATGGAACAGTCGCCCGAAGTGCTCCGCTTCTACCGCGACTGGATCGCCGATGCGCCCGACGAGCTGATGACCATCGTGCTGCACCGCAAGGCACCGCCACTCCCGTTCGTTCCGGC
>JALYWB010000059.1 GCA_030852935.1 Actinomycetota bacterium | reverse complement strand
GAAGCTAAGACTCGCAGCGCCGATGGTACTGCAGGGGCGACCCTGTGGGAGAGTAGGACACCGCCGGACATACATTGAGGAATGACCACCCACAGTGCTCAATTGCGAGCGCTGGCGGGTGGCATTTCTCGTTAACGGGCCGTTGCAACGCCGGCCAGCAGTACGGTTGAGTCCGATGAGGGCTCCACACTCGACAGGACAATCGTGAGCGATTCCAAGGACGACGCCGACAAGCGGGATCGACCCAAAGGGAACGATCGGGCACGCGATCGGCCGCAGCGCGGCGGTCGCGACGCATCGACGGGTCGGAGCGATGACCGCTCGCAGAAGCGTCCGTACGGCGATCGCGATGCGAAGCGTCCCTATTCCGGTGGTGGTGAGAAGCGTCCGCATGGTGATCGGGATGCGAAGCGTCCGTATTCCGGTGGTGGTGAGAAGCGTCCGTATGGCGATCGCGATGCGAAGCGCTCTCATGGGGATCGCGATGCGAAGCGCCCGCACTCTGGTACTGGCGAGAAGCGTCCGTATGGCGATCGGGACGCGAAGCGCTCCTATGGGGATCGCGATGCGAAGCGCCCGCACTCTGGTACTGGCGAGAAGCGACCGTATTCGGCGGGCGGCGACAAGCGCCCGTACAGCGACGGCCGCCGCGGCGGGCATGGTGCGCGCCCCGATCAGCGGGCAGCGCAGCGCGATGCTCCCCGCGAGACGTTCGGCGCGGCCAACCTCGCGGTGCGTCCGCGTCATGATGACCCTGAGATTCCCGAGCGCATCGAAGCCCGCGACCTCGACAAGGGTGCTCGCGCCGAGCTGAAGACGCTGAGCAAGGACAACGCGGATGCGGTGGCACGGCATCTCGTTGCGGCATCCGAGTTGCTCGACGACGACCCTGAGCTGGCACACCGGCACGCGCAGTCGGCCGCCCGGCGCGCAGGCCGCGTTGCGGTGGTGCGGGAGACGCTCGCGATCACGGCCTACGCCACGGGCGACTTCGCCCTGGCGCTGCGCGAACTGCGAACGTATCGCCGTATCTCGGGCAGCAACGATCAACTGCCGCTCATGGTCGACAGCGAGCGTGGAGTCGGGCGCCCAGACCGCGCGCTCGAGGTGGGCCGCGCCGTCGATCGCGCCGAGCTGTCGCCCGCCGTGCAGGTCGGCCTCGCCATCGCGATGTCGGGCGCGCGCCTCGACCTGAACCAGCCAGAGCTCGCCCTCGCCGAGCTCGAGATTCCGCAGCTCGATCCCGATCGTGCGTTCTCCTACAGTCCGGCGTTGTTCGCGGCGTATGCCGAGGTGCTCGAAGAGCTCGGACGGACGGCGGATGCCGCGGTGTGGCGATCTCGAGCGGAACGCGCTGAAGCCGCGCTGGGCGGACCCGCCGAGGCGGAGCTCGTCGAGATCTTCGAGATCGAGATCGACGAGAGTGACGGCGCCCCGGACATGCCAGCCAGCACCGAGACGCCCGTCGCTGTGGCCGCCGACGCTGCGGGTCCTGTTGGCACTCCCGGTGACGCCGAGGATCCCGGCGCTGTCCTCGAAGACGACGTCGCCGCCGTGTTGGCGGAGGGGGAAGAGCTCGAGGCACATGCCCCCGCGGCATCCGACGACGAGACGAACGGGGGCACGCCCGGTGGGCCTGTTCCGCACCAGGACTGACGGGGCGACCCCGCTCGACGGGATTGATGCGGTGTTCGCGGATCTCGACGGCGTCGTCTACGCCGGCCAGCTCTCGATCCCGCATGCTGTCGAGAGCCTGAACCGCACGAAGGCCGACCATGCTGTCGGCTACATCACGAACAACGCGTCGCGTAGCGATGCATCCGTCGCCCGTCACCTCGCCGAGCTCGGGCTCGACGTCGCACCCGACGACGTCGTGACCTCGCCGCAGGCGGCGATGCGGGTGCTCGGCGAGCTCGTCGAGCCCGGGGCGCTGGTCTTCGTCGTCGGCGGCGAAGGAATCGTGTCCGAACTCGAGAAGCGGGGCTATCGGGTGACCCGCACGGCAGACGACGCTCCGGCGGCCGTCGTGCAGGGCTTCGCCCCCGAAGTCGGCTGGCGTGAACTTGCCGAGGCATCCTTCGCCCTGAACGCGCACGGTGGTCCGGATGCCGCGACCCAGGGCATCCCGTGGGTCGCCACCAACATGGATTGGACCATTCCCGTCGCGCGTGGCATCGCGCCCGGGAACGGCACGCTGGTCTCTGCGGTGCACACCGCGGTCGGACGATTCCCGATCGTCGCGGGCAAGCCTGAGACGCCGATCTTCGAGGAGGCAAAGCGCCGGTTCGGCGCGGATCGGCCGCTCGTCGTGGGTGATCGGCTCGATACCGACATCCTCGGTGCGAACCGGGCGGGCATGGCGAGTGCCGTCGTGCTCACCGGCATCGATCGCGCGAAGCAGGTCCTCGCTGCCGATGCGAAGAGCCGGCCGGATTTCATCCTCGAAGACCTGCGCGGGCTGCACGAGCCGTATCCGCCCGTCGAGACGATACGTGGAGGAACGAAGCGGGTCGGCGCGGCGCGCGTGCGCATCGAGGGCAACCGCGTCGTCGTCGCGGCCGATGGCGACGGGGGCATCGACCTGCTTCGCGCGGCATGCGCGGCGATCTGGTCGTCGGGCATTGCGATTCATGCCCTAGACGTTCCCACCCGGCTGTACGCCTGAGCCGCACGGACCTTTCGTAGGTACCGCATGTGCCCGCGATCCGATCGGTGGAACGGGGTAGCGTGGTCGAGTGAGCACTGACGAGACAGCCGACCCGGGCGAGTCGATCGAGTCGACGGATGCCGCCGCACGGCCCGCGGCCGAGCCTGACGGTGCCGAGGCGACGGCAGCCACGCGCGCCGAGTTGCGCGACATCGAGACGGCGCCGCTCGCCGAGCGCGCTGCCCGGTACCAGGAGCTCGCCGACCGCCTTCGCAGCGAACTCGAGCACTCCGATCCCTCACGCGGCGCGAGTTGACGGTGCCCGAGCAGCGGCTCGACGCTGCCCTTGCCGAGCGCGGCCTCGCGCGTTCGCGCACCCATGCCGCGACGCTCATCGCCGCTGGCGTCGTTACGGTTGATGGGCGGCCGGCGGTGAAGGCGGCGATGAAGGTGAGCGAGGCGACGCAGCTCGCGGTTGCGGCATCCGATCACTATGTGAGCCGGGCCGCACATAAGCTCATCGCCGCACTCGATGGCTTCGAGGTCGATCCTGCTGGTCGTATCGTGCTCGATGCGGGTGCGTCGACGGGTGGATTCAGCCAGGTGCTCCTCGAACGAGGTGCCGGCGCCGTACTCGCCGTCGACGTCGGCCACGGTCAGCTCGCTCCCCAACTGGTCGGCGCACCCGGACTGGTGCTCGTCGAGGGCTGCAACGTGCGAAACCTCGATCGCGGCTCGCTGGCCGCGCTGACCGGCGTCACGGAGCCGCCCTCGCTCGTGACCGCCGATCTCTCGTTCATCTCGCTCACGAACGTGCTTCCCGCGTTGCGGGTGACCGCGACAGATGACGCCGACTTCGTGGTGCTCGTCAAACCGCAGTTCGAGGTCGGCCGGGGCGGGGTGCGCGAGGGCGTCGTGCGAGACTCGGCGTTACGGTCCGAAGCAGTGGCGAACGTGCTCTGGGCGGCGTTCGATCTGGGGCTCGGCACCGCCGGCGTCCTGTCCTCCCCAATCGCAGGCAGCCACGGCAACCACGAATACCTCGCGCACCTGAGCGCGTCGCACGGCGGGAATCCGACAGAATGGATGCGTCGGGTGGAGCAACTGACAGGAGGCGCGAACGCGTGAACGACGCACGGCACTTCCTCGTTGTCTCCCACACCGGCCGTCAATCTGCCCTCGAGGCGACGGGCGAGGTCTGCTCGCAGCTGCTCGCGGCCGGAGCGGTTCCTGTGATCGCCGCTGAGCATTGGGACGAGGTGCACGCATTCGTGCCTGAGCTCGGCGGCGTGGTGCGGCGGCTCGAAGAGGTCGAACAGCGTGAGATCGAACTCGTCATCGTGCTCGGCGGCGACGGCACGATCCTGCGAGCCGCAGAGTTGATGCGCGAGCACTCGGTGCCGCTGCTCGGTGTGAACCTTGGGCACGTCGGTTTCCTCGCCGAGAGTGAGCGCGACGACCTCGGATACACCGTTGCCCGTGCCCTCGCCCATGACTACAGCGTCGAGGAGCGAATGACCCTCTCGGTGCGGGCGAAGGTCGGCAACGAGGTCGTATACGAGAGCTGGGCGCTGAACGAGGCCACCGTCGAGAAGGCCGAGCGCGAACGGATGCTCGAGGTCGTGATCGAGGTCGACCGGCGGCCACTCTCGTCATTCGGCTGCGACGGCATCGTGATGTCGACGCCGACGGGCTCGACCGCGTACTCGTTCTCGGCGGGCGGGCCGGTGGTCTGGCCGAGCCTGGAGGCGCTGTTGCTGGTGCCGCTCAGCGCGCACGCGCTGTTCGCGCGCCCGCTCGTGGTCGGCCCCGAGTCGTCGCTCGCGATCGAGATCCTGCATCGCACCGAAACGGCTGCGGTCATCTGGTGCGACGGTCGTCGCACCTTCGACCTTCCGCCCGGGGCCCGGGTCGTCGTGCGCAAGTCGCCGGTTCCGGTACGTCTTGCGCGCCTGCATGAAGCTCCGTTCACGGATCGCCTGGTGAACAAGTTCCAGCTGCCCGTCACCGGATGGCGGGGGCCCGTCGGTCGCGATGAGGCGAGCGATGATTGAGGAGCTCGGCATCCGTGACCTGGGCGTGATCGCCGAGGCCACGCTTCCACTCGGCGCAGGGTTCACTGCGGTCACCGGTGAGACCGGGGCAGGCAAGACCATGGTCGTCACTGCACTCGGGCTCCTGCTCGGCGCCCGCGCCGACGCCGGCGCCGTGCGGTCAGGCGCCAAGCAGGCGTGGGTCGAGGGCCGTTGGCTCGTTCCCGACGATGGCACCATCGCCGAACGCGTCGTCGAGACCGGTGGTGAGATCGAAGCCGGCGAGCTGCTGCTCGGCCGCTCGGTGTCGGCTGAGGGCCGCAGCCGTGCGGTCGTCGGCGGCCGTAGCGCGCCGGTCGGCGTGCTCGCCGAGCTCGGTGATGAACTCGTCGTCGTGCATGGGCAGGCCGACCAGCAACGACTCCGTTCGGCGGTCGCGCAGCGTGAAGCACTCGACCGATTCGCCGGTGCTGCGCTGCAGTCGGCCATCGCCGAGTACCGCGACGCATTCGGTGCGTGGCGCGCCGACTCCGCCGAACTCGATCGGCTCCGTGAAGCGCACGACGCCCGCTTCCGCGAGGCGGAGGAACTGCGCGAGGCGCTCGAGGCCGTCGAAGCGGCCGACCCGCAGCCCGGTGAAGACGTCGAGCTCGCCGAACGCGCAGACCGGCTCTCGAACCTCGAAGATCTCCGGGTCGCGGCCGCGCAGGCGCGGGTGCTGCTCTCGGCCGAAGACCTCACTGACGGCGCCCCCGACGCGATCGCCCTGGTCGACAGCGCGCGCCGTCACCTCGAACGTGTCATCGACCACGATGCGGCGCTCGCGCCGATGGCCGAGGCGCTGCAGAGCGCCGGCTTCCAGTTGGCGGATGCCGCGACCGAACTGGCCGGCTACCTCGCGGGTCTCGATGCCGATGGCGCCCGTGAGCTCGAGGTCGTGCAAGAACGCCGTGCCCTACTGACGTCACTGATGCGACGACACGGCGGCACCCTCGAAGAGGTGCTCGAGTTCCGGCGCACGGGGGGTCTCCGGCTCATCGAGCTCGATGGCGACGATGAGCGCATCGGCGTGCTCGAGGCATCCGTGGCGCGACTGGGCGACGAGGTCGACCGGCTCGCCGGCCGCCTCAGCGAAGTGCGCATGGAAGCCGCTGGTCGGCTCGCTGCTGCCGTCACCGCCGAGCTCGCCGAGCTTGCAATGCCCGACGCGAAGCTCAGCGTCGAGGTCGACAGCGGGCACGAACCGGCCGCGCACGGGCGCGACCAGGTCGCGATCCTGCTGCAGCCGCACGCCGGTGCAGAGCCGCGACCCGTTTCGCGTGGAGCGTCCGGCGGAGAGCTCGCGCGGGTGATGCTCGCGATAGAGGTGGTGATCGCCGGAAGCGACCCCGTGCCGACGTTCGTCTTCGATGAGGTCGACGCCGGGGTCGGCGGTGCCGCGGCGATCGAGATCGGCCGGCGCCTCGCGCAGCTCGCAGAGCGATCGCAGGTGATCGTGGTGACTCACCTCGCGCAGGTTGCCGCCTTCGCGACGAACCACCTGAGCGTCGTGAAGGGCACCGACGGGCAGGTGACCGCGTCGAGCGTGCGGCAGCTCACGGGCGGCGAACGTGAGGCCGAGATGGCGAGACTGCTGTCTGGTCTCACCGACTCCGAGATCGGCCTCGCGCACGCCAGGGAATTGCTGGAGATCGCCTCCGATCGGGCGGCGTGACATCGGCGGCCTTGGCCGTCACGGAGCGACATCGAGCTGATGTTGCACGAGGAGGGGGAGCGCGTGGGGCAAATCGGCGTAGGCGCGGACGAGAGTGGGTTAGACTATAAGCCCGTGGTGGATGAACGCGGCAGAGCTCTTTCGAGCACAGACATTTCGAACGGCACAACCAAGCACATCTTCGTGACTGGTGGTGTCGTTTCTTCGTTGGGCAAGGGCCTCACGGCGGCGAGTCTCGGCAATCTCCTGACAGCCAGGGGCCTCAGGGTCGTCATGCAGAAGCTCGACCCGTATCTCAACGTGGACCCGGGCACGATGAACCCGTTCCAGCACGGCGAGGTGTTCGTGACCGACGACGGCGCCGAGACCGACCTCGACATCGGTCACTACGAGCGCTTCCTCGACATCAATCTGAGCCAAGCCGCGAATGTCACCACCGGCCAGATCTACTCGACGGTCATCGCCAAGGAGCGTCGCGGCGAATACCTCGGCGACACCGTCCAGGTCATCCCGCACATCACCGACGAGATCAAGCGCCGCATGCGCCTGCAGGCGACCGAGACGCCGAAACCCGACGTCATCATCACCGAGATCGGCGGTACCGTCGGCGATATCGAGTCGCAGCCGTTCATCGAGTCCGCACGTCAGGTGCGACACGAACTGGGCCGCAAGAACGTCTTCTTCGTGCACGTCTCCCTCGTGCCGTTCATGGGTGCATCGGGCGAGCAGAAGACGAAGCCCACCCAGCACTCAGTCGCGACGCTGCGCTCGATCGGGATCCAGCCCGACGCACTGGTGCTCCGCAGCGACCGCCCCGTCACCGAATCGAACAAGCGCAAGATCGCGCTCATGTGCGACGTCGATGAGGCCGCGGTCGTGAACGCCGTCGACGTGCCATCGATCTACGACATCCCGACGATGCTGCATGACCAGGGCCTCGACGCCTACATCATCGACACGCTCGGCCTCGACGAGAAGGCGAACGACGTCGACTGGTCGGGTTGGAGCGAGCTGCTCGACGTCGTCCACGACCCGAAGCACGAGGTGACCATCGGGCTCGTCGGCAAGTACATCGACCTTCCCGACGCCTACCTGTCGGTCACCGAGGCGCTGCGAGCCGGTGGCTTCGCGAACGACACCAAGGTGAAGATCGAGTGGATCCCGTCCGACGAGTGCCGCACTCCCGAGGGCGCGCAGCGGCTCCTCGCCGACCTCGACGGCATCTGCGTGCCGGGAGGCTTCGGCGTGCGCGGCATCGAAGGAAAGCTCGGGGCGCTCCGCTTCGCTCGGGAGAACGGCATCCCGGTGCTCGGCCTGTGCCTCGGCCTGCAGTGCATGGTGATCGAGTACTCGCGCAACGTCGTAGGACTCGACGGCGCATCGTCGAGCGAGTTCGACCCCGATACCGAGTTCCCGGTCATCGCGACGATGGAGGAGCAGGTCGAGATCATCGCTGGCGGCGATCTCGGTGGCACGATGCGCCTCGGGCTCTATCCGGCGAAGCTGGACGAAGGATCGATCACCGCGGAGCTCTACGGATCGACCGAGGTCTCCGAGCGCCACCGCCACCGGTACGAGGTCAACAACGCCTACCGCGACCGCCTCACTGAGGCAGGCCTCGTGTTCTCGGGCATGTCGCCCGATCGCCACCTCGTCGAGTTCGTCGAGCTGCCGCGCGACGTGCACCCGTTCTACGTCGGCACCCAGGCCCACCCCGAACTTCGCAGCCGGCCACGCCACGCCCACCCGCTGTTCCGCGGTCTCGTCGGTGCGGCGCTCGAGCGGCAGCAGGCGAGCCTGCTCTTCGA
>JALYWB010000036.1 GCA_030852935.1 Actinomycetota bacterium | reverse complement strand
GAGTAGGTGCGCCTGCACCACGGCCATGCCACGGAGTGCGTGCGCCGGCAGCACGGCCACACGACGGAATCGTGCGCCGACACCACAGCCACGGGACGGAGTGCATGCGCCCGCACCACCGCCACGCGACGGAGTGCGTGCGGCATCCGGTTGCCACCCGCGCTGCCTGCTCGACAGCTGCACGACGGGCGGCGCTTCAGTGGTGGCGACCGTTCAGCACGCCACCGCTCTCTTCGAGGTAGCAGACGCCGCAGAGCGACTCGTACGTGACATCCGCCCCGTCGATCGCGACCTGCGCCCCGTCGAAGACGAAGTGACCGTCGATGAGGCGCGCGTTGAAGATCGCCTTGCGGCCGCAGCGGCAGATGGTCTTGAGCTCCTCGAGGCTGTGCGCGACTTCGAGCAGGCGCCGGCTGCCCGGGAACGCGACCGTCTGGAAGTCGGTGCGGATGCCGTAGGCGAGCACCGGGATCGAGTCCATGAGGGCGATGCGCAGCAGGTCGTCGACCTGATCGGATGTCAGGAATTGCGCCTCATCGACGAGCAGGCAGCTCACGTCGCGGCCGTGCTGCTCGATGACCCGCGTGCGGTGCTGCTGGAAGCGGTCGAGCACGTCGGCGTCGGGCTCGATGACGAAGTCGACCTCGCGCACGACGCCGAGGCGCGACAGGATGTTGCGGTCGCCCTTCGTGTCGACGGCGGGCTTGGCGAGGAGCACCCGGTGGCCGCGCTCCTCGTAGTTGAACGCCGCCTGGAGCAACGCGGTCGACTTGCCCGAGTTCATCGCCCCGTAGCGGAAGTACAGCTTCGCCATCTACTCGAGCAGCCCGTCTTCCGCCGCCCGGCGGATCAGCTCGGACTTGCGACTCGCCGGCCGACCCGCCTTGGCGTACTTCTCGCGCACGCGCCGCAGGTAGGTCTTCGCGGTCTCGTAGCCGATGTCCATGCGCTCGGCGACTTCGACGGTGCTGTAACCCTGGGCGTACAGGCGCAGGGCGCGCTCTTCGGCCGCGCTGAGGTGCGCGGCGCCGGGCTGGTCGCCGGTGGCGCCCGCGCGGGATCCGCTGCCGCCGCTTCGTCTCGCACCGCCCGTACCGTCGACACCTGTGCCGGCCGCCCCGTCGCGACGGTGCTGGCCAGCAGACTGCCGCCGCAGCCTCTCGCCCCGCGCCACACGGCGCGCGAAATCGACGAGGTCTTCGGCCGGCAGCGTCTTGGAGACGAAGCCCGCTGCCCCCGCGGCGAAGCAACGCTCGCGGGATGCCTCATCGTCGACCGCGCTGACGACCAGCACCTTCGCTCCGGCCGCGCGACACGCACGGATGCGCGATTCGATCGAGATGTTGTCGCCGAGCTGCAAGTCCATCAGCACGAGGTCGACGGGGAACTCGGGGTGGCGGATGAGGTCCATCCATGCCGTCGCGCGCACCACCACCTCGAAGTCGGGAGCGTGGTCGTTGAACCACGTCGAGAGGCTGTCGACGATGAGTTCGTGGTCGTCGAGCAGCGCCAGGCGCACTCGCGTGCCGTCCGGCGGTTCGGATGCCGCAGCCGGAGTGCCGGCATCATTCGGGTTCATGACTCAACTCCACTCTGACATTGTCTCGCGTCAGAGCCATTTCAGGCAGCATATTCACCGCACGAGCCACCGCGGCGAAACGATCGAGCTCACGGCGGGTCGGCGGCGCCGATCCGTTGACCGTCTCGATGACGATGCGCAACCGCCCGTTGTGGCTGGCTGAGTCGGAGTGATCGCCACGAATCGCCAGCTTCACCTCCTCCGAACGACGTGCATCGCCAAGCCACATGACGAGTGCGGTGAGCGCAGAGCGCTGGTCGTCGCCGAGGTCGGCTGCCGCCCCCGTCGGGTCGTCGACGACCACGAGGATGCCGCGGGCGAGCTGTACGTCGGCCCCAAGGTCGTCGAGCCACGTCGACTCGATTCCTGCCTTGAGCGCGCGACGCAAGGCGTCGGCGAGCTCGCGGGCCCGGTCGACGTCAGCGACCGAGATGCGGTCGGCCGTCATCACGCCGGCAAGGAAGGGCAGCACCTCACGGCCGAGCACCGACACGCGGCTCTGCTGCACCGATCGCGCGATGCCGGCCCGCAGTGCGGCATCCCGTTGCAATGCGGCACGATTCGCCTCGCGCTGCCAGGCGAGCGTCTCGTCGACGATCGCATACGAGAAGCCGGATGCCGCAGCCGACAGCGCCAGCACGGCTGACGAGTTCAGGGCGATGAGGGTGCCGACCGGGGCATCCACCGCCATCGCCGTGCCCGACCCGAGCACCAGGATCGACAGCACCACCGCGGCGAGCACGCCCGAGAGCAGCAGCGAGACCCAGGTGCAGAACGGCGCGACCGAGAGGATGAGCATGCCGATCGCGAGCGGGCCGAAGTCGTCGTAGTACGAGACGTTCGCGCCGATCGTGCTGAGGTACTCGGCGATCGCCGCGCCCACCGCGAGCGCCACGATGATCCACAAGCGCTCTGGCGTGAAGGGCGCCCTCGAAGGCGTTGCCGACACCGCCGCGAAGATGCCCGCCGCCGCAACGAGCGCGAGCGCGAGCACCGCGGCGATCGGAAATCGCACCTGGTCCCAGTGCAGGATCGTGAGCGCGACCGACATGCCGAACGCGAGGCACGCGCCGATCGTGACGAGCGGAGCCGCGGCGATACCGCCGATCGGGTCGGCCTCCTGCTGGGTCAGGTGCATGTGGCTCACTCGCCGCCCCCCGGCACGGTCAGCACCACGGTCGTGCCGACGCCCTTCGTCGACCAGAGCCGCACCTCGCCGCCCTCCTGCTCGATGCGCGCGCGAATGGAGGTCCGCAGTCCGATGCGGTCTTCGGGCACCTCGGCCTCGTCGAAGCCGACGCCGCTGTCCATCACGGCGACCGTGACCTCACCGCCGCTGACGCCGAGGGCGAGCTCGGCCTCGAGCACGCCCGAGTGGCGTGCCACGTTGACGAGGCACTGTGCAATGGCCGCGTCGAGCGCTTCGGCGCGTCGCTCGCTGAGCAGGCCGAGCACGGCGGGGTCGCCCGTCACGCGCACCTCGAGGCCGGCGTTCGCGGCTGCGGTGAAGGTGTTGGCGAGCGGGGACGGTTGTGTGCCGGATGCCGCAACCGACGCCCGGGTGCCGGCCGCCGACGACGTGTGGATGCCGGATGCCGCGGTCTGGCCTCGTGGGTGCGTGTGGCCCTGCGTGTCACTCGGCGACAGCCCGTGGTCGCTCGCCCAGTCGCGCCCGACGATCAGCCCGAGGTCTTGGCGAATCCCATCGCGCAGCCGCTCGTCGACTGGCCCCGAGCCGGCGGCCGCGATCGCCACGAGGTGGCTGAGGGCGGTGTCATGCAGTCGCGCGGTCGCCCGCAGCTCGTAGTCGTGCCTGATCGCGATCTCGCGAGTCTGCTGGCTCGCGCGGTGGAGTCCCGCATCCTGCCGCGCGTCGTATCGGCGGGTCGCGCCGTCGTACACGCGTGCGACGACGAGGATCCCGAACGCGGCCGCGGCGGCGAGGTTCGGCGTCCACACGCCGCCAGCGAGCGTTGCGCCGAGGAATGTCGCCGCTTCACCGAGGCCGTACCCGAGCGCCGCCCACGTGATACCGATCGCCGAACCGATGCCCGCACCTCCGACGAGGATGAGTGCGACCCTCGGCAGCGCGAGGAGGATGTTGTCGGTCGACGCGAATTCGAACGGCAGGTTCATCACGATCATCGTGAGCGCGAACACCGCACCCGTTCCCACGATGAGGTACACCAGCGTGAGCGTCACGGTCGGAGAGCGAGCGACGAAGACCAGGATCAGGGCGAGCACGACGCTGATCGTCGCGGCGGTCCACCCGGCGGTCACCCCGTCGACGGTGGCGCCGATCACCGCGATGACGGCACTGGTGCCGAGGCACACCCACGCTGCGCAGTGGCCGGCATGGGCGAGCGCACGGCTGAGGGAGTCTCGCGCGAGATGTCCCGGCAGTCCCAGGGTCATCGCGTCCTCCCTCAGACCCGCCGCAATCGGGGTACACGCAGGGGTCTTCTGCGGATTATTGCAGCTTCGGCGCCCCGAGGCTCAGACTTCTCCGTGGTGGCCGCGTCCGACGGCCCGCTTCGGCGCCCCGTGACCGACGTAACCGGGATGCAGAAGGCTCGTGTCACCCACGTCACCATCGAGTGGATCACGCAGTGATCGCCTCGCCTCAGAACAGCGCGGACGGATCGGGCGGAAGTGCGAGGGCATCGGGAAGGGTCGGCGCCGCGGCAGGTCGCAACGCGGCCGACCGCACGCCGCCGGTCACCGGATCTTCGCGCCCACGCTCGAGCCCGTGCGCCCTGATCAGCGGACGCATCCGCTCGGCGAGCCATCGACGGTAGTCCTTCGGCGCGTAGGTGTTCCTGCCGTAGTACATCGAGCGGTACTTCGGAACCAGCTCGGGATGCTCCTGCTCGAGCCACTGCATGAACCAGGGCTTGACCCCGGGCTTCAAGTGCAGCGCCGTGTAGAGCACACTCGTGGCACCCGCCGCCTTGGCCTGCCGAAGTGCCTCGTCGAGGTGCGCCCGCGTGTCGGTGAGGTAGGGCAGGATCGGCATCAGGAACACCGCGCAGTCGAGCCCCGCGTCGCGCACCGCCGTGACGGTCGCCAGGCGCGCCTTCGTGCTCGGGGTACCGGGCTCGACCGACTGCTGCAACTCGTGGTCGTAGACCGCGATCGACATGGCGAGGTCGACCGAAACGCGCGTCGCGGCATCCGCCAACTGTGGCAGGTCGCGGCGCAGCAGCGTGCCCTTCGTGAGGATGCTGAGTGGCGTGCCGCTCTCGACGAGCGCGTCGATGATGCCCGGCATGAGGCTGTAACGCCCCTCGGCGCGCTGATACGGATCGGTGTTGGTGCCGAGGGCCACGGGTTCGTGCCGCCACGACGGCTTCGCCAGCTCGGTGCGCAGTATTTCGCCGACGTTCACCTTCACGATGATCTGCCGGTCGAAGTCGTCGCCGGCGTCGAGATCGAGGTACGTGTGCGTCGGCCGGGCGAAGCAGTACACGCAAGCATGACTGCAGCCCCGATAGGGGTTGATCGTCCAGCCGAAGGGCATCGCCGACTGCCCCGGCACCTTGTTGAGCGCCGACTTCGCGAGCACCTCGTGGAACGTCACACCCGCGAACTCGGGTGTCTGTACCGAGCGCACCAGGTTGTTGAGCTTCGCAAGGCCTGGCAGCGTGCCCGACTGCTCGACGCCGAGTTCCTGCCCACTCCACCGCATGCTGTAATTCGAACACATGTTCGAACAAGAAGCAAGCGGATGCCGCGGCGCGCCACGCTCGCAGCATTCGGCCGCGCAGCCGAACTCGAGGACCATCGCCCTTCGCGGCACCACTATTTGAATACCGACGTTGCGCGGGGCGACCAGCAGATGGAAGTTATTCGACGAGCACGGCGGTGCGACCGGCGGCGAGCTCGAGTTGCTCCCCCGCCCAGCGCCGGCGCAGCCAGCGGTCGTGGCTCGCGATCACGACGGCGCCCGGGTACGTGCCGAGCGCCTCCTCGAGATCGGTTGCCAGCCCGAGCGACAGGTGATTCGTCGGCTCGTCGAGCAGGAACACGTGGGGCGGCCGCGCGATCACGAGGGCCAACGCGAGGCGGCGCTGCTGCCCGACCGAGAGCGCGCCGAGCGGGCGCGACTCGTCGCGCGGGGCGATGAGTC
>JALYWB010000014.1 GCA_030852935.1 Actinomycetota bacterium | reverse complement strand
CCCAGCCTCAGGCGCCGTCGGAGTCCCAGCCTCAGGCGCCGTCGGCGTCCCAGCCTCAGGCGCCGTCGGAGTCCCAGCCTCAGGCGCCGTCGGAGTCCCAGCCTCAGGCGCCGTCGGCGTCCCAGCCTCAGGCGCCGTCGGCGTCCCAGCCTCAGGCGCCGTCGGAGTCCCAGCCTCAGGCGCCGTCGGCGTCCCGGCATCGGGCGACGAGCCGCCGGCGTCAGGGGTGCTGCCACCATCGGAGGTCGTCGGAGCGTCGACGTTCACGTCCACGCTCGTGCCGTCGCCGGCGGTGCTGCTGCTGTCGCCGACGCCGGGCGTGGGGATGCCCGACGAGTCGGTGTCCACCGTCGTTCCAGGACCGTTGCCGTTCGAATTCGTACCCGAGCCGCTGCCCGGGGTCGGGGTGTCGACCGGGGTGTTCACGGCGGGCGAGTTCGCGTTGTTGCCGCCGGGCCGGAGGGCGTTGATCCCCCGACCGCCGGCGGTCAGTCCACCGCCGAGCAGGGCGCCGAGCACCATGCCCGAGATGGGGTTGAAGTCATTGCCGGTGATACCGGATTCCGCGGCCGAGCTGACAAGACCGTCGACCGCGCCTGCACCGGTCTCGCCGGCGATCTGGCGCGTGCCGGCCCGCAGGCCGGGGCCGCCGCTTCCGCCGAGTACGCGCGACACCGGCGATGCGGCCGCCCCACCCGCGAAGGCCGTGACGAATGCCGTGCCGACGTCTTGTGGCGTGTACCCCTTGTCGTCGGCGCGCATGTGGTTCACCGACGTGGTCGCGATCGCGCTGGCGAGACCCGCCTGCAGGCCTTCCTTGCCCGCGCGCAGGCCACCGCGGATGAGGGCGCCCTTGATGCCCCGGATGCCGCGGAGGAAGTCCTTGAGCCGGTCGATGAGCTTGGCGATCTTCACGCACCAGCGGATCACCGTGGTGCCCACCTTTGCCGCGGTCGCGATCGCGCCGAGCCCGGCGGTGACGACCGTGAGGAGCCCGCCGATCGCGAGTTCGGCCGCGATCTCGATGGCCATCTGCTTCAGGAACCAGCCGAGCTCCTCGCGCATCTGGCGGAGCTGCGTGCGGAAGTCGGAGATCCATTGCTGCATGCCATCGGCGCTCTCGCGCATCTTGCCGAGTCCGGCGGCGAGGCTGGAGCGGCAGGAGAGCATGCTGCCCTGTTGCGGCAACGTCATCGCTGCCACATTCGTCATGCTGCTCGACACCCTCGAGCGGGCAGACTGGATGCTGTCGCCGAACGAACCCCAGGCGTCGGCCGCCGACTGCAGCTTGTCTTCGTCGCCGGTCGGGATGACCACGCCGATCTGGGCGAGTCCCCACTCGAGGAGCTCCTGGAACTCGCCGAGCGCCCCCGGCCACCCGGGGCCGAGTGCACTCGGCACGCTCGACTTCGACTCGTCGATCGTCGGCGTCGCCTCGGCCGGAGACGCGGTGGCCGGATCGAGGCCGGCTCCCGGCTTCTGCGCGCCGTCGTACGCGCGCCCCGAGTTGGACAGCGCGGCATCCACGATGCGAAGCCCGTTGCCGAACGATGAGACGGCGTCGATCGTCGGCCCTGCCAGCGCGTCGTAGCCGTCGCTGCCCTGGCAGAACTCCTCTGCCGCGTTGTCGTCACCGGCCATGCCCGCGCTGCCCGACAGCTGCGACACGAGGGTCGAGACGGCACTGTCGACTGTTCGCGCGATGCTGTAGAGCTCGTCGCCGTCGAGGACCAGGCGGGCCGGGTCCAGCTTCACATTCGACATCTTCGCCTTACCCGAGGTTCGAATCGATCGTCGACCAGGAGGAATCGAGGTTCTCGATCGTCGCGGTGTACGCGTCGAACGAGGCCTGGGCCTGCTTCTGCAGGTCTCCTGCGGTCTGTTCCAATGCGGTCGCACCCACCGCCCATGCCGTGAACGAGCCGAGGAAGGCCTGCATCGCGGGGCCCTGCCATTCGGCCGGCAGCATGTAGGCGAACCCGCTCGCGCCCTGCTTGAGCGCCGAGCAGTAGCCCATGAGCTCGGTCATCGTCTGCGCGAGTGCGCGCAACTCGGCGGTATCGGCCTGCTGCTCAGCCATGCTCGTCTCCATTCGCGCCATCGGCCGTGCCTGCGCCGCTTCCGTCGGTACCGGCCGGCCCACCCGACGCGACGGCGTCGACGCCGACCATCGGCTCACCGTCGGCACCGAGGCGGAACACGCCGGTGCCGATCGAGTCGTCATCGCCGTCGCCGTCGGTGTCGCCGGAGCCGCCACCCGTGGCCTGGCCGGTCTTGCGGGCGCCGAGCGCACCGCCGCCGAAGCGTTCGACCTCGTCATCGCCTGCGTAGTCGCGACCGAAGAACTCGGCCATGTCCTCGGCCTTCTCCTCGCCGGAGGCGATGCGCTTGCCGAGGCCGCCCGTAGCGTTCTTCATCGAGACGAGACCCTGCCTGCCGCCGCGGAAGCTGCCGCCGACACCGGCCTCGGTGCGGGTGTACGAGCCGTCGGCAGAGATGAGCCCCGCCTGCAGGCCGGTCAACGCGAGACGAACCTGTCCGGCGAGGGCCATGAACGTGTCCCAGTTCTCACCGAACTTCTCCGCATCCTCACCGATCCAGGTCGTGCCCGCCATGCGGGTGACCACCTGATCGGCCGACGCGAGATTCGAGTCGAACGTCGCAACGACGTTGCCGATCAGGGTCGCGACCTCGCTCAGCGAGTCGGCGCGAACCTTGAAGTAGACCATGCCAGATCCCTAGCTCGTGGCCGGTGACGTGCGCTGCCGCACGCCGTCACCGATCTCCCGGATGTCAGCCGTTGAACGTGCCGGCGATCGCGTTCTCACTGTCTTCGTAGGAGAGCGCCGCCTGGTTCAGGAGGTCGCTGATGCCCTGGAGGGACTCCTTGAGCTGCAGGCCGGCCTGGTCCCACTGCGAGTACAGCTCGTTGAAGCTCTGCGACGCGGTGCCAGACCAATCACCGGAGATGAGGCCTTCGACGAGCGACTTCAGGTTCGACAGCTGCGACTCGATCGACTGCGAGCCGGACGACAGCTGGCCGGCGACGCCGGCGAGCGAGTCTGAAGTGACGCGGATCTCCGCCATGGTTTCCTCCGTTGATCAAGAATCAGGGTGTTCCGGTACGTTATCGCGCCGTCGTACGTCAACGGGATGGGGAGGACTTCCCATGCCCTCAGGCGGCACGGATGACGAAGCTGACGTCGCCCACCCAGACGGTGTCGCCCGGCACGACCTCGACCCGGGTGCCCGCGCTCTCAAGGGTCGTCACGGTGCCGTCGTGCTGGACGCCGGAACCGTTGCTCGAGCCCGCATCACCGACGGTGATCACGCCATCGGCGACATCGAGGAAGAGGTGCACCCGCGAGACCGAGCGGGTGTCGTCGGACACCTCGATGCCCTGCACCCCCATCGCGAGCGCGGTATCGGCCGGCTTGCGCCCGATCACGGCACTGCCTGCGACCGTGACCCTCTGGCCGGTGGAGAACGCCAGCTCGACGCGCTCCACGCGCTGCTGCGGCGTCTTCGGCACGGCGACTGCCGCAGGCTGGGCGGGTTCCGCCGCTGGCGCTGGGCGCTGCTGCCAGGGCAGGGTGCCAGGCAGCGGAACGGGGTCGATGCGTGAGGCCGGCACCTGGGGCGCAGGAGCAGCCTCGGCGGTCCCCTCCGGAGTTGCCGGCCGGGCGAACTGCGCCGGCACCGGCGGCCTCGTGGCCTGTTGGGGGATCAGCTGCCCGCACTCGAGGCAGTACATGCTGTTCGGCTGCAGCGTCGCATCGCAGTAGGCACAGCGCGCAGAGGCCACGGAGCATCCTTTCGTCGGCGAGTGCGGGTCGCGGGGCCGCACCCGGTCCAGTGTACGGGGGCCCACCGGCGTGAGATCACTGCCGGATGTCGGGCACGCGTACCGGCAACCAGCCGCCTGCAGTGGCGAGCACGCCCGCTCCTGCCGACGCCCGGCCGAGCATGAATTTCGGTATCGGCGAGCCGATCACCTGGGTCCCGTTGATGGCGCTCTCGGGACGCAATACGAGAGCGCGCCGCGACTTCTTCGCCTCGACCAACGGGCCGCCGAAGAGCGTCGACACCGCCTCCGTGTCGGCGGCCACGATGAAGGTCGCGCGGTGCTTCACGCCGGTCAGCGCGTGCTCGATCGGTGCGTTCTTGAACTGTTCTGCGTCGTCGACGACGATCGTTGCGCGTTCGCCCAGCGAGTCGAGGAGCTCCTCGAGCTGCTGGGGCGAGGTGTCGCCGGCCGAGATGATCGGCGCCGAGTGACCGGCCGCGACATCCGTCAGGATCGACCGACGCGACGACACGACGAGGATCGGCTCCTTTCGCCATGCGAGCTGATGCACCACGGCCGCGAGCGCCGACGAGCGGCCCGACTTGCGGCTGCCGGTGACGACGAAGCCACCCTCGGCCGGCCAGTCCAGCGTGAACCGCGAGAGCTGGTCGCCGCCGACCGCGACGACGGGTCCGTCGCCCGGCCCGGAGTCGTCGAGCGGCAATTCGTACGCCGCGGTGAGCGCGAGATACGACGGCAGCGGATCGACGCGGAACGGACGGGGCAGCTCGGCGAGTTGGCGGAACTGGTCGAAGTGATCGCGCACCCGCTCCACGGTGCGCCGGAGCGCGGTGGTCTGCGCCTCGCCACGCGTGTCGCGCACGAGCACCGCGAGCTGGGCCTCGGTGCCGCCCGCGCCGTAGAGCACGCGCCCGGGCGGCAGGTCGAGTGGGATGTCCTTCGCCAGGATGCCCGCCGTTCGGTAGTCGGCGATGTCGCGCATTGGAAGCACGTACTGCTCGTCGATGAACGACGTCACCTTGTCACCCGAGATGCCTCGATCACCGGTCATGAGCACCCGCACCCCCACCGCGGGGCCCTCGCGAAGCACCCGCATGAACTGGTCGCGGAAGGTGATGAGCTGGTCGGCGTTCATCGTGGAGAGCATGCGCTCCCAGCCGTCCATCGCCACGATGGTGTACGGCAGCGCGTCGGCGGGCTCGGCCTGCGCACGCTGCTCGTTGATGTGGCCGACGCCGGCCGTCGCGAGCAGCGCCTGGCGGCGTCCGAGCTCCTCGAGCAGCCGTTGGATGAGCCGCGGCAGGCGATCTGCGTCGAGCTGGGTGACCACGGCGCCGCAGTGCGGGGCGTCGACGAACGGGAGAAGTGCGCCGTTGCCGAAGTCGATCACGTACAGGTGCAGGTCGGCGGGCGAGAACTGCTGCACCGCCTGCGCGAGCATCGTGCGGAGCGCCGTGGTTCGTCCCGACATCGAGCCGCCGAGGAAGAGCACGTGCGAACGCTCGGCGACATCCCACGTCAGGCTGCGCTGCGACTGCTCCCCCGGCACGTCCTCGAGGCCGAGCACGATCGACGTTGGGTCGACCTGCTGGTCCTCGAAACGCTCGAGCGGGAGCACGGTCGGCAGCGGCAGCAGCCACGGCGACGGATTCTTGGCGATGCCGAGCTGCTGCGTGGCGGCGGTGATCAGGTTCACGAGCGCACGCAGGTCGGTGTCGTCGTGGTCGGTGTTCGCAGCGTGCGTCGACGGCGCCGGCGGGTACTTCACGGGGAACCCGAGCGATGCCCATTCGAGCGGCGCCTTGCGCGGCAGCACCTTCACCGAGCGCTGCACTCCGGGCCGGATACCGGCGACCCGCGCCGTCTGGAAGCCGGCCGGCGCGGATGACGGCCCGAGCCGCACGTAGCCCCGACCGGGAGTGGCGGCACTGATCAGCGCCGCCTCGCCCGACCCGAGGATGTCCGATGAGTCGGCCCGATCGGTCACCCGAAGCGCCACGCGCAGGTTGATGTTCGACTGCATCTCCGGAGTCACGACACCCGAGGGCCGCTGCGTGGCGAGCACGAGGTTCACGCCGAGCGAACGGCCCACGCGGGCGATCCGCACGAGCCCGTCGATGAACTCGGGCAGCTCGGTCTTCAGCTCTGCGAACTCGTCGATCACGATCATGAGCCGCGCGAGGCCGCGGCGGGCCGAGGTCTCGGCATCCTTCGCCCACGCGCCATCGACGTCCTTCGCGTTCATGTCACGAAGCACCCGCTCACGACGCTTCAGCTCGGCGTCGAGTGAGGCGAGCGCGCGCTCGGTCTCGCGTGCGTCGAGGTTCGTGACCATGCCGACCGTGTGCGGCAGCCGCTCGCAGTCGGCGAACGCCGAGCCGCCCTTGTAGTCGACGAGTACGAAGTTCAGGGCGTCGGGCCGGTTCGCCATCGCGAGGCTCACGACGAGGGCCTGGAGGAACTCGGACTTGCCCGATCCGGTCGTGCCTGCGACGAGCGCGTGCGGGCCGTCGCGGGAGATATCGAGCGCGAACTCGCCGTCGGCGTTCGCGCCGACCACCACGAAGGTGTTCCGTGGCTGTCGCTGCCATCGCTGCACCAGCTGGCCGGGATCGTCGAGGTCGATCTTCAGCAGGTCCACCATGCGCACGCTGGTCGGCAGCATCGCGTCGTCGCCGACGCCGCTCACGTGCCGGATCGAGCAGAGGCTGCGTGCAAGCTGCTCCGAACGCACGAGCGAGATCCCATCGAGGAGCACCGTCGGGAAGTACTCGGAGCCGGTCTCGAACCGCGCCAGCGACGCATCGTACGGATCGATGACGACGACGCTCTTCGCCTCTTCGGGCAGTCGCGCTCGCTCGGAGTCGAGGGCGATCACGTGGATGCCGTGTGCTGGGCCGTGCTCGAGCACGGGCACCATGCCGGGAAGCATGCGGAAATCGCGCGCGCCGTCGACGATGATCACCAGATCGCTCGGAACCTCCGCGCCGCGCTGGCCGGCCGCCCGCATGCGGTTCTCGAGGGTGACCGCCGCCTCCCTGATCCGCTCTCGGCGGCTGTCGTCGGTGTTGCCGAACAATGCGGGCAGCGAAGCGCTCTGTTGCATGTGCGGCAGCCACTGCGCCCACTCCCACGCCTCGGCATCCGACGCGTCGCAGAGCACCATGACCTCGGCGTCGCGCGGCGAGCGCAGGGTCACGAATGACGCCAGCATGGCGCGGGCCACGCTGCGTGCGGCATCCGCCGGCCCTGCGATGCCGACGACGCCCTTGCGGAGGTCCGCGGCGACGGGAACGGGGCTGACCCCGACTCGCGGGCTCGTGCTGCGGTCCTTGCCTCCGCCCTCGAGTCGCACGTCGAGCGTCACCTCGGTGACGCCGACCCGCAGGAGGAGCGCGTCGTCATCGCCGCGGCGGCGTTCCCAGAGCCGGGAGAGCGGTGCCGTGGCGATGTCGGCCACGACGACCGGGTCGGGCAGCCGATACCACGCCTCGAGACGTTGCAGGCGCGCGAGCTCCGCGATGCGCCGGCCCGTGGCCTTGACGTCGGCGATCCACTGCGCCTCGGTCTTCAGGCCCTTCTTCTTGGCCAGCTTGCGGTTCGCCATGAACGAGCCGACCACCATGATCGGACTGGCCGCGGCCATCAGCAGCATGATCGCGCGTCCGAAGACCAGCGCCATCGTGACACCCAGCACCACGGGGATGATCGCCGACAGCCAGGGCATCGGCGACTGGTCCGGGTCTTCCGGCTTGTCACCCGGCAGCTGCACCACCGGCTGCTCCTTCGTCGGCCGGATGCGCGACGGACGGTTGAAGCCGCGGTCGCCGAGTGCGTCGCGCGTCAGGTCGGCATCGGGTGCCGGTGCGATGCCGATGCGCAGCATGCTGTTGCCGAGCTGCAGCAGGTCGGCCGGCACCAGGTCGGTGGACTCGTCGACGAGCACGCCGTTGACCCAGATCGCCGCGCCGTCGGATGCCGCCGTCAGGGTCGCCGTGAGTGGCGCAACACGCCCGTCGGCAGCGGGTCTCGCGTCACTCACTGCGAGATTCGCGTGCACCGGCGCGAGGGAGGGGTCGGCGATGGTGATCGACGCGGATGTCGCGGTGCCGATGCTGTACGAGGTACCGCGGGCCAGCGGCAGGGTCTCACCGGCGAACGGTCCGCCGACGACCTCGAGGCGAAGGGTGCCCGGCGCGGTGTCGACGACGGCGACGGAGGGACGCGTCGCGCCCGACAGCAACGACGACTCGGCGAGCGGCGTCTCGGCCGGCGCCGCCCGGTCGAGCAGGGTCGCAGGCACGCCGAGCGACTCCGCCACCTCCCCGACCGTCGTGGCCTCGTCGGTCTCGAGCAGCCATGACGCGGCGCCGCCGCGTTGCCCTGGATCGTCGATCGTGACGCGTACCGTCATGCGTTCCGCCCTCCTGCGACGCTCATCGAGCGCCGACCCGGTCGAGTGTGTCGATGAGCGCGACGAAGACGCCCTCGCGCCCCTCGCTCGCCTGTTCGACGGGAATGGCCGGGACGATCGCGGATGCCGCCCGCGCGCCCTTCCCGTCGGTCGCCGTGGGCACGGGGCCGCTCGTCTGCCGCGACCCATCGTCGGCGACGAGGGTCACCGATCCCGTCGCCTGCTCGCCATCGGCGTCCACCACCCGGAAGCTGAACTGGTCGACCGTCGCCGCCGATGACGGCGTGTACTCGGCCGACCCGTCTGAGCCGCACACCACGGTGCCGTGGACGGCGGTGCCGCAGCCCACGAACCGCAGTTCGCCGCCGCCCGCCGAGAACGCGAGTTCCGTCAGGTCGAGCGAGGTCGCGCCCGACGCGGCGAACGGGGCGAAGACGCTGAGCGCGATGAGCGCCGACGGACCCGCGCGATAGACCGGCACGAGGTGGCTCACCTCGTTCGACCGGGTGCCGAAGTCGTCGACGAAGCGCACGTGGAGCTCGGCCTCGCCCGCGAAGTCGGCAGCAGGTCGGAAGACGACGTGCGTCGGCGTGGCGACGGCCGTTCCGGCGCCTTCTGGACTGACCCCTGCGACCTCGAGCGAGCCGCCCTCGACGCAGACCGCGCACTCCACGCCGAGGTCGCTGATCGGCACGAGCACGACCGAGCCGGCCGCCACGGGCGCCCCCGAGCGGGCAGCGGCGACCTTCGGCGCAGCGGGCGGCTCGGTCGTCACGACGTAGTCGAAGACCATCGACGTGCGCCCATTCGAGAGCGCGACCGGGAGGACGACGGGCTTCGCGGCCGGATCGAAGTTCGGCGCGGCCAGCTCGATGCGAGTCGGATCGCAGGCCACGACCAGCGGCGTCGTCGCTGCCGGTCCGGCGCAGTCGATGATCTGCCAGCCCGCAGCGGGTTCGATCGTGGCCCTGCCGAGGTAGGGCACGCCGATGGCGGTCGGTCCCGACGGTGAGGGCCCCGACTGCGTCGGTGCACTCGGCGTCGGCGCGCTGGGCTCAGCGGTGGCGGCGCTCGGTACGCCGGCGATGACGATGGCGGTCGCGAAGAGGGCGGCGATCATCGCGCGCCCGGTCTCCCCCGCCATCGTTCTCCCGTCATCGCACCGCTTCGAGCGCCCGAGCGCTCGATATAGCATGGTACGCGGTCGGCGCCGGGGGAACTGCTCGCCCGCCCAGCCGATGAGCGCCGGTGCAGCCGACGAGAGGGAGCGATGTCAGACAGTCCGAGGCTGCCGACGACGGTCGCCCACACGACGCTCGGTTCGGCGCCCGGCCAGACTCGCCTCGATGCGGCCACCGAGGTGCGCCCCCTCGGCACCACGGGATCGGTGCTTCCCGAGCTCGCCGAAGCCCCGCAGCGCGAGCGCAAGTGGTGGCGGCATCCCGCCTTCATCGTGTCCGTGTGCCTGACGGTGCTCGCCCTCCTCGGCGCCGCCGCCTGGTTCATCGTCGCGGCACTGACCGACGACTCCGTGCGGGTGAGCAACCTCACGGTGAGTGACGACGCCGGCAACGCGCACCTCGACTGGGACGGCCCCGACGCCGCGTACGCCATGTTCGCCGTGCACGGTGACGGCGAGATCGTCGACCTCGGGCAACTCGTTCGCGGCACCGAGGCGTGGATTCCCGCGGCAGCCGGGCTCTACGACCACGACACGTGCTTCGTGGTCCGCCCGGCGTCCGTGACCGGTGACGTCTCGCTCGATGCGTCCGCCCTCAGCGGGCAGCGCGGGCAGAGCACGTGCATCGTCGACCTCGCGGAATGATGCGGATGCGGCATCCGGCCATCGCGGCCCTCGTGATCGCAGGCGCGCTGCCGCTCGCGGGGTGTGCCGCCACGGCGACCGCGCCGTCCCCTCCGCCCGGCATCGACCTCGAGGCATTCGACCCGGCGGGAGTGCCCGGCAACGGACTCTGGCTGCTCACCGCCGACGCGGCGGCCGAGGAGGTCGTCGCCGCGGTCGGCGTCGCGGGCTCCGTGCACTACACCGCCGCGTTCACCGAGCTCACGCCCGGGACGCCCGAGACCGAGCCTGCTCCCGGGCGGTCGCTCACCGTCGATTTCACCGGCGGCCCGGGTGCGTCGAGGGCCGCGATCACCGCGGGCGATCTGGTGTTCGAGGTCGTGCTGGTCGACGGTCGGAGCTACGTGCGCGGCAACGCCGCCTACGCGACCCACGTCGGCATCGCCGAGGTCGGCAACGGGTTCGTGTGCACGATCGGCGAGGCCGCCTTCCTCGACGAGTGGGCACCGCTGTTGCGACCGGCCGACCTGGTCTCGTCGCTCCTCGGTGCAAGCGAGTCGATGGCGGTCGAGGCCCCGGCGGGCGAGGAAACAACCGTCTCAGTGGTGATCGGTTCGGCCGAGGGGCCGATCGGCACCATGACCGTGCAGCGGACGGGCGCGCCGCTGCCGGTCTCGTTCACGGCCGGCGACGCGAGCGGCGACGGCCACTTCGCCTTCACAGGGTGGGGCGAGCCCGTCGCGGTGCAGGCTCCCGCCGACACGGTGGTCGACTGCGCGTAGTGCTCAGTACCGCTGCGGCTGCGGGCCGGCGGCGAGCTCGCGGTCGTACGCCTCGAGCGCGAGGCGGTCGCGTTCGGCGACGGCGCGCCCTCGTGCGGCGATCCAGCCGCCCAGCCAGATCGGGATCTCGCGAGCGATGACGAACGCCACGATCGCGAACGGATCGAGCCAGCGCTGGTTGATGAAGTCTGCGGCCTGGTCGACCGACAGGGTCCACGCCTGCACCGTCAAGAGCGAACCGCCGAGGTAGGCGAAGTACACGAGCACTCCGACGAGCAGGCCGAACACCGCGTAGTACCACCACGGGCCGCGGTTCACGATCGCCGCGAGCAGGGCGAACCCGATGAAGAACGCGACCACCGGCACCCAGAAGACGGGCTGGATGAGGAACTGCGTGAAGACCTGCACGCCCTCGTCACGGAGGGCACCGTACAACGTCACCAGCAGGTACGCCACGCCGGCGTAGAGGAGGGCGAAGAGCACCGTGCCGATGAGCGCGACGAGCACGCCGAACCCCCGGTTGCCGTGCGCCTTCGGCGGAGTCGGCGCCTGCACGTAGATCGTCTGCGGCGTCGGCGCGACATACGGTTCGGGCTCCGGTGCGAGTGTCGCCGCACCGGCCGCGGTTCCGGCGGCCACGGTGGCAGACGGAACGTAGGTCTCCCGTCGCACGGAGTCGGCGGCCACCGGATCGGGCGTCGACTCGGGCGTTGCAGTGGCGTCGTCGATGCCGGATGCCGGGGGCGCGGCGTTCGCCCGCTCGACGGCCGCATCCAGACGGGCGGTCGTATTCACGGATTCGTCGGAATCGGCGGTGTCGGGCACGGTCGTCGACACGGGGGGCTCGGTCTCGACCTCGCCGGAGCGCGGGCTCGGCTCTGCGGCATCCGCAGCCGTCGGCGACTCATCGAGCCGGCGAGCCGTGGGCGCCTCGTACGAGCCGGTGTCGCCCTCGTCGACCGCCGAATCGGGCACGGCCGCCGATGGCTCGCGCTCGTCGACGCGTGGGCGTTCCGGTTCGTTTCCGGGAGTCGTGCTGCTCATGATCGCGCTCCTTCCGGGCGCCTTCGCACCCGCGATTGGGCCAACTGTAGCAACGGGCCCGCGCCGTTCAGCGCAGCGGCGCGGCGCTTCGTTCAGCCGAAGATCGCGGTCACCATGTCGTGGGTGTATCCGTTGGGGCCGGAATTCACCCAGCCGGTCGCGATCCACACTCCTTGGCGGAGGAAGTGGGATTCGCCCCAGGCGCCGGCCTCCTCCTCATGCTGGTCGATACAGCGCAGGCCCTCGAGTTCGTCGAAGCAGTCGTAGCCGAGCGACTCGAACCGCGCGACGACGTCGGACTGCTGAACCTCGGTGAGGCCGGCGATGTTGGTGGTGATCCCGACGTCGCCGCCGCCCGCCGGGTTCGCCCAGATGCAGGTGAGACGCGTCGTCCCGTCGAGCATGGTCTGCAGGTTGACGTCATCGGTGGCCCAGCGCACGCCGCTGTCTGCGGCATCCGTCCACGCCGGGTTCAGCGTGAGGGGCGCGAGCTCGCTCGCCCAGTCGCGAGTGTAGATGGCCGTGCATTCGGTCGGAATGGTGACGCCACCGGCGGCAGGGGGCGTGGTCGGGTCGGCGGGCGCGGCCTCGGCCGGCGGCGTGGTCGTTGCCGAGGGGATCGGCCGCGGTGAGTCGGATGCCGCTGCGCCGGCCGATGTTCCCATGCCGTTGCCGATCGCCATCCCGGCGAGGATCGAGGCGACCACCAGCAGCAGCACCACCACCAGGATGAGCCAGAACACCGGCCTCTTGGCGAGGGGCGGGCGTTCGGCGGGTGGGGTGTGCTCGGACATCGAAGTTCCTCCGTTTCGACGACGGCGTCGGGGCCGAGCGTATCCCTTCGGCGGCATGCATGTCACGAATGCGGGCGATTCCGCTCGACCGGATGCCGCGGCATCCACTGCGCCCGGATACGCCGAAGGGCTCCGGATCGCTCCGGAGCCCTTCAGGGTGGATCTCGATACGGCGCTTCGCGCCTACTCGATCACCGGGTGGTGCGCTTCGCGCCTACTCGATCACCGCGTGGTTCAGCTGTACGTGCCGGGGGTGAAGTCGTCGCTCGAGAACGCGTCGAAGTCGACGAAGCTGAGGTCGCCCTCGGTGAAGGCCGCGTCGTCGGCGAAGATGCGGTTCGGGTAACGCTCCGCCTTCGCCTCCTCAGTGGCCTCGACCGCGACGTTCCGGTACTTCTGCAGTCCGGTGCCGGCGGGGATCAGCTTGCCGATGATGACGTTCTCCTTGAGCCCGACCAGCGGGTCGGACTTGCCCTCCATGGCGGCCTGCGTGAGCACGCGGGTCGTCTCCTGGAAGGACGCGGCCGACAGCCACGACTCGGTCGCGAGGGAGGCCTTGGTGATACCCATGACCTCCTGGCGGGCCGAGGCGGTCTTCTTGCCCTCGGTGAGCGTCGCACGGTTGATCTCGTTGTACTTCATCCGGTCGACGAGCTCGCCGGGCAGCAGGTCGGTGTCGCCGTGGTCGACGACGGTGACCTTGCGCAGCATCTGGCGCACGATGACCTCGATGTGCTTGTCGTGGATCGGCACGCCCTGCGACCGGTACACGTCCTGCACGCCCTCGACGAGGTGCTTCTGCACTTCGCGCACGCCCTTGACCCTGAGGACCTCCTTCGGGTCGACCGTGCCGACGATCAGCTGCTGACCGAGCTCGACGTGCTGGCCGTCTTCCACCAGCAGCGTCGAGCGCTTGAGCACGTTGTACGCGATCGGCTCGTCGCCGTTGTCGGGCGTGAGGATGACCTTGCGCTGACGCTCGGTCTCATCGATCGTGATGCGACCGGCGGCCTCGACGATGGGCGATGCACCCTTGGGGGTACGCGCCTCGAAGAGCTCCTGCACGCGGGGAAGACCCTGCGTGATGTCGTCGGCCGAGGCCGAACCACCGGTGTGGAAGGTACGCATCGTGAGCTGGGTGCCCGGCTCGCCGATCGACTGGGCCGCGATGATGCCGACGGCCTCGCCGATGTCCACGAGCTTGCCGGTCGCGAGCGAACGGCCGTAGCACTTCGCGCACACGCCGACGGCGGACTCGCAGGTGAGCACGGAGCGGACCTTGATCGACTCCACACCCGCCGCGATGAGCTTCGCGATGAGCACGTCGCCGACGTCTTCACCGGCCTCGGCCACGACCTCGCCCTTCGCGTTCACCGCGTCGGCGGCGAGGCTGCGGGCATAGACGGCGTTCTCGACGTTCGGGTCGCGCACCAGGTTGCCCGCGGCATCCGTCGTCGCGATCGGCAGGTCGAGTCCCTTGGTCGTGCCGCAGTCGTCTTCACGGATGATGACATCCTGCGAGACGTCGACGAGACGACGCGTGAGGTACCCCGAGTCGGCCGTGCGAAGCGCCGTGTCGGCGAGGCCCTTGCGGGCACCGTGCGTGGCGATGAAGTACTCGGCCACGCTCAGCCCCTCGCGGTACGAGGAGATGATCGGGCGAGGGATGATCTCACCCTTCGGGTTGTTCACGAGGCCTCGCATGCCGGCGATGTTGCGCACCTGCAGCCAGTTACCACGAGCACCGGAGGTGACCATGCGGTTGATGGTGTTGTCGGTCGGGAAGTTGTCCTGCATGGCCCTGGCGACCTCGTCGGTGGCCTTGGTCCAGATCTGGATGAGCTCCTGACGACGCTCGAGGTCGGTCGTGAGACCCTTCTCGAACTGCGACTGCACCTTGGCGGCCTGCTTCTCGTACCGGCCGACGATCTCGCCCTTGTTGGGCGGGGTCACCATGTCGGAGAGCGCGACCGTCACGCCCGATCGGGTCGCCCAGCGGAAGCCGGCGTCCTTGATGCGGTCGAGGGTCGCGGCGACCTCCGTCTTCGGGTAGCGCTCGGCGAGATCGTTGACGATCGCGGAGATCTGCGTCTTGCCTGCCTGCTGGTTGAAGTACGGGTAGTCGACCGGGAGCGCCTCGTTGAACAGCGCGCGGCCGAGCGTGGTCTCCATGAGGAACGGCGCACCCTGCTCGAAGCCTTCTGGCTTCTCGCCCTCGGCGAAGTACAGCCCCTCGAGGCGGATCTTCACCGTGGCGTTGAGGTCGAGCGCGATGTCACCCGGACGGTTCTGGTCGAACGCGAGGATGGCCTCGGCGATCGACGAGAACGCGCGGCCCTCACCTGCCGCTCCGGGCTTCTCGGTCGTCAGGTGGTGCAGTCCGATGATCATGTCCTGGGAGGGCAAGGTCACGGGACGGCCGTCGGACGGCTTCAGGATGTTGTTCGAGGCGAGCATCAGGATGCGAGCCTCGGCCTGGGCCTCGACCGAGAGCGGAAGGTGCACGGCCATCTGGTCGCCGTCGAAGTCCGCGTTGAACGCGGCGCAGACGAGCGGGTGGAGCTGGATGGCCTTGCCCTCGACGAGCTGCGGCTCGAACGCCTGGATGCCGAGACGGTGCAGGGTGGGCGCACGGTTCAGCAGCACGGGCCGCTCGCGGATGATCTCCTCGAGCACGTCCCACACCTGCGGACGCGAACGCTCGACCATGCGCTTGGCAGCCTTGATGTTCTGTGCGTGGCTCAGGTCGATGAGACGCTTGATCACGAACGGCTTGAAGAGCTCGAGCGCCATCTGCTTGGGCAGACCGCACTGGTGCAGCTTCAGCTGCGGGCCGACCACGATGACCGAACGGCCCGAGTAGTCGACGCGCTTGCCGAGCAGGTTCTGGCGGAACCGGCCCTGCTTGCCCTTGAGCATGTCGCTCAGGGACTTCAGGGCGCGGTTGCCGGTGCCCGTGACAGGGCGACCACGGCGACCGTTGTCGAACAGCGCGTCGACGGCCTCCTGCAGCATCCGCTTCTCGTTGTTCACGATGATCTCGGGAGCCCCGAGGTCGAGCAGGCGACGCAGGCGGTTGTTGCGGTTGATCACACGACGGTAGAGGTCGTTGAGATCGGAGGTCGCGAAGCGGCCACCGTCGAGCTGCACCATCGGGCGCAGCTCGGGCGGGATCACCGGAACGACGTCGAGCACCATCGCGGCCGGCGAGTTGCCGGTCTGCAGGAAGGAGCTCACGACACGCAGCCGCTTGATCGCGCGGATCTTCTTCTGGCCCTTGCCCTCTGCGATCTGCAGGCGCAGGTCGTCGGCCTCTGCGGCAAGGTCGAACGCCTCGAGGCGCTTCTTGATGGCCTCGGCGCCCATGTAGGCGTCGAAGTACATGCCGAAGCGGTCCTGGAGCTCGTGGAACACGGAGTCCTCAGGCTTGAGGTCGCCGACCTTGAGGGTGCGGAAGTCCTCCCACACGCGCTCGAGGTGCGCGATCTGCTCGTCGGCGGACTTGCGGACGCCGGCCATCTCCTTGTCGGCGGCGGCCTCTGCCCGCTTCTTCTGGTCGTTCTTCGCGCCGTCGGCCTCGAGCTGCTCGAGCTCGGCCTCCTTGCGCGACATGAGCTCGGCGATGCGCGCGTCGCGCTGGTCGCCGATGGTCTTGATCTCGAGCCGGAGCTCGTTCTCGAGACCGGGCATGTCGGCGTGGCGACCATCGTCGTCGACGTCGATCACCATGTAGGCGGCGAAGTAGATGACCTTCTCGAGGTCCTTCGGCGCCATGTCGAGCAGGTAGCCGAGGCGCGAGGGCACGCCCTTGAAGTACCAGATGTGCGTGACGGGCGCGGCGAGCTCGATGTGGCCCATCCGCTCACGGCGCACCGAGGACTTCGTGACCTCTACGCCGCAGCGCTCGCAGACGATGCCCTTGAAGCGCACGCGCTTGTACTTGCCACAGGCGCACTCCCAGTCGCGGGAAGGTCCGAAGATCTGCTCGCCGAAGAGGCCGTCCTTCTCCGGCTTGAGCGTGCGGTAGTTGATGGTCTCGGGCTTCTTGACCTCGCCGTAGGACCAACGACGGATGTCGTCGGCAGTGGCCAGACCGATGCGAAGCTCGTCAAAAGTAGTTGCGTCGAGCAATTTCTCTCCTAGAAAAAAGTCTCAGTCGTCGATTCTGGCCGGGTTCAGATCTCGTCGATGTTCGACGATTCGAAGCGCGCAGAGATGTTGATGCCGAGCTCCTCCGCCGCGCGGAAGGCCTCGTCATCGGTGTCTCGGAGCGAGACCGCCGTGCCGTCGGCCGAGAGCACCTCGACGTTCAGGCAGAGCGACTGCATCTCCTTCATGAGCACCTTGAAGGACTCGGGGATGCCGGGCTCCTGGATGTTCTCGCCCTTGACGATCGCCTCGTACACCTTGACGCGGCCGAGGATGTCGTCGGACTTGATCGTGAGGAGCTCCTGGAGCGCGTATGCGGCGCCGTAGGCCTCGAGGGCCCACACCTCCATCTCACCGAAGCGCTGACCACCGAACTGCGCCTTACCACCGAGCGGCTGCTGGGTGATCATCGAGTACGGACCGGTCGAACGGGCGTGGATCTTGTCGTCGACGAGGTGGTGCAGCTTCAGGATGTACATGTAGCCGACCGACACCGGGTCCGGGAACGGCTCGCCGGAGCGACCGTCGAACAGCAGCGCCTTGCCGTTCTCCTTGACGACGCGGACGCCGTCACGGTTCGGCAGGGTCGAGCCGAGCAGACCGGTGATCTCGTCCTCGCGGGCACCGTCGAAGACCGGGGTCGCGACGTTGGAGTCCGCCGGGGCCGACTGCGCGTGGATCTCGATCAGCCGCTTCTTCCAGTCCTCGTCG
>JALYWB010000003.1 GCA_030852935.1 Actinomycetota bacterium | reverse complement strand
TCGCTCGATGCGGTGCGCACGGGCTTCGACGTGACGAGCCTGCAGGAGTACGGCCGGCGACGGGAGGCCTCGGCGTGAGCGAACTGATCCCGTTCGGCGATCGACTCGAGGCGGTGTTCGCGGCGTACGGCCACCTCTGCATCGGCCTCGATCCGCACGCCGCACTTCTCGAGGCGTGGGGACAACCCGACTCCGCAGACGGCGTACGCGAGTTCGGGCTGCGCGTCGTGGAGGCTGCAGCCGGCCGCGTCGGCATCCTGAAACCCCAGGTCGCGTTCTTCGAGCGGCACGGCGCCGCCGGCTACGCGGCGCTCGAGCGTCTGCTGCGAGAGGCACGCGCCTCCGGACTCGTCGTGATCGCCGATGTGAAGCGCGGCGACATCGGCACGAGCGTGGCGGCGTACGGCGAGGCGTGGCTCACGCCCGGCTCCAGCCTCGAAGCCGACGCGATGACGATCAGCGCCTACCAGGGGCTCGGCTCCATCGAACCGGTCATGAGTGCGGCCGAAGCCACGGGAAAGGGGCTCTTCGTCCTCGCGGCCACGTCCAACCCCGAGGCTGCCGCGATCCAGCGGGCGGTGCTGCAGCAGTCGAGCCGCGCGGGCTTCACGGTCGCGCAGGCGATCACCGACGGCGTCAGTGCATGGAACCAGGACCGACCGGATGCCGCGGGCCGCGCGTTCGGTTCGATGGGCGTCGTGTTCGGCGCCACCGTCGACCTGCGTCTCGCGGGGATCGACACCGATCATGAACCCGCGCGGCCCGGGCTGCCCGTGCTCGCGCCGGGATTCGGATACCAGGGCGCAGAGCCCGGCGACCTGCGCGCCCGCTTCGGTTCCTTTGCCGCGGGCGTCATCGCGAGCGAGTCGCGGTCGATCCTGGCCGCCGGACCAGAGGGAATCGCCGACGCGATTGCGCGTCGCGCCGACGAGTATGGAGCTGCAGTTGGCTGAACAGACCACGACCAGCATGACGGCGGCCGGCGGTGCGGCGAGGCCGCCCGAGGTCGATCGCGTCGCGGCATCCCGTGCGGCGGTGGCAGCGCGCCGGGCCCGAGCCGCCGTGAAGGCCGAGATCGCCGCCGCGTCGCGCAGTCCGCTCGACGTGCTGCGGGCCGCCTTCGAAGAGCCCGAAGGTATCGAGGGTCGGCTCCGGGTGACCGAGTTCCTCACCTCCATTCCTGCGATCGGCGCGACGAAATGCACCCGCATCATGGCTGATCTCGAGATCTCGACGTCGAAGCGCCTCGGCGGCCTGGGCCGACTCCAGCGCAGGCGCCTGCGCGAGTTCGTGGCCGACTGGGTGGCCGACCACGGCGGCAACGGAGACCGCCTCGTCGTGCTCGCCGGCCCGACGGCGGTGGGCAAGGGCACCGTGGCGTCGTTCATCCGTCGGCATCATCCCGACGTGCAACTGTCGGTCTCTGCGACGACGCGGCCACCGCGACCCGGCGAGGTCGAGGGCGAGCACTACTATTTCGTCGACGATGCGGAGTTCGATCGTATGGTCGAGGCGGGTGAACTGCTCGAGTGGGCGACCGTGCACAACGCGTCTCGATACGGCACCCCGCGCAAGAGCGTCGAGGAGGCGATCGACGCCGGCAACAGCGTGCTGCTCGAAATCGACATCCAGGGCGCCAGGGCCGTGCGCCGCGCGATGCCCGAGGCGACTCTCGTGTTCCTGCTCCCGCCGAGCTGGGACGAACTCGTGCGCCGGCTGGTCGGCCGCGGCACCGAGAGTCCGGCAGAACAGCAGCGCCGGCTCGAGACTGCGAAGCTCGAACTCGCGGCCGCAGACGAGTTCGACCACCAGGTCGTGAACCACGAGGTCGGCGAGGCCGCGCAAAAGGTCGTAGACTTGATGCGGCCCCGCAAGGGTCGGCGCTGAACTGTACGGTTCCGGCCGCCCGGGCCGCAAGCTTGCGCGCACCGAGGTGCGCACGTTCTCGTTCTAAGGAGTCTGTTCATGGCTGAGAAGCTGTCCGGCATCATCGACCCGCCCATCGACGACCTGCTCTCCAAGGTCGACTCGAAGTACCAGCTCGTGATCTTCGCGTCGAAGCGCGCGCGCCAGATCAACGACTACTACGCCGACCTCCACGAGGGGAGCCTCTTCGACAACGTCGGCCCGCTGGTCGACTCGTCCATCGACGACAAGCCGCTGTCGGTGGCCCTGCATGAGATCAACGAGGACAAGCTGCGGCTCCGCCCCATCGGCGACTGAGCACGGCACGGATGTCGCCGCTCAACGTCGTCGTCGGCATCACCGGCGGCATCGCGGCGTACAAGGCCGTGGGCGTCGTCCGTGCGCTCGTACTCGCAGGGCATGACGTTCACGTCGTACCGACCGAGGGCGCGCTCCGCTTCGTCGGGCGCCCCACCCTCGAGGCGATCTCGCGCAACCCCGTGCACAGCGACCTCTACGAGGGCGTGGCCGAGGTGCGGCACGTCGCGATCGGTCAGGCCGCCGACCTGATCGTCATCGCCCCGGCGACGGCGAACACGATCGCGAAGCTCGCAACGGGGCTCGCCGACGACCTGCTCGGCAACACCGTGCTGGCAAGCGAAGCACCCATCGTGATCGCGCCCGCCATGCACACCGAGATGTGGCGGAATCCGGCCACACAGGCGAACATCGCGACCCTGCGGTCCCGCGGGGTCACGATCGTCGGTCCGGCGATCGGGCAGCTCACGGGCACTGATGCGGGTCCCGGTCGCATGGAAGAGCCCGAGGTCATCGTCACGGCCGCGCTCGAGCGCGCCGCGGCATCCGCCCGCCTCGACCTCGCCGGCCGCCGCATCGTGGTCACCGCCGGCGGCACCCGCGAACCGCTCGACCCGGTGCGCTTCCTCGGAAACCGCTCGAGCGGCAAGCAGGGCGTCGCGATCGCCCGCGCCGCCCGCGCCCGCGGCGCAGAGGTCACCCTCATCGCCGCGAACCTCGAGGTCGCCGAGCCGGCCGGCTGCGGCATCCGCAGGGTCTCGACCGCACTCGAATTGCAGCAGGCGGTGTCAGACGCCGCGAAGGGGGCCGACGTCGTGATCATGGCCGCCGCGGTGGCCGACTACCGGCCGGCAGGCGTGAGCGAGTCGAAGATCAAGAAGGACGCGAGCGATTCGGGGCTGACCCTCGAGCTCGTGCGCAATCCCGACATCCTCGCGGGCCTCGGCCACGCACCGCACGGTGGCACCCTGCTCGTGGGCTTCGCGGCCGAGACCGAGCCGGACGACGAGCGCCTCATCGCGCTCGGTCGCGCCAAGCGGGAGGCGAAGGGCGCCGACCTGCTGGTCGTGAACCGGGTCGGCTGGAACGAGGGCTTCGCGACTGACGAGAACCGCATCGTCGTGATCGGAGCGGGTGGCAAGGTCATCGCTCGAGCGCACGGCACGAAGATGTCGGTGGCCGACGAGATCCTCGACGTGGTGGCAGCCGAGACGACGACCACCACGGCCGCGAGCGACACGACGAAGGAACACGAGCCCATATGAGCGAACTCCGCCTCTTCACGTCCGAGTCAGTGACCGAGGGACACCCTGACAAGATCTGCGACCAGATCTCCGATTCCATCCTCGACGCCCTCCTCACGGTCGACCCGCACAGCCGCGTCGCGGTCGAGACGCTCGTGACGACGGGTCTCGTGCACGTGGCCGGAGAGGTGACCACCTCCGGATACGTCGAGATCCCGGCGATCGTTCGCGACCGGGTGACCTCGATCGGCTATACCTCGTCAGACGTGTGGTTCGACGGGCGATCGTGTGGCGTCTCGATCTCGATCGGCGCTCAGTCACCCGACATCGCCCAGGGCGTCGACCACGCGTTCGAGGCGCGTGAGCGTGCGAGCCACGATGCACTCGACATGCAGGGCGCCGGCGACCAGGGCATCATGTTCGGCTACGCCACCCGCGAGACGCCCGAGCTCATGCCGGTGCCGATCTGGCTCGCCCATCGCCTCGCCGAGCGCCTGTCAGCCGTGCGCAAGCAGGGCGAGCTCGACTACCTGCGCCCCGATGGCAAGACCCAGGTCACCGTCGGATACGAGGGCCAGGTGCCCCGATCCATCGAGACCGTCGTGCTCTCGACCCAGCACTCACCGACGGTGTCGACCGAGCAACTGCGCGCCGAGGTCGAAGAACTGGTCATCCGTCCGGTGCTCGACACCGTCGAGCTCTCCCGCAACGACCTGGCCGTGCTGATCAACCCCACCGGGCGGTTCGAGATCGGCGGGCCGCAGGGTGATGCCGGGCTCACCGGTCGCAAGATCATCATCGACACCTACGGAGGGGCGAGTCGCCACGGCGGAGGCGCTTTCAGCGGCAAGGACCCGTCGAAGGTCGACCGCTCTGCCGCCTACGCGATGCGCTGGGTCGCGAAGAACGCGGTCGCGGCCGGTCTCGCCGACCGGCTCGAACTGCAGGTCGCCTACGCGATCGGCAAGGCGGCGCCCGTCGGGCTCTACGTCGAATCGTTCGGCACCGCCAAGCTGCCCGATGAGCGCATCATCGCGGCGATCCGCGAGGTGTTCGACCTGCGCCCCGCGGCGATCATCCGCGATCTCGACCTGCTCCGTCCCATCTACGCACAGACGGCGAGTTACGGCCACTTCGGCCGCGAGCTTCCCGACTTCACATGGGAGCGGCTCGACCGCGTCGACGAGCTCCGCGCCGCCGCCGGGCTCTGACGTGGCAGGCGGCTCTGTCGCCAGGGTGCTCGTCGACTCCCCGCTTCCACAGCTCGACCAGCTCTTCGACTATGCCGTGCCCGAGCGACTCGGCCAGGCGGCGAGGGCCGGCGTCCGCGTGCGGGTCCCGCTGCGCACGGGCGGACGCATCGCCAACGGATGGCTCGTCGAGCTCGCAGCGACGAGCGAGTATCGGGGCGTACTGAGCGAACTCGAGGACGTGGTCTCCGAGGTACCCATCCTGCGCCCCGAGGTCTGGGAGCTCGCGCGTACCGCCGCGGACCGCGCGGCCGGCAACGTCAGCGACATCCTGCGCGTCGCGATCCCGAGCCGGTACGTCAGGGTCGAGCGCGCCTGGCTCGCAGCCGAAGCCGATCCCGGGCCGCTCCCGGCCGGCCTTCCACCCATTCCAGGTGGTCGCGCCGGCGCCGTCGAGGCTGGAATCGAACACGGCGAACGGATGACGCTGACCGCCGACCCCCGACCTGTGCGTCTTCCGACGGGCGAGTGGGTCGGTGCATGGGCCGCCACGCTGGCGCAGGCCGCCGCGCACACGCTGGCCGCAGACCGCTCGGCGCTCGTCATCGTGCCCGACTACCGCGATCAGGAGCAGCTCCAGGCGGCACTCGCGGCATCCGTGGACCCGAGGCGAGTGCTTCGCACCGACGCCCGCCAGACGGGTGGTGAACGCTACCGTGCCTTCCTCGATGCGACCGCACCAGACGCCCGGATCATCATCGGGAACCGGTCGACCGTGTACTCGCCGGCCGCACGGCTCGGCTTGATCGCGATCTGGGACGACGGCGACGCACTGCTCACCGAGCCGCTCGCGCCGGGCGTGCACCCGCGCGACGCCGCCCTCATCCGTCAGGAGCAGTCCGGTGCGGCGCTGTTGTTCGCCGGTCACACCAGGAGCGTCGAGGTGCAACGGCTCGTCGAGATCGGCTGGGTGCACGAGGTGGCGCCCGAGAAGCACGTGCGCCCGCGGGTCATCGCAACCGAGCAGCAGTCCTCGCACGAGCCGGGATCGGCGCGCATCCCGACCGCTGCGTGGCGTCAGGCACAGGAGGCCGTGCGCACCGGTCCGGTGCTCGTGCAGGTGGCGCGCCCCGGCAACGCACCCCTCCTCGCCTGCGATCGCTGCCGGGAGCCGGCCAGGTGCGCCGCGTGCGGCGGGGGACTCGCGGTGCCGCGCGAGGGCGGAGCCGCGCGGTGCGTGCTCTGCGGCACGAGTGCACGCAGCTGGCGCTGCCCGGTGTGCGAGGGTTCGAAGCTGCGCGCAGTGACGATCGGGGCGAGCCGCACCGCGGACGAACTCGGCCGCGCATTCGCCGGCACCAGGGTGATCCTCTCCGACGGCGAGCGGCCCGTGCTGCGGGTCGGCGCAGAGCCCGCCCTGGTGGTCGCGACTCGCGGCGCCGAACCACTCGCCGACGGCGGCTATCGTGCCGTGCTCCTGCTCGACGGCGAGCGGATGCTGCTGCGCGAGTCACTCCGCGTCGCCGAAGACTGCCTGCGCTGGTGGTCGAATGCAAGCGCGCTGGCCGCGCCTGGGGCATCGATCTTCCTGGTGGGCGTGGCGGGCGCGCTCGCAACGGCACTCACGACCTGGCGCCAGGCCGACTGGGCTCAGGGCGAACTCGCCGCGCGTCGTGCGCTCAGGTTCCCGCCTGCGGTACGCGTCGCGAGCGTGACCGCCCAGCATGCGCTCGTCGCCCGTGCCCTCGACGCCGTGCAGACGGTCGACGGCGTCGACGTGCTCGGCCCGGTGCCGGCCGACGACGGCCTCGAGCGGGCCATCGTGCGGTTCGACTACGGCGCCGGAACGGCAGTGGCACGAGAGCTGCGTGCCGAGATGGTCCGTGCGGCCACCGAGCGCCGGCGACCGGTTGGTGGGCGCCCGGTGCGCCGACCGCCCGTGCTCCGGGTGCGATTCGACGACCCAGAGGTGCCCTGACGCAGGGGTCGAGTCCCGTCGGCGACAATGGAGTGTGCAGAAGCTCCGCCTCGTCTTCGCCGGCACGCCTGCGGCGGCCGTCCCCTCACTCGAACGACTCGCTGCGAGCCGTCACCACGTCGTCGCCGCGGTGACACGGCCTGCTGCGCCGATCGGACGCAAGCGGGTCATCACGCCATCTCCCGTGGCCGCCGCGGCCGAACGCCTCGGCATCCACGTCATCGAGGCGGCTCGCCTGGGCGAGGACGCAACCGGCCGCATCGGCGCGCTGCGGCCCGACCTCGGGGTGATCGTGGCCTACGGGGGGCTCGTACGCGAGCCGCTGCTCTCCACGCCCGCACACGGCTGGATCAATCTGCACTTCTCGCTCCTACCCGCCTGGCGCGGCGCGGCCCCGGTGCAGCATGCGTTGATCGCGGGCGACGGCGAGACCGGGGCATCCGTATTCCGGTTGGTTCCCGAGCTCGATGCGGGCGACGTGTACGCCATGCGGCCGCATCCGGTTCGGCCGGATGACACGGCCGGGTCGCTGCTCGAGGTGCTCGCCGATTCGGGCGCCGCCCTGCTCGCCGACGTGGTCGACGCCATCGCGGCCGGCACCGCCATGGCGACGCCCCAGGTGGGTGAGCCGACGTTCGCGCCGAAGCTCGGCCTCGACGACGCACGGCTCGACTGGCATCGCCCTGCCGTCGAGGTCCTGGGCCGCTTCCGCGGCGTGACGCCCGAGCCGGGTGCGTGGACGACGATCGACGACCAGCGACTGAAAGTCCTCGAGCTCACCGCCGCCACAGAGGACGCCGACGAGGCGGAAGCCGCCGGTCTCGCGCCTGGCGAGATCACCACGGTGGGACGCCGGATCGTGATCGGCACCGGGACCACGCCGCTCGAGTTGCGTCGGCTGCAACCCGCAGGGCGCACCGCGATGGCCGCCGGCGACTGGTGGCGGGGCGGCGGCCGCACCCGGATGGCGGCACGATGAACGCGAAACGCGACGGCGGTGAACGGCGCAGCGGCGAACGACGCAGCGACGAACGAGGCAGCGACGAACGACGCAGCAGCGAACGGCAGGGCGGCCAGCGGCAGGGCGTCAAGCGGCAAGCGGGCGAACGGCAGACGAGCGAACGCGTCTCCGACGCCCGCCTCGTGGCGTTCGACGTGCTCGAGGCGGTGCGTGTCGACGAGGCCTATGCCAACCTGCTGCTTCCCGCTCGCATCCGCAAGGCCGGCCTCGACCGGGCGGATGCCGCGTTCGCGACCGAACTCACCTATGGCACGCTCCGGCTCCTCGGCTTCTACGACCGGGTCATCGAGATTGCCGCCGGTCGCCCTGCGAGCGCGATCGATCCCGCCGTGCTCGACGTGCTCCGGCTCGGTGCGCACCAGCTGCTCGCGACTCGCGTGCCCACCCATGCCGCCGTGTTCGAACAGGTCGCGCTGGCGCGTCGGGTCGCGCCGCGGGCCGCCGGGTTCGCCAACGCCGTGCTGCGCACCATCTCTCGCACGTCGGCCGAAGCCTGGCGCGAGCTCGTCATCGAGGGTGCAAGGAACGAGGACCAGCGGCTGGCGCGGCTCGAGAGCCACCCAGAGTGGGTCGTGCGTGCGCTGCACGGTGCCCTCGACCGCGAAGGGCGCGCGGACGAGCTCGAGGAACTGCTGAGGGCCGACAACGCGTCGCCACGCGTGAACCTCGCCGTCCTCCCGGGCCTCGAGGTCGACACAGCCGGGATCCCCGGTTTCGAACCAGACCGGTTCTCGCCGATCGGCGCCTCGACCGCCGACCCGATCGCGACCGTGGAGGCGAACGGGGGCCGGATCCGCGTGCAGGACGAGGGCTCACAGCTGGCTGCGCTCACGCTCACCCGGGCCGCGCCAGTGCGGGCGGGGGAGCGGTGGCTCGACCTCTGCGCCGGTCCGGGCGGCAAGACGGCGGTGCTCGCCGCCGAGGCCCTGGCCGCTGGCGCACGCCTCGTCGCGAACGAGCTGGTGCCGGCGCGTGCGGAGCTGGTGCGCAGGGCGATCGCCGGGGTACCGCTCGACGTCGACGTGCATGTCGGCGACGGTCGCGAGCTCGATCCCGCCGCACTCGGTGCAGCCGGCGGTTTCGACCGCATCCTGCTCGACGCGCCCTGCACTGGGCTCGGCGCGCTCCGCCGACGTCCAGAGGCGAGATGGCGGAAGGCGCCGTCGGATGTCGCGGAGCTCACTCGGCTCCAGGGTGAACTGTTCGATGCGGCGGTGCATGCCCTCGCCCCCGGCGGAATCCTCGCCTACGTCACCTGCTCACCGCACACCGCCGAGACCCATGGGGTACTCACGCCGGCACTCGAACGGTGGCGGGGACAGGTCGAGCGGCTCGACGCACAGTCGGTCGTGCAGCTCGTGTCGCGGCATCCGCTTGACCTCGCCGGCACCCCCGAGACGGTCCAGCTCTGGCCGCACCGACACGGCACCGACGCCATGTTCATCGCGCTCGTGCGCCGCACCGATGCCGGCCCGATCGATATGGTGGACGGATGACGACGCGGATCAACCCCAGCATCCTGGCGGCCGATTTCGCGAACCTCGAGCGGGAGCTCGGGCGCATCTCGTCGGCCGATCTCGTGCACGTCGACATCATGGACAACCACTTCGTGCCGAACCTGACGTTCGGGCTGCCGATGGTCGAGCGGCTGCAGCAGGTGTCGCCGATTCCGCTCGATGTGCACCTCATGATCGACGATCCCGACCGCTGGGCGCCAGGGTATGCCGAGGCAGGTGCCTATTCGGTGACCTTCCATGTCGAGGCCGCGTCCGATCCAGTCCGACTGGCGCGACGACTCCGGCAGCTCGGGGCCCGTGCAGGCATCGCGCTGAAGCCCGGCACCGACATCGAACCGTATCTCGACCTGTTACCCGAGTTCGACCAGGTGCTCGTGATGACCGTGGAGCCCGGGTTCGGGGGTCAGTCGTTCATGCCCGAGACGATGCCGAAGCTCCGCCGGGTCGCCGATTCCGTGCGAGCGGCCGGACTCGACGTGTGGCTGCAGGTCGACGGCGGGATCACCGCCGAAACCATCCGCATCGCGGCCGAGGCGGGAGCCGATACCTTCGTCGCGGGCTCCGCGGTATTCGGCGCAGAGGTGCCTGCCGACCGCATCGCGTCACTGCGCGACGCCGCAGCGACGCATACGCATGGGCGGCCGGAACGCACCGGTAGTCTGGACGAGTGAAGACCTTCGACGACCTCTTCGTCGAGCTCAGCGACAAAGCCCGAACCCGTCCAGGCGGTTCAGGCACCGTGCGCGAGCTCGACGCGGGCGTGCACGCCATCGGCAAGAAGATCGTCGAAGAGGCGGCCGAGGTCTGGATGGCCGCCGAGTACCAGAGCGACGTCGAGACCGCAGAAGAGATCTCCCAGTTGCTGTATCACCTGCAGGTGCTCATGCTCGCGAAGGGGCTCACACCCGCCGACGTGTACCGACATCTCTGATCGCGCCCATGACCGATCAGTTCCGTCGACACGACAGTGTTGCCAGAAACCTAAGGCAGGAAATGCTCCGAATCGCCGTGCCCAACAAGGGCTCACTCGCCGAGACCGCCGCACAGATGCTCTACGAGGCCGGGTATGCCGGCCGTCGCGACCCGCGCGACCTGCACACCGCCGACCCCGCGAACGGGGTCGAGTTCTTCTACCTCCGACCGCGTGACATCGCGACCTACGTCGGTTCGGGTGCGCTCGACGTCGGCATCACAGGTCGCGACCTCCTGCTCGATTCCGGGTCGGATGCCTCAGAGCTCGCCCCGCTCGGCTTCGGCGACTCGACCTTCAGGTTCGCCGGTCCGCCTGCGGCGTTCAGCGAGCTCGGCGACCTCGAGGGCGTGCACGTGGCGACCAGCTACCCCGGCCTCGTCGGCGACTTCCTCGCGGGGCACGGGGTCACTGCGAAGCTCGTGAAGCTCGACGGCGCGGTCGAGTCGGCGGTGCGCCTCGGCGTCGCGGAGGCCGTGGCCGACGTCGTCTCGACGGGTTCGACGCTGCGCCAGGCGGGCCTCGAGATCTTCGGTCCGGTGATCCTCGAGTCGCAGGCCGTGCTGATCCGGTCGGGCGTCGAACGCCCGGGTGCGCAGACCCTGCTCCGCCGCCTGCAGGGCGTGCTCGTGGCGCGCCAGTACGTGATGCTCGACTACGACGTCCAGGTCGAGCACCTCGAACGGGCCACCGCTGCGGCACCGGGGTTCGAGTCTCCCACCGTTTCGCCGCTGCACGACCCCGAGTGGGTCGCGGTGCGGGTCATGATCCCGCGCGTCGGGATGAACACGGTCATGGACGAGCTGTACTCGCTCGGCGCTCGCGCCATCCTCGTCAGCGCGATCCACGCCGCGCGGTTGTGAGGCACCGATGTCACTGGCCGTCCGTGTGATCCCGTGCCTCGACGTCGCGGCAGGCCGCGTCGTCAAGGGCGTGAACTTCCAGAACCTGCGCGACGCGGGAGACCCCGTCGAGCTCGCCGCCCGGTACGCCGAACAGGGCGCCGACGAGCTCACCTTCCTCGACGTCACCGCCACCGTCGACGACCGTTCGACGACCTACGACATGGTGCAGCACGTGGCCGAGCAGGTGTTCATCCCGCTGACGGTCGGCGGCGGCGTGCGCTCGACCGAGGATGTCGCGCGTCTCCTCGGCCACGGCGCGGACAAGATCGGCGTGAACAGCGCCGCGATCGCGCGGCCGGCACTCGTCGCCGAGATCGCCGACCGGTTCGGCGCACAGGTGCTCGTGCTCTCACTCGACGTGAAGCGCTCGGATCGCACCGCGTCGGGCTTCGTCGTGACCACGCACGGCGGCCGCACCGAGACCGACCTCGACGCGCTCGATTGGGCGCGACAGGCGATCGGGCTCGGCGCGGGCGAGCTGCTCGTGAACTCGATCGACGCCGACGGCACCAAGCAGGGATTCGACCTCGAACTCACCCGGCTCATGCACGAGCTCTCGAGCGTGCCGGTGATCGCCTCAGGCGGCGCAGGGTCGGTCGATGACTTCGCGCCGGCGATCGGTGCCGGGGCCGACGCTGTGCTCGCGGCATCCGTGTTCCACAATGGCGAGATGACCGTCGCGGACGTGAAGGCGGCACTCGGCGCCGACGGGAGGATCGTGCGATGACCGCGCCGGGCGACGAAGAACTGGAACGCGATGAAGACGCCTGGACCGCGGGCGGTTCGCCGCTCGACCGCGCCGTGTTCAATGCAGACGGCCTCCTGCCCGCGATCATCCAGCAGGAGGGAACGGGCGAGGTGCTCATGCTCGGCTGGATGGACCGTGAGGCGCTGCGTCGGACCCTCACCGAAGGGCGCGTGACCTTCTGGTCGCGCTCGCGACAGGAGTACTGGCGCAAGGGCGACACGTCAGGACACGTGCAGTACGTACGGTCGGCGGCCCTCGATTGCGACGCCGACACCCTGCTCGTCACCGTCGAGCAGGTCGGAGCGGCGTGTCACACCGGCACGCGCACCTGCTTCGACGGCGACCCGCTGCAGGTCACCACCGGCTTCCCGCCCGCCGTCTGATCCGAGGAGAACCGAGTGTCCGGCGCCACCACCAGCTTCGATGAGTTCACCGCCCTCCTGCCGGGCCGCCGAGTGCTGCCCGTGTCGCGCGAGCTCTTCGCCGACGGCGAGACCCCGGTCGGGATCTACCGCAAGGTCGCCGGCGGGCGCCCGGGCACGTTCCTGCTCGAGTCCGCCGAGCAGGGCGGCATCTGGTCGCGCTACTCGTTCGTCGGAGCGTCGTCGTACGGCGTGTTGACCGAGCGGGACGGCCGGGTCGAGTGGCAGGACTACGGCCTTTCGGCCGAGCGTGCCCTCAGTGACGCCGCCGCGCTCGAGCCGCTCGCCGCCCTCGAAGCTCTCTTCGAGCGGTGGCGCACCGAGGACGTGCCGGGGGCACCGCCCCTCACGGGTGGGCTCGTCGGTTTCATCGGATGGGAGGCGATACGCCAGATCGAGCATCTGCCGAACCGACCACCTGCCGAATTCGCGATGCCGGGGCAGGCCTTCAGCTTCGTCTCCGAGCTCGTCGTGATCGACCACCGCACCGGCACCGTGCAGCTCGTGGCCTCGGTGCTCAACGACGGCGCGGAGTCGCCCGACGAGTTGTGGGCAGGGGCGCAGCAGCGACTCGACCGGCTGCAAGGCGCCATCGCGCGGCCGTCGGAGGCATGGCTCGCCGAGATCGACCTCGATGCTCCCGCCGCGCCCCGGCACCGCACCGAGAAGGCCGACTTCGTCGCCGCAGTGGAGCGTTCGAAGGAGTACATCCGCGAGGGCGACATCTTCCAGGTGGTGATCTCCCAGCGCTTCGAGCAGGAGGCGACCGCCCATCCGATCGACGTGTACCGGGTGCTCCGGAGCCTGAATCCGAGCCCGTACATGTACCTGCTGCACCTCGAAGACCCCGCCGGCGAGTCGTACTGGATCGTGGGCTCCTCACCCGAGGCGCTCGTCAAGGTGCAGCACGGCCGGGTGTTCACGCACCCGATCGCCGGCTCGAAGCCCCGCGGCGCGACACCCGAGGAAGACGCAGACCTCGAATCCGAGCTCATCGCCGACCCCAAGGAGCAGGCCGAGCACCTGATGCTCGTCGACCTCGCGCGGAACGACCTCGCCAAGGTCTGCGTCGCCGGGTCGGTGGAGGTGACCGAGTTCATGCGCGTCGAGCGGTTCAGCCACATCATGCACCTGGTCTCCTCGGTCGAGGGCGACCTCGCAGCCGGGCAGAACGCCGTCGATGTGTTCCGGGCGACGTTCCCAGCAGGAACGCTCTCCGGCGCGCCCAAACCCCGAGCCCTCGAGATCATCGATGAGCTCGAACCTGCCCAGCGCGGGCTCTACGGCGGCGTCGTCGGCTACTTCGGCTTCGGCGGCGATGCCGACCTCGCCATCGCCATCCGCACCGCGACGATCTCCGGCGGCGTGGCACGAGTGCAGGCCGGAGGCGGCCTCGTCGCCGACTCGGTGCCCGAGTCGGAGTTCCAGGAGTCGCAGAACAAGGCCGCCGCGCCGCTCCGCGCCGTCGCGGTCGCGAACGCCATGCGGAGGGTGGTCGAGTGAGTGCTGCGCGCATGAAGCTGCCCGCCGTGCTCGCCACGGTGGCCGGCGCGGGCCTCGTATTGCTCGCGTGGAGCCAGACCTGGTTCGACCTCGAACTCGCGGATGCCGCGGCCCACGGCGCAGGCGACGGCATCCCGGTGCCCGGCAGCGTGGCGTCGCCTGCGCTCGCGGCACTGGGCCTGGCCGCACTGGCCCTCGTCGCGGCACTCGCCATCGCCGGTCCCGCCATCAGGATCGTGCTCGGCATCCTCGAGGTCGTACTGGGCGGTTGCGTGCTGCTCGCCGCGTGGCTCACGATCGGCGACCCGGTCGGTGCCGTCTCTCCGGCGGTGACCGATGCCACGGGCGTCTCGGGTGCAGGCCCGACCGCCGAGCTCGTGGCATCCGTCGACCAGACCGCGTGGCCCGTGGCCGCCCTTGCCGGCGGAATCCTGCTGGTCGCCGCGGGCGTCGTCGTGCTCGTCTCCGGGACGCGTTGGCCAGCGTCGTCGCGACGGTACCGTGCCACGCGGCTCGCCGACGAGAGCGAGCCCGCCACCGGCCCGGCAGCGGGGCGGGTGGCATCCGACCGCGCGATCGACGACTGGGACGAGCTGAGCCGGGGTGACGACCCGACGGATTCGACCGGACCCAGCAGCTAGACTGGCGGGCGGAACCCCCGCAACGAAGGAGCATCATGAGCACTGAGACCGCAGATCCCGGCCACGGACACTCGCCCGCGGCGTGGACCGCCGTCACGATCATGCTCATCGCGTTCGTCATCGGCACGGTCGCGTTCTTCCTCGAGCTGGACTGGCTCGTCTGGGCCTCCGCCGGGCTCCTCGTCGTCGGCATCATCGTCGGGTGGGTGCTCGCCCGCGTCGGTTACGGCGTGGGTGGCGACAAGGTCACCACGAAGGTGCACTGACGCGTGCTCTCCGAGTTGACGGCGAATGCGGTCGCCGACGCAGAGGCGCGCCGTGAGCAGCGCCCCCTCGCCGAGGTCGAGCGGGCGGCGTTCATGCGCCCGGCTGCGATCGACGCCCTCGAGGTGCTGCGGCCGGCCGATCACGTCAAGGTGATCGCCGAGATCAAGCGATCGAGCCCGTCCCGAGGCCCGCTCGCTCCGATCGCCGACCCGGCCGCCCTCGCCCGCAGCTACGAGCTCGGCGGCGCGAGCGCCATCAGCGTACTCACCGAGGGACGCAGGTTCGGCGGTTCGCTCGCCGACCTCGAATCGGTGCGTACGGCCGTCGCCCTGCCTGTGCTCCGCAAGGATTTCATCTCGACTCCGTATCAGGTGTTCGAGGCGCGAGCGGCCGGCGCCGATCTCGTGCTCCTCATCGTCGCCGCGCTCGACGACGCCACCCTGGGCGAGCTCTTCGAGCTCATCGTCGACCTGGGCATGACCGCGCTCGTCGAAACCCACTCCGAGGCCGAGCTCGACCGGGCGGGCGCCGTGGGCGCGCGCCTGATCGGCGTGAACGCCCGTGACCTCTCGACCTTCGAACTCGACCGTGATCTCTTCGGCCGCCTCGCCGACCGGTTCCCGGCCGACACGATCCGGGTCGCGGAGTCGGCGGTGCTCTCGGTGGCCGACGTCGCGCACTACCGTGCAGCCGGCGCCGACGTCGTACTCGTGGGCGAAGCACTCGTCACGGGCGACCCCATTGCCAATCTTCGAGCCTTCCTGGCGGTGTGACATGGCGCTCAGAGCGCAGACCGGTCCGTACTTCGGCGACTTCGGGGGGCGATTCGTCCCCGAATCCCTCATCGCCGCTCTCGACGAGCTCGGCGAGGCCTATGACCTCGCCAAGCTCGACCCCGCGTTCGGTGCCGAGCTCGCCGAGCTCGGCCGCAGCTACACGGGGCGCCCGTCGATCATCACCGAGGTACCGCGCTTCGCCGCGCACGCCGGCGGCGCACGCGTCATCCTGAAGCGCGAAGACCTGAACCACACGGGATCGCACAAGATCAACAACGTGCTCGGGCAGGCGCTGCTCACCAAGCGCATCGGCAAGCAGCGCGTGATCGCCGAGACCGGCGCGGGTCAGCACGGCGTCGCGACGGCGACCGCCGCCGCGCTGTTCGGCCTCGACTGCACCATCTACATGGGTGAGGTCGACACCGAGCGACAGGCGCTCAACGTCGCCCGGATGCGACTGCTCGGGGCCGAGGTCATCCCCGTGACGGCCGGTTCTCGCACTCTGAAGGACGCGATCAACGAGGCCATGCGCGACTGGGTCACGAACGTCGCGACCACGAATTACATCTTCGGCACGGTTGCGGGGCCGCACCCGTTCCCCGAGATGGTGCGCGACTTCCAGAAGATCATCGGCGAAGAGGCGCGCGAGCAGGTGCTCGAGCTCACCGGCTCGCTGCCCACCGCCGTCACGGCGTGTGTCGGCGGCGGCTCGAACGCGATCGGCATCTTCCACGCCTTCCTCGACGACGTCGACGTGGCCCTGTACGGCTTCGAGGCCGGGGGAGAGGGCATCGACACCGAACGCCACGCCGCGACCATCTCCAAGGGACGCCCCGGGGTGCTGCACGGAGCGCGAAGCTACCTCCTGCAAGACGAAGACGGCCAGACCATCGAGTCGCACTCCATCTCGGCCGGACTCGACTACCCCGGGGTCGGACCCGAGCACTCCTGGCTCGCCGCGATAGGTCGTGCGCACTACCGCGCCGTGACCGATGCCGCCGCCATGGACGCGCTGCGTCTCCTCACCCGCACCGAGGGCATCATTCCCGCCATCGAGTCGGCGCACGCCCTCGCGGGCACGCTCGAGCTCGGCCGTGAGCTGGGCGAGGGCGCCACCATCCTCGTCAACCTCTCCGGACGCGGCGATAAGGACATGGACACGGCTGCGACGTACTTCGAGCTCTACGACCAGGAGAACGCCAAGTGAGAACCGTGGGTCCCGTCATCCGGCGCCGCAATGACGACGCCGGCGGCGCGCTCATCGGCTATCTCCCCGTCGGTTTCCCGACGCTCGACGAGAGCGTCGAAGCGGCGGTGGCGCTCGTCGAGAACGGCGTCGACGTGCTGGAGCTCGGGCTGCCGTACTCCGACCCCGTCATGGACGGCCCTGTCATCCAGGCTGCAACGCAGCAGGCGCTCGCGGGCGGCTTCAGGCTGGCGCACGGGTTCGAGGCGGTGCGACGGATCACCGAGCGCACGGATGCCCCGGTGCTGATCATGACCTACTGGAATCCCGTCGTGCAGTACGGCGTCGACCGCTTCGCCGACGACCTCGCCGCAGCCGGGGGAGCGGGCCTCATCACGCCCGATCTCATTCCCGACGAGGCAGCCGACTGGATCGCGGCATCCGAGCGCACCGCACTCGACCGGGTGTTCCTCGCTGCGCCCAGCTCGACCGATGCACGTGTCCGCCAGACGGTCGACGCCAGTCGTGGCTTCGTGTACGCGGTTTCGACGATGGGCATCACGGGTGCCCGCAGCGACGTCGACCAGGCCGCACGCGCACTCGTCGGGCGACTCGCTGATGCAGGTGCCCCCGCGAGCTGCGTCGGTCTCGGCATCTCGACGGCCGCACAGGTCGCCGAGGTGCTCGAGTACGCTGATGGCGCCATCGTGGGGTCGGCGCTCGTCAAGGCACTCGCCGACGGCGGCCCCTCTGCCGCGGGTGCGTTGGCGGCCGAGCTCGCGCGCGGTACGCGGCCCGAGTGAAGTACGCTGACTGAGGCCTTCGCGGCCGACGGTTCCCCGACGAAAGGCAGTAGCCCGAGTGATCGCACCGCTCAGCATCCCGAGCCCTGACGAGGCGTGGCGCACCCTCGAGATCCCGGTCCCGTGGGGCGTGCTCAACATCCAGATGTATGCACTGTGCATTCTCGCGGGCATCATCCTGGCAACCATCATCACGTCGCGGCGCCTCACGAAGCGTGGCGCCGAGCCGGGGGTCGTCCTCGACATCGCGCTCTGGGCGGTGCCGCTCGGCATCATCGGTGCGCGGTTGTACCACGTGTTCACGCACCCCGCCGACTACTTCTACGAAGGTGCGAACGTCTGGAATCCGTTCGAGCCCGGTGCGATCTGGAACATCTGGGAAGGCGGGAACGCCATCTACGGCTCGCTCATCGGCGGTGCCGTCGGCGTGATCATCGGATGCCGCATGACCGGCATCCGATTCTGGTCGTTCGCCGACGCGCTGGCTCCCGGACTGCTCGTCGCGCAGGCCACCGGCCGGCTCGGCAACTGGTTCAACCACGAGCTGTTCGGCATGCCCACCGACCTGCCATGGGGGCTCGAGATCGAGTCGACCAACCCGGCGTTTCCGGCAGGCCTCGCAGAGGGCACCCTCTTCCACCCCACGTTCCTCTACGAGATCATCTGGAACCTCGCCGGTGCCGCGCTGATCATCCTCCTCGAGCGCCAGATCAACATGCGCTGGGGCAAGGCGTTCGCCTTCTACCTCATCTGGTACGGCGCGGGGCGGGCGTTCTTCGAGTCGATCCGCGTCGACCCGAGCGAGATGTTCCTCGGCATCCGGGCCAACGTCTGGGCTTCGTTCGCGGCGGTCATCGTCGGCATCGTCATCTACTTCGTGCAACGTCGCCGACACACTGGCGACGAGCCCACGCCGTATGTTCCGGGCCGTGAATGGAAAGGCGAAGACGCTGGGGTAGACTCTGAACCCGAGTCCGACTCCGACTCACTCGACGATACTGTCGAGGGCGAGAACATCACGGGCGAGACGGCAGCCACAAGCTCGAGCCGGTCCACCTCTCCCTAAGCCCCGTTCCACGCGTTCTCCCGAGGCGACGCCGCATCACGCGTCGCGACATCCCATCGATGGGCCGACGACGTCCCCCGCTGCCACATTCGTTGATGAGGACGGTCCCACGTGTCGCTCACTCCACCCTTCTCGAGGTTCGGCCTCGTGCCCGACGCACAGGGCATGTACGACCCGGCTGACGAGAAAGACGCCTGCGGCCTCGCCATGGTCGCGACCCTCCGCGGCACCGCCGGTCACGACATCATCACGGCCGCGCTCGATGCGCTGCGGAACCTCGAGCACCGCGGCGCGGTCGGCTCCGATGCCGGCACGGGCGACGGCGCAGGGATCATCACGCAGGTGCCGGATGAGTTCCTCCGGGCGGTCGCCGACTTCGCGTTGCCCCCCGCGGGCTCGTACGTGGTCGGCAACGCGTTCCTGCCGACCGATCCCACGGCTCGGTCGAGTGTCAAGCGCGGGCTACGCGAGCTCGCGGCATCCGAAGGTCTCGAGGTGCTCGGCTGGCGGGAGGTGCCGGTTCGGCCCGACGAACTCGGCACGCTCGCCAGGGCGGCCATGCCGGTCGTGCAACAGCTCTTCGTGCAGTCGGTCGCGACGACCGCTGAGGGCAACCGGGTCGGCGGCATCGCGCTCGACCGCCTCACGTTCCGGCTCCGCAAGCGCGCCGAACGCGAGCTCGAGCTGTACTTCGCGTCGTTGTCGTGCCGCACGCTCGTCTACAAGGGCATGGTGACCACGCTCCAGCTGGAGCCGTTCTATCCCGACCTCTCCGACGAGCGGTTCGCTTCGAAACTCGCCCTCGTGCACTCGCGGTACTCGACGAACACGTTCCCGTCGTGGCCGCTCGCGCAGCCGTTCCGCATGATCGCGCACAACGGCGAGATCAATACGATCCAGGGCAACCGCAATTGGATGCGAGCGCGCCAATCGCAGCTCGAGTCCGACCTGCTCGGCGACCTCGAGCCGATCCTCCCCATCGTGACGCAGGGCGCGAGCGATTCCGCATCGTTCGACGAGGTCGTCGAACTGCTGACCCTCTCGGGGCGCAGCCTGCCGCACGCGATCATGATGATGGTGCCGGAGGCCTGGGAGAACCAGACCGAGATCGACACCGCCCGTCGCGAGTTCTACGAGTACCACTCGATGCTCATGGAGCCGTGGGACGGTCCGGCGGCGATCGTGTTCACCGACGGTTCGCTCGTCGGTGCGACGCTCGACCGCAACGGGTTGCGCCCCGGTCGGTACGTCGTCACCGACGACGGCCTCGTCGTGCTGGCCAGCGAGATCGGCGTGCTCGACATCGAGCAGAGCCGGATCGTGCGAAAGGGGCGCCTGCAGCCGGGCCGCATGTTCCTCGTCGACACCGAGGCCGGCCGCCTCATCGAGGACGATGAGATCAAAGCCGACCTCGCGGCATCCGAGCCATGGGGGGAGTGGCTCGAGGCCGGGCGCATCCGACTCGCCGACCTACCCGAGCGTGAGCACATCGTGCACCCACCTGCATCGGTGAACCGACGCCAGCGCACCTTCGGGTACACCGAAGAAGAAGTGAAGATCCTCCTCACGCCCATGGCGCAGACGGGTCAGGAACCACTCGGTGCGATGGGATCCGACACGCCGATCGCCGTGCTCTCGAAGCGTCCGCGACTGCTCTTCGACTACTTCACGCAGCAGTTCGCCCAGGTCACGAACCCACCGCTCGACTCGATCCGCGAGGCCGTGGTCACCTCGCTCGGCACGTCCATCGGGCCCGAGCGAAACCTGCTCACCGCCGGGCCCGAGCACGCGCGCCAGGTGGCGGTGTCGTTCCCCGTGATCGACAACGACGAGCTCGCGAAGCTCGTGCACATCGACCCCGAACCCGGGCCGCGCACCACCGTCACGATCAGGGGCCTCTATCGATTCGACGAGGGCCCGAACGCGCTGCGCGACCGTCTCGCTGCGATCTGCCGCGAGGTCGACGAAGCGATCGAGGGTGGGGCGTCGTTCATCGTACTGAGCGACCGTGACTCGAACAAGGACCTGGCACCCGTCCCATCGCTACTCATGCTCTCGACGGTGCACCACCACCTGATCCGGTCGGAGAACCGTATGAAGGTGGGGCTCATCGTCGAGGCGGGTGACGTACGCGAGGTGCACCACGTCGCGCTCCTCATCGGCTACGGGGCATCCGCGGTCAACCCGTACCTCGCCATGGAGACGTGCGAAGACCTGGTGCGGTCGGGCTTGATCACCGGGCTCACGCCCGAGCAGGCGGTGCACAACGTCATCAAGGCGCTCGGCAAGGGCGTACTGAAGATCATGTCGAAGATGGGCATCTCGACCATCTCGTCGTACGGCGGAGCGCAGGCGTTCGAGGCGGTCGGCCTCGACGAAGGCTTCATCTCCGAGTACTTCACCGGCACGACCTCGAAGCTCGGGGGCGTGGGGCTCGACGTCATCGCGGCCGAGAACCTGCACCGGCACACTGCCGCCTACCCCGAAGACATCGCCGTTCGCGCCCACGAGCGCTTGACGACCGGCGGCGAGTACCAGTGGCGGCGCGACGGATCGCCCCACCTCTTCAACCCCGAGACCGTGTTCCGGCTGCAGCATTCGACACGCAACCGGCGCTATGACGTGTTCCGCGAGTACACCTCGCTCGTCGACTCGCAGGCCGAACAGCTGATGACCCTTCGCGGCATGTTCGCGCTGCGCACCGGCACGCGTCCTCCTGTGCCGATCGATGAGGTCGAGTCGGTCGAGTCGATCGTGAAGCGCTTCTCCACCGGCGCGATGAGCTACGGGTCGATCTCGAAGGAAGCACACGAGTCGCTCGCCATCGCGATGAACCGCCTCGGCGCGAAGTCGAACACCGGCGAGGGCGGCGAAGACCTCGATCGGCTGCTCGACCCCGAGCGCCGCAGCGCGATCAAGCAGGTCGCCTCGGGGCGGTTCGGCGTGACGAGCATGTACCTCACGCACGCCGAGGACATCCAGATCAAGCTCGCCCAGGGCGCGAAGCCCGGTGAGGGCGGTCAGCTCCCGCCCACGAAGGTCTATCCCTGGGTCGCGCGCACACGCCACGCGACCGCGGGCGTCGGGCTCATCTCGCCGCCGCCGCATCATGACATCTACTCGATCGAAGACCTCAAGCAGCTCATCTTCGACCTCAAACGCGCCAATCCCAAGGCGCGCGTGCACGTGAAGCTCGTGAGCCAGTCGGGAATCGGTGCGGTCGCGGCGGGCACCGCCAAGGCGCTGGCCGACGTCATCCTCGTCTCGGGCCATGATGGTGGCACGGGCGCGAGTCCGCTGAACTCGCTGAAGCACGCCGGCACGCCGTGGGAGCTCGGACTCGCAGAGACCCAGCAGACGCTCATGCTGAACGGCATGCGCGATCGTGTGGTCGTGCAGGTGGACGGCCAGCTGAAGACCGGGCGCGACGTCATGATCGGCGCCCTCCTCGGCGCCGAGGAGTTCGGCTTCGCGACTGCACCGCTGGTGGTGCAGGGCTGTGTCATGATGCGGGTCTGCCACCTCGACACCTGCCCGGTCGGCGTCGCGACGCAGAATCCGGTGCTTCGCAAGCGCTTCTCCGGAAAGCCCGAGTTCGTCGTCAACTTCTTCGAATTCATCGCCCAAGAGGTGCGTGAGTACCTCGCCGAGCTCGGTTACCGCTCGATCGACGAGATCATCGGGCGCCGCGACCTGCTCGACGTCGATCGTGCGCTGGAGCACTGGAAGGCATCGGGCCTGGACCTCACCCCCGTGCTGGTGGGCCCCGACTTCTCGGGGTCGGAGCCGCGGCGCAACCTGCGGCCCCAAGACCACGAACTCGACCAGCACTTCGACAACGAGCTCATCCGGCAGAGTCGGATCGTGCTCGAGGAGGGTGGCACGATCGAGATCGAGCTGCCGATCAGGAACACCGAGCGCGCCGTCGGCACGATGCTCGGCCACGAGGTCACCGTGCGCCGCGGTGAGCACGGCCTGCCCACCGGCTCGATCGACGTGACGCTGACGGGTTCGGCGGGCCAGTCACTTGGCGCCTTCCTGCCGAGCGGAATCACGCTGCGGCTCGAGGGCGATTCGAACGACTACGTCGGCAAGGGCCTCTCAGGTGGTCAGATCGTGCTGCGTCCCTCTCGCGACAGCGGCTTCGTCGCCGAGCACAACGTGATCGCCGGCAACGTCATCGGCTACGGCGCGACCCGAGGCAGCATGTTCATCCGCGGCATCGTCGGCGAACGATTCCTCGTCCGCAATTCGGGCGCGACTGCAGTGGTTGAGGGCGTGGGCGATCATGCGCTCGAGTACATGACCGGCGGCCTCGCCGTGATCTTGGGCGAGACGGGCCGCAACCTCGGCGCCGGGATGTCCGGTGGCACCGCCTATGTGCTCGGCCTCCGCGGGGCTCGCGTGAACCGAGAATCGCTCTCCGCCGGTGAACTCGAACTGCTGCCGCTCGGCAGCGCCGACCGCGAGATCGTGCGGGACCTGCTCGAGCAGCACCTCGTGATGACCGACTCCTCGGTCGCGGCCGTGCTCCTCGCCGAGGGCGACGCAGCATTCGATCGATTCACGAAGGTGTTGCCGCGCGACTACGCCGCGGTGCTCCGTACCCGCCAGAGCGCTGTCGACGAGGGACTCGACCCCGACGGCGATGTGGTCTGGACTCGAATTCTGGAGGTGACAGGTGGCTGATCCCAAGGTTGTCTGGACTCGAGCTGTGCCCGTGAACCGCATGGAGGTAACAGGTGGCTGATCCCAAGGGCTTTCTGAAGGTCACCGAACGGGAGCTGCCCAAGCGACGGCCCGTTCCGGTGCGCATTATGGACTGGAAAGAGGTCTACGAGCAGGGCGACCCCGCCCAGCTCCGCCGCCAGGCCGGGCGGTGCATGGACTGCGGCGTCCCGTTCTGCCATCAGGGCTGCCCGCTCGGCAACCTGATCCCTGAATGGAACGACCTGATGTGGCGCGGTGAGGGAAGGGCGGCGATCGAGCGGCTGCATGCCACGAACAACTTCCCCGAGTTCACCGGTCGGCTCTGCCCGGCGCCGTGCGAATCGGCATGCGTGCTCGGCATCAATCAGCCGGCGGTCACCATCAAGCAGGTCGAGGTCTCGATCATCGATGACGCGTGGGGCAGCGGGTGGGTGCAGCCGCAGCCTCCCGGCCGTCTCACCGGCAAGACGGTCGCGGTCGTCGGCTCCGGGCCCGCGGGTCTCGCCGCGGCGCAGCAGCTCACGCGAGCCGGTCACACGGTCGCCGTGTTCGAGCGTGACGACCGCATCGGCGGCCTCCTCCGCTACGGCATCCCAGACTTCAAGATGGAGAAGAAGCACCTCGACCAGCGGCTCGCGCAGATGACCGCGGAGGGCACCAGGTTCCGCGCCGGCGTGCACATCGGCGTCGACCTGAGCTGGGAGCAGCTGCGCGGACGATACGATGCGGTCGTCGTCGCGACGGGTGCGATCGTGCCGCGAGACCTGCCCATCCCCGGCAGGGACCTTCCCGGCGTGCACTTCGCGATGGACTACCTCACCCAGTCCAACCGGCATCTCGCCGGTGACCAGGTGTTCGACCAGATCACCGCAGAGGGCAAGCACGTGGTCGTCCTCGGCGGCGGTGACACCGGCGCCGACTGCATCGGCACGGCGCATCGGCAGGGCGCACTCTCAGTCACGAACCTCGCGATCGGCAAGGAGCCCAGCGCCACGCGCCCCGCCGAGCAACCGTGGCCGATGCATCCGACCATCTTCGAGGTGCAGAGTGCGCACGAGGAGGGCGGCATCCGCACCTACCTCGCTTCGACCGTGGAATTCCTCGCCAACGAGGTCGGCGAGGTTCGCGCCATCCGGGTCGCCGAGACCGAGTACCTCGACGG
>JALYWB010000165.1 GCA_030852935.1 Actinomycetota bacterium | reverse complement strand
ATGCCACGACGATGAAGCCGGCCATGGCGAGTACGCGCGGCGTGAAGCGCCGGTAGAGGTACGCCACGAACGTCGACGCCAGGAAGATCGACAGCGTGTACGGGATGATCGCGAACGACGTCTCGATACTCGACCGCCCCTGCACGACCTGGATGTAGAGGGGGATCAGGAAGTTGGCCGCCGTGCCGACGAACAGCATCGTCGCCATGCACGCCGTGACCGCACGCTCGGAACCGGTTGCGAGCACCCGCAGGTCGAAGATGCGGGGCTTGCCCTCACGCCCGCGGCGGCGCAGCCAGGCGAAGAACGCCTGACCCACGATCAGGCCCGCGATGATGAGGATCGGCGCGGGGGAAACTCCCAGCACATCGAACGGCGCCTGCTCGCTCGCGAGCCAGATGCCCCAGGTGGCGAGGCCGCTGAATCCGAAGCTCAGCAGGATGACGGCGATGGCGGCGAGGACGGCACCGGTCCAGTCGATCGTCAGCCCCGGCTGGGTTGGCACCTTCTTCAGGCCGAAGCTGAGGAGCAGGTTGATCACCGCGAGCGCGACCATGAGGATGAATGACCACCGCCAGCCGATCGTCGTGGCGAACCAACCCGCGAGCAGCAGCGCGAGCACTCCGGCGAGCGGGATGGCCGCAGCCAGGAATCCGATCGCCCTGCCCTGCTGCTCGCCGTGATAGTTCGTGGCGATGAACACCGTGAGCGCCGGGGCGATGAGTGCGATCACCGCGCCTGAAGACGCCTGCGCGATGAAGAGCATCGCGGGGCTGACACTGACCGCCACCCCGAGCATCGCCACGCCGTGGATCGCGACAGCGATCTGGAACACGCCTTTGGACCCGAACCTGGCCCCGACCTTCGCCCCGAGGAGGATGAACGCGGCCATCGCGAAGGTGCCTGCGGTGATGGCCGTTCCGACGGAGGTCGCGGGCGTGTCGAGGTCGGTCGTGATGCCCTCCATCGACACCGTCAGCGCGTTCACCGCGAACGATGCCTGGATCTGCGTGAGCACCACCAAGATGAGTGGGAGCCAGGAGGTTGCGGCTGCGGCATCCGTCGCTCTGGGCGGTGCCGAAGGTGTCGTCGCTGAACTCAAGGTGACCCCCTGACGCAGTGTCGAGCTCGCGCTCGGCTCCTGACCCGACAGTAGCGCTGCGGAAGCGGAGACGGCTAGACCATTCGCTTCTCGCGCGCCGGTGTCTCGTCGCTAGTCTGAGGCCATGGATCCCGTGGTGACCACGCTCGTCATCCTCATCTGGCCGTTCTGAGGAGGGCACATGGATGACGCAACGATCTCCTGGCTCATCGCCGCAGCGGTGCTCGTCGTCGCCGCGGTACTGCTGGTGGTGCTGCGACCACGTGCGGAACGGGACATCTCGGCGAGTGCGCTCGCCGCGGTGAGCACGGGGTCGACGCCCGTGTTGCCCGAGGAGTCGCCCGATTCCGCGGCGACGCTCGCCGCGAGCGAGGCGGTTGGCAACGCGATGATCGATGCGGGGTACTCCGTGATGACGGTTCGGAGCGCGCTCGTCGACATCGCGAGGACCAACGGACTCCCGGCCAGCGAGGTGGTCGTCTTCCCGACCGCGCTCCTGGTCTCGGCGCGCGGCGAGGGGGAGCTGCGCACCGGTGCCGTCTCGAGCGGCGAGAGTCGGATGCTCCTCGCCCAGGTCGACGAACTGCAACGCACGGTGGATGCGGCCCGCATCGGCGTGCTCGACCCCGAGTCCACCATCGCTCGCATCGCATGGATTCGCGAGATGGCGCCGCCGTACGGCCTGGTCGTGCGAATGCTCGGCTACGTGCTCCTCAGCGTCGGGCTCGCAATGCTGCTCGGTTCGTCATGGACCGGCGTTGCACTCTCGGCCGGACTCGGCGTCGTGGTCGGCGCCGCGATCCAGGTCAGCGAACGACTTCCCAGTCGCTATGGCGCGCTGATCACCGTGGGCATCGCGTTCGGCGTCTCGCTGACCATCTTCCTCCTCATCCGTTCGGGCTTCGGGCCCGGCATCCTCGTCGCGCTCATCGCCCCGCTCGTCGTGCTGCTGCCCGGTGTGCTGCTCACGACGGCGGCGCTCGAACTCTCGACCGGGCAGATGATCTCGGGCGCCGGGCGACTCGCGGCCGGTGGGATGCAGCTGGTGCTGCTTTCGGCGGGCATCGTGACCGCGGCCACGCTCGCCGGCGTGTCGGGCTTCGACTTTCCCGAGCAGTCGCAGGCGCTCGGTCCGATCGCGCCCTGGATCGCCGTCGCCGTCTTCGGCGTCGGCATCACCCTGCACCAGTGCGCCCCGCCACGCTCCATTCCCTGGATACTGCTCGTGCTCTACGTCGCGTACGGGGCACAGGTCATCGGCGACGTCTTCCTCGGCGGCGTGATTTCGGCCTTCGTCGGTGCCCTCGTCGTGACTCCGGTGACCGCGCTCGTCGCCAGGCAGCCCTCGGGGCCGGCGGCGCTCGTCAGCTTCACGCCCGCGTTCTGGTTGCTCGTCCCGGGCGCGCTGGGCCTCATCGGGGTCGCCGACGTGCTCGGAGGCGACGGAAGTGGAGTGAACACGCTCATCGCGACGATCGGGACGATGGTCGCGATCGCGCTCGGAGTGCTCGCCGGATCAGTGGTGTCGAATCGGATGCAGCGGCCGGCACTCTGAGCTGGGCTCACGCATTGCCGAGCACGAGCTCGAGCGCACCGCGCCGCGAGATCGCGCGCCCGCGCATCCGCGCCTCCTCGAACTCGGTGGCGTGCTCGGATGCGAGGATGTGCTCGACGAACGGCCCGTAGGTGACGTACGACCGCTGCTCGATCAGCCCCGTGCGAGTTCGCGCGGTCTCGGCGGCCCCGAGAAGCAGGCCGGCGCGGGCGACATCGCCGGTCACGGCTGCGCAGGCCGCCAGCCCCTCGAACGCGTATCCCACCCCGTCTTCGTTGCCCAGCCGCACCGAGAGTTCGAGGTGTCGCGCGAACAGCTCAGGGCGCGCCTCGCCGAGCGCGAGTCGCGCCCACCCGCCATTCGTCAGCGACAGGCTCTCGACGAAGAGGTCGCCGAGACGGACCGCATCCTCGCGCACGGCGTCGAAGATCGCGAGTGCCTGATCGGCCCGCCCTCTGAAGAGCTCCACGCTGCCCAGCGCCCCTCGGAACAGTGCCTGGAACGTCGGGTCGCCATCGGCGATGAGCTCGAGTGCCCGTTGCTGGGCCGTCTCCGCTCGATCGAGGTCCGGCGGCGACGCCGCGGTGCAGGCGATGCTCAGCACCGTCAGTGCGCACGCCTCACTGAATGCCTCGCCTGCGGCATGGAACAGGGCGATGCTCTCTTCGATGGGTGCCAGATCGACGACGGTTCCCGGTTGCGACAGCGAGACCCACGATGAGAACCCGAGGGCGATCGCGCGGGTGCGGTCAGCGAGCGGTACGCGAGCGTCCAGGATGTCCTGCATCCATGCCTTCGCCTCGGGAAGCTGGTTCCTGATCCACCAGTACAGGAGCAGGCGCCAGATCGCATCGGCGACGACATCGACCTCACCGATCGAGATCAGGTGGCGGAAGCCCGCGCGAAGGTTGTCCCGCTCCGCCTCGAGCCGTGCGAGGGCGCTGAGCTGGGTGCGCCCACCGAGCAACGGTGCCACCGCAGCGGCGAGGCGCGCGTAGTGCTCGGCGTGCGCGCGGCGAACGGCCGCGGCATCCGCGCCGAGTTCGAACCGGGCCGTGGCGATCTCACGCACGGGAACGAGCATCGAGAAGAGTGGTAAGCCGTCATGGTCGTGCTGGCGAAGGAGGCTGCCGTCGACGAGTTCGAGCAAGGTGCCGTGCAGGTCGACCGCCCACGGTTCCTGCGCGGCGACCGCTTCGACGGCATCGAGGCTGAAGTCGCCGGCGAACACGCCGAGTCTCACGAACAGGGCGCGGGCGTCGGCGCTGAGCAGGTCGATGCTCCACTCGACGGTGGCCTGGATGGTACGTTGCCGCTCGGGTACGTCTCGTGCGCCGGTGGCGAGGAGCGGAAGCACGCGATCGAGCCTCGCGAGCATCGCGGCGGGCGTGAGTGCGCGAATGCGGGCCGCAGCGAGCTCGATCGCCAGTGGCACGCCCTCGAGTGCGCGACAGATGCGCGCGACGTCGTCGGCGTTGCTGCCGTTCAATTCGAATCGAGGATCGGCTGCCACGGCGCGCTCGACGAACAGCCGGACGGCGGCGGTCTCGAGCAACTCAGTGGGTGTCGCGTGCACCGGGTCGGCGGGCAGGTCGAGTGGTTCGACGTCGAAGACGTGCTCGCCGCGCACGCGGAGCCTGCCGCGACTCGTCACGAGCAGTGTTGCGCCCGGGAGCTGTGCCAGCAGCGACACCACGGTCGGAGTGGCCGTCATGAGCTGTTCGAAATTGTCGAGCACGAGCAGGTCGCGACGACCCGCGCGTGCGAGGCCGAGACGCTCGATCAGCGTGCGGCCGCCGGAGTCGTGCACGCCCAGCTCGCGTGCGATCGCCGGCAGCACGTCGTCGGCATCGCGCAGGTGCTCGAGCACCACGAAGGTCACACGATCGAACCGATCGGCGGCATGCCTCGCGAGCTCGATGGCGAGGCGGCTCTTGCCGATCCCGCCCGGGCCGACGAGGGTGATGAGCCGCCGCGCGTCGTCATCGAGCCACGCGGTGAGGGTGGCGATTTCGACGTCGCGTCCGAGGATGTCGCTGTACGCGGCGGGCATGCGGTCGGGCGCGGCATCCGGGGGCACTGCGGCATCCGAGGGCGCTGCGGCATCCGGGGCCGGGTTGGCGTCGGCGACCATCCGCACGCGCGACGCGTCGAATCGGTCGGCGAGCAGCGTCGCGAGGTCGGCTTCGAGGAGGTCGCCGAGTTCCTCCGCAGTCGCGAAGGACTTGTACGACGCGGTGTCGTCGTCGCGGATCCGCGCCATCAGACCGGCGAGGCGTTCCTCTCGCTCCGCCGGCTGCTTCACGTAGATCAACTTGGGCATGTCGCTGGGCGCGAGCCGATACTCGTCTTCGAGCCCTGACACCTCTTCGTCGGGTGCGATCCAGCCGTACTGCTGCCAGTAGACCCCGACGAAGACGTCGCTCTGCTCGAGGTACGCCCGGTATACATCGCGCGGCGGATGCGGCCGCGCACCCAGTTCGAACATGACGGGAGCGAGTCGCAACCGCTCGATCGCGGCGCGAGCAGCTCGCCGCTCGGCTTCGAGCTCGCGCAACGTGGAACTGACGAACACCCGCAGGCGCTGGTCGGGAGTTCGGATCGAGGGCGCGCCGACTCCGGCGTTCATGACGCCGGCGTCCGACACACCCGGGTCCGTTCCCGGTGGCGTTTCATGGTGCCATTGTGGCAGCGGATGGGATGCGACGGTCAGCAGCGCCGCATCCCATCCCGACCGCTCAGCCGGCGACGCGCACGACGAGGCTGCCCCCGTCGGCGGTGCCGGCCGAGTTCTCGAGCTCGACCCTGTAGTGGTGCTCGCCCGGTGCGGCATCCGTGATCGCGAATTCGACCACGCGCGCGGCATCAGCGTTCCGGTACACGCGGTCGATCACGTGCCCGTCTTCGAGAAGTCGCACCACGGTGGTGGGCTCGCCCTTCCCGACCTTCACCTTCACGATGAAGTCGCCGTCGGCATCCGCCTTCTTGCGCGGCCCGGTGAGAGCCGTGACTTCAGCGGCCGGCGGAGCAGCGCTCGCACCGTCGACGCCGGCCTCCTTGTAGATCGCGCCGTGCAGCGGAGTGACCGTGAGCGATTCGAGCGTCGCCCCTTCGCCATCGGCCCACAGGCTGATGGCGTCGGCGCCGGCGTTCGGGAACACCTGGTCGGTGATCGTCGTGCGACCGTCTGCCGTGAACACCTCGACCGACGAGCGGTCGACGTACAGGGTCAGCGCGAGGCGGCCGTCATCGAGCGTCACTGGTGCATCGTCGAACGAGGCGAACGCCGGGTGAAAATCCACGTTGCCCGAATCGCGACGGTCGACGAAGAGGCGGCCGGATGCCGCGTCATAGCCGATGCGCGTCGCCGATTCCGCATCGCCCAGCACGCTGAGCCCCACGGCCTCGGCATCCCCGGGCGCGATGACCGCGTCGATGCGCGCGACGTCACCGGCCACGGGGAGTATCTCGGAGCCCGACGCGATCGGCCGAGCGGCATCCGCGTGCGCGATCTCGGTCTGCTCGAGCTCGCCGAACTCGCGAACGACCTCCTGCGCCAGGCGCGGCCCTTCGGGCGTGGAGACGAGCGAGACCTCGCGAGGCAACGTGTTGGCACTGCGCCAGGAGCCGGTGGGGATGTCGTTCGCGTAGTCCCAGTTGTTCATCCAGCCGAGCATCACGCGCCGGTCATCGGGTGCGTTGTTGAATGACACGGTCGCGTAGTAGTCGCGACCCCAATCGAGCCAGTCGTAGCCCTCGATGCGCGGTGCGGCCACAGCATCCGAGAACATCACCTCGTCGACAAGGATGTGCCCCCAGCCGAAGCGGTTGTTGTCGACGATGCGAACGGATGCCTCGCGCCCCGCGAACTCGGCGACGTCCCAGCTGGTCCAGTCCAGCGATTCGCTGTTGCGACCGGTGGCGGTGCGCACGACCTCACCGTCGACGACGAGGCTCACCGAAGTCTCTTCGGAGCGCGCCTGCGCGGGCTCCGCACCGAGCACGAGGTGGTCGACCGTGAGATGCCCCCAGCCGCCCGTGGCGTCATCGTGCACCTGGAACTGCGCGTCACGGCCGGCGAATTCCGCCACGTCCCACGACTGCCAGTTCAGCTGGCCGGCCTCGGGACCGGTGGCCGTGCGCACGACTTCGCCGTCGATGATGAGCCGCACCTCGAGCGTGCCGTTGGGCCGCTTGCCGCCGCCGAGCAGGAACGACAGGTTCGACTCGCCCTCGGCGATCGTGAACGCCGGCGAGGTCAGGTCGCCGCGATTGTCGTCACCGAACGGGCCGCCCTCCCACGTGTTGATGCGCTTCTCGCCGATGAAGTAGTCACCGCCCTGAGTCGACGGATTACGGCTCGGGTCGATCGCGAGATCGCTGGTGGCCTCCCACCCGGTGTCGACGAGGCTCGTGCCGTTGGCGAACTCGAAGCCGTCGAAGAGCACTCGCCCGGCGGGCGGTTCGTTGCCGAGCTGCGTGCCCTCGACGTGCGGGTGGTTGCCACCGCCGACGAGCAGGTTCACGAAGGGCTGCTCGATGGTGAACGTCGGCGACTCCATCGTGCCGACCGGCCAGTCATGGTCGGCGAAGCCGTTCACGAGGCCCGCGCCGACGAAGCCCGAGACCGCGTTCTGCCCGGGCAGGCTGCCGGCGGCGGGGGCATCCGTCCAGGGTCCGTTGGCGTGATTGCCTGACTCGTTGGCGACGCTCCAGCCCTCGTAGTCGCCGCCGTTGAAGCCGGCGAACACCTCGCCCGCCGGCAGCGTGTCGTCGGCGACGGTGCTCTCCGACGTGAACGTCGTGCCGTCGAACTCGCCGACGAAGTACTGGCCGCCCGAACCACCCGCGACAGAGCCAGGGTTGAGGTTCACGACCATGACCCACTTGATGTTCGCTGGGTCGCCGTCGACCGCCAAGGGGAACAGGTCGGGGCATTCCCAGATGCCGCCGGTGGCGTTGGCCGGACCGAAGTCGCTGAGGTGGGTCCAGCTCTTCAGGTCGTCGCTGCGGTACAACACGACCTTGTACTGCAGTGCTTCGACCGCGGCCATGACCCAGTACGACTCACCCGTGTCGGGGTTCGTGTATCGGAACACCTTCGGGTCGCGGAAGTTCGCGGAATCACGGTCGAGCACGGGGTTTGCCTCGTACTTGGTCCAGGTCTGCCCGTGATCGAGCGAGTAGGCGAGCGACTGCGCCTGCTTTCCGGCGTGCGTCGGGTGCGCTGGCGTGTACGCGCTCGTGTAGATCGCCACCATCGGCGGGTTCTCGGTCGTACCGAAGCCGCTCGTGTTGCCCTCGTCGACGACGACGGAACCCGAGAAGATGTCCTCGATCGCGACACCGTTCTCGTCGAAGGTCTGCGGGATCGCGAGCGGTTGCTGTTCCCAGTGCACGAGGTTGGTGCTCGTCGCATGGCCCCAGCTCATGTTGCCCCACCGGGTGCCGAACGGGTTGTGCTGGAAGAAGAGATGCCAGGTGCCGTTCTCGTACACCATGCCGTTCGGATCGTTCATCCAGTTGCGTTCGGGAGAGAAGTGCAGGTACGGCCGATGCTGCTCGGTTGCCGGGTCGGACCCGGCCTCCTCGGCGAGGGCGGGCAAGGCGCCCAGCATCCCCACCGAGAGTGCAGCCGCCGCGGCGGTCGCCGTGATGCTGCGCCAGCGTGATTTCGTCGTCATCCTCGTGTTCGCCCTTCTTTGCGCGATTCTTGATGCCTACATGACATCGTTGTCAGTTCAACCCGAGCGATGTTACGTACTGTCCGGCGGACATTGCAAGAGGGATGCGCGAAGGCTCCGGTGACGCTAGAGCGACGGCAGGGGGTCCCCACCGCCCGTCAGGTCAGCTCGAGTACGCCGACTCGACGTCGACGCTGGCATCGGCGTGCGGCATCCGGAGCAGCGCACCCTCATGGCGCACCGTTGCCGCCGCGATCACCATCGACTCGTGCAGGGCGGCCGCCCAGGCCTTGCGGGTCGCGGGCAGCCCGTCGGCGGCAATGCGCCGCACGAGGGCCGCGAGCGTCGCGTCACCGGCACCCATTGTGTCGACGATCGGGCCAGGGAGCGGCACGATCCGGGCCTCCACCGTGCGGTCATCGAAGCTGAGCGTCGCGCCGCGGCGCCCGGCCGTCGCGAGCACCGACCCTGCGCCCGCCGCCCGAAGGCGTTCGACGAATGCGTCGAGCGAGTCGTCGAGCAGGAGCTCGGCGTCCTCGTCACCGACCTTCGTGAGCAGCGAGCGGGAGGCGAAGTCCACGAAGTTCGCGAGGAAGGCAGCACGGTCGACGAGCATGCCTGCGCGCGGGTTGCCGTCGACGATGACGCGGCGCTCGGGGTGCTCGATCGCATCGACGAGCTCGCCGTATTGCACCGCGTCATCGAAGGGGAAGCAGCTCACCACGACGAGGTCTGCGTCGTCGAGCGCCGCGCGAGTGGCGGCGTCGAAGCGGATGCACCGACGCCGTGCGGCCTCGTTGAACTCGTAGCGCGGCTCGCCGTCACGGCGGTCGGAGATCGCCCGCGCGGTGCCGAGCGGCGACGGGCTCTCAACGAGCCGCACGCCGTAGTCGTTCAGATACGAGCGGATGCGACCGGCGGGTTCGTCGTCGCCGAGCATAGCGACGAGCGTCACCTGCTCGCCCAGGAGCGCGAGGCCGACCGCCACGTTCAGCGCGGCGCCGCCGACGAACTCGCGCGACCCGCTGGGATCACGGAGTTCGTCGATGAGCGCGTCGCCGACCACGGTGATGCGACGAGACGGTGCTGACGGCAATGAGTGCGGCTGCGGCATCCGTTCAGCGCTCCGTCCGGGGAGCGATCTCGCCCGAGCCGCGCTCGATGAGCTGGGTCGGCACCACCGCGCGCGCCGCAGGGGAGTGGTCGCCGTCGAGGCGGGCGAACACGCGTTCGGCCGCCACGCGCCCGATCTCTTGCGGGTTCTGCGCGACGACGGTGAGGCCCGGCTCGAGGAGATCGCCGAGCGGCACATCGTCGAAGCTGACCAGCGCGATGTCGGTGTGGCGGCCGAGCTCCCGCAGCGCGCGGATGACCCCGATGGTCACCAGGTTCTGGCTGCTGAAGATCGCCGTCGGCGGCGTTGGGGAGTCGAACAGGGCGATCGCTGCGGCGCGGGCGGACTGCTCGTCGTGCAGTTCTTCGATGACTGGCACCTCGCGAGTGGCGACGCCGGCACGCCCGAGCTCCTCGAGGAACCCGCGCCGACGTTCACGTGCGGTCTGGATGGTCGACCGGTCGCCGAGGTAGGCGACTCGCCGGTGACCGTGTTCGAGCAGATGACCGGTGGCGAGGGCGGCGCCCTCGGCGTTGTCGCTGACGACCACGTCGGATGTGATGCCCGCGGGCTCACGGTCGACGAAGACGACGGGGGTGCCGCGGCGCAGCTCGGGCGCGAGATATGCCTGGCTCTCGGAGACGGTGGTGAGGATGAGCCCGTCGACCCGGCGACGGAGGAAGGCCGCCACGGCCTCCTGCTCGCGGGCCGGGTCGTCGTCGAGGCTCGAGGCGAAGACGGAGACCCCGCGTTCGAGCGCTGCATCTTCGACGGCGCGATGCACGGCACCCGCGAACGGATTGTCGACACTGCCGACGAGCAGCCCGAGCGTACGAGTGCGCCCGTCGGCACGGCGGAGGTTGCCGGCGTGCAGGTCGGGCTGGTAGTCGAGGGTGCGAGCCGCCTCGGTCACCCGCGCGATGGTCGCGGCGGAGACGTTGGGCTCGCCGTTGATGACGCGCGAGACGGTCTTCACGCCGACGCCGGCGAGTGCGGCGACGTGCCGCATCGTCGGGCGTGAGCGCGCGGCATCCGGGGCTGACGTCGATTCTGACAACGGTGTCACGATTCTGTCTCCAATGTGCAATCTGGACTTGACTATACACAGCGACATGGGTTAGACCTAACGATGACATCGTTGTCAGGGAGACAGCGGTCACCCACCACCAGAGGAGATTCATCGATGAATCACGCAGCACCCGGCGCCCTTCGTCGCCGCCTCATCGCAACGGGCGCGCTCACCGCGGCCGCCGCAATTGCTCTCACCGGATGCGCCTCGGGCGCCTCCGGCGGAAGCGAGAATGCCGCCGATGGCGACACCATTGGCGTCTCGCTCATCACGAAGACCGACACCAACCCCTTCTTCGTCTCGATGCAGGAGGGCGCTGACGCCGCAGCTGAAGAGCTCGGCGTCGAGCTCACGCTCGCGGCTGGCAAGGAAGACGGCGACGAGGCCACCCAGATCCAGGCGGTCGAGAACGCGATCTCCAAGGGCGACGCCGGCATCCTGATCACCCCGAACGGCCCCGGCGTCGAAGACGCGCTGGTGAAGGCCCGCGACGCCGGCGTCTACGTCATCGCGCTCGACACACCGCCGGCCGATCCCGAGTCGGTCGACATCACCTTTGCGACCGACAACTTCCTCGCCGGCCAGAAGATCGGCGAGTGGACGGCTGCCAAGCTCGCGGGCGAAAAGGCCACCATCGCACTCATCGACCTCTTCGACGACAAGGTGGTCTCGGTCGACGTCGCACGCGACCAGGGCTTCCTCGACGGCATGGGCATCGACCTCGCCGACGAGACCGCCAACGGCGATGAGGCCGCCACCGGCTCCTACAGCGGCGGCGAATACGAGATCGTCGGCAACGAGGCATCGCAGGGCGCAGAAGACGGCGGACGCACCGCGGCCGAAACGCTGCTCTCGAAGAACTCCGACATCAACGTCGTCTACACGATCAACGAGCCCGCAGCCTACGGTGCCTACGAGGCGTTCAAGGCGGCCGGGTCGACCGATGACCTCATCGTCGTGTCGGTCGACGGCGGCTGCGCCGGTGTCGACGCCATCACTGAGGGCATCATCGACGCCACGAGCCAGCAGTACCCGGTCAAGATGGCCGAACTCGGCGTGCAGGCGATCGTCGACCTCGTGAAGACGGGCGAAGTACCGGAGAACACCGAGGACCTCGACTTCTTCAACACCGGTGTCGAACTGGTGACGGATGACCCGCAAGACGGCGTCGAGTCCATCGACACCGCCGAGGGCAGCGAGATCTGCTGGGGCTGATCCCCGAAACCCACCGCGGGGCGGTGTGTTCGCGCACCGCCCCGCCATCAGACATCGGAGAACCAACGTGAGTCAGCACACGACCGAGCCACCGACCGCGGCGCTCGACCTGGCCGAGGAGTTCCTCGACCGCACCACCCCGCTCAGCCGCATCCGCAACATCCTGCACCGGTACCCGGCCGTCAGCCCGGCCATCGTGCTCGTGCTCGCCGTGATTGTCTTCGGCCTGCTCAACGACCGCTTCCTCAACCC
>JALYWB010000164.1 GCA_030852935.1 Actinomycetota bacterium | reverse complement strand
GCTGCGACCTGATCGCAGCCGGGGCTCGTCGCGCGACTCACCTGAGGAAGAGCCGCGCGTTCGCCTGCTCGGCATCGGTGTATTGCGTCGCTGCGATCCCGAGCGCGTGGTTCAGGTGAGCGAGGCTCTGCTCCACGTGCGACTGCGTGGCTCGCCAGTCGGACACAGCGCCCTGGAAGGCGGTCGCAGCCTGCCCCGACCACGACGACTGCAGCCCGGTGAGCTGGCCGAGCAGTGATGACACCTCGGCCTGGATACGGCCGATCGTGCCCTGCACGGTCTGCGTGGCCGCAGCGACCTGTGCGGCGTCGACATGATACGTGGTCATCGAGTTCCTTCCCTCGGGGTGTGCGGCCCACGCTATGTCGCGGCGCGGCCGGGAAGCGTCGCCGACGACGCTGGCGTCTGCGGCGCCCGACTCCGAAGGGCTGGTGAGGACGAGTGGGGGCTCAGCCGGCAGTGACGCGCTGAGGTGCCGCCGTCGACCCGGCGAGCGGAAGCGAGACGCGGAACGTCGCGCCGCCCCCTGGCGTCGCCACCACGTCGACCGCACCGTTGTGCGCAGCGACGATCGACGAGACGATTGCCAGACCGAGGCCCGAGCCGCCCGTCTCCCGGGTGCGCGAGGTGTCCGCCCTCCAGAAGCGCTGGAAGATCTTCTCGCGGATCTGCGGCGCGATCCCCTCACCGTGGTCGACGACCTCGATCATCGCGCGCTCTGCGGCGTCGTCGACCGAGACGCGAATCTCGATCGGGCTGTCGTCGGAGGTGAAGCGGATCGCGTTCGCCATGAGGTTGGTGATCACCTGGCGGATCTTGTTCTCCTCGGCCAGCACGACGGCGTGACGCACCGGCATTGCCCGGGTCGCCTCCGGCGAATCGGAGGGAGGCGGCGACGTCGGCGCCACTCCGGTCACCGTGAACGTGTCGGCATCGGCGGCCGAGGTGTTCACCTTCATGGTCGGCCGCTTCGAGGCGGCGGATGCCGGGACCGCGCCCTTCTGGCCCGGCCCGCGCCGGTTCGACGAGCCGGTCGACCCCTCGCCGCGTTCACTGCGAGGACGGCGACCCCGGAGCCGGGCCAGTGTCGCACCCGCGAAGGAGATCGCGCCGGTCGTCGGCCGATCCGCGGTCTCCAGCTCGACCTCCAGCTCGTCAGCGGGCGCGGGCCCCGCGTCATCCGTGGTTCCCGGTTCCTGTGGTGCGATCACGGTGACCGTGCGCCGTGGGTGCGCGGCCATCGCATCGAGCGCGGCGTCGCGGGCGAGGGGGACGAGGTCGACCTCGGCGAGCTCGAGCGGCTTCGCCTCGTCGAGGCGGGCGAGGGCGAGCAGATCTTCGACGAGGCCGCCCATGCGGATGGCCTCCTTCTCGATGCGATCCATGGCCTGTCCGACCTCGTCGGGGCTCTGCAGCGCTCCCATTCGGTACAGCTCGGCGTACCCGCGAACCGATACGAGGGGGGTGCGAAGCTCGTGCGACGCGTCGCCGACGAACCGGCGCATCTGCTCGATGGTGCGCGCACGATCGCGGAACGCGCGATCGATGCGGTTGAGCATCGTGTTGAGCGAACGGTTGAGGCGCCCGACCTCGGTGTTCGGCGTCGCACCGCCGAGTCGCTGGCTGAAGTCCCCGTCGGCGATCGCCGCGGCGGTGCGCTCGACCTCGCGCAGCGGGGTGAAGGTCGTGGTCACGAGCATGCGGGTGAGCAGCGCGCCGACCAGCACGACGCCGAGCCCGAATCCGAAGAAGATCGTCAGGTACACGGCGAGCAGGCGTTCGGTGTCCTTCGAGGAGATCGCGATGATGATCGGGGCGTTGTTGCCGTGGCTGTCGGCCGGCATCAGGGTGGTCACCGCGCGGTACGTCGATGCCCCGCTCGAGTCCTCGAGCTGGATGACGGTGTACCTGCCGGGGTTGAGCTTCGTGACTTCGGCCTGCGTGAGGGTCTTCGGAATGCGAGGGAGGTCGCGACCCAGGCCATCCCAGTTGCTCCCGACGTACGCGCCCATCGGGGTGTAGAGCGCGACGAACACCTCACTGGAATCCTTGAGGTCGCGATCGTAGAGGCCGGTTGAATCCCTTGATCGATCGTCGTCCGGTTCGAAGTACTCCAGCAGGTCGCCGGTGGCGATCGCCTCCAGCTTCGCGGCCATCTGCTGCTCGACGTACGAGCGGAGCATGGCGGCCGTGCCGATGCCCGAGACGAGCAGTCCGAGGGTCAGCATCAGGACCGTCACACCGGTGATCTTGGTGCGCAGTGAGATGCGGTTCCACCGCTCGGTGATCGTCTGAGTCATGGCGGGCCGAGTCTAGGCGGCGAAGCCTGAGTCAGGGCTTTGAGGACTTCAGCATGTACCCGAATCCCCGCTTCGTCTGGATCAACGGCTCAGTCGAGTGCTGGTCGAGCTTGCGGCGAAGGTACGAGATGTAGCTCTCGACGATGCCCGCGTCGCCGTTGAAGTCGTACTCCCACACGTGGTCGAGGATCTGCGCCTTCGACAGCACCCGGTTGGGGTTGAGCATGAGGTAGCGCAGTAGCTTGAACTCGGTGGGGGAGAGCTCGACGGGCACGTCGCCGACGAGCACCTCATGCGTGTCCTGGTCCATGGTGAGTTCGCCGGTGCGGATGACCGCGTCTTCCTCCGCGTGCATGGTGCGGCGCAGGATGGCCTTGATGCGCGCGACGATCTCGTCGAGGCTGAACGGCTTGGTGACGTAGTCGTCGCCGCCCACGGTGAGGCCGGTGATCTTGTCCTCCGTGTCGTCCTTCGCCGTGAGGAAGAGGATCGGCGCGGTGTACCCGGCGGTGCGCAGTCGCTTGGTCACGCCGAACCCGTTCATGTCGGGCAGCATGACGTCGAGGATGATCAGGTCAGGCTCCTCCTCGAGCACCGCCGAGATCGTCTGGGCGCCATTGCCGACGGCGCGTACGGCGAAGCCGGCGAAGCGCAGGCTCGTGGTCAGGAGGTCGCGGATATTGGGCTCGTCATCGACGATGAGAATGCGTGGTCCATCGCTCATGGGTCGATTCTCTTGGTGTTCGCTGAAACTCAGCTGTGAGTCGTGTGGGTGCCGTGATCACCCGAGTGTCGTGCGCCGTCGCCGATGATCCGGATGCAGCATCTGCCCGCTCCCGGATCGAGGAGCACGCGCTCGGCATCGTCGCCGACTGCATCGGCCATGCCGCAGAGCATCGCGTGGTTCAGCTCGCACACCACGGCCGCGTTCTCTCGAGCCAGCCGGTGGAACGGGCACGTACCGAGCACCGTGTCGTCACCGTCGGTACGCGGTTCGAGGCCGGCATGCTCGAGCGCATCGTCGAGGTTGCCACCTTCGTCGACGGATGCCGCGGCGAGGTGCCGACCGGCCTCGGACGCGGCCTCGCGCAGCGCGTCACGCAACGGCGTTCCATCGTCGACGGTGCGCCCGATCGCCTGGGCCATCACCTCGCCCGCGAGTTCGTAGTGCCGGCGCGGCACCGAGAGCGAGACCTCGTCGTCGGCGCGCGTGTAGACCTTGGAAGGGCGGCCGGACCCCGGCCCCGTGCGGCCGGTCAACCGGCGGAACTCCGTCGCGAGGAGCCCTGCATCGGCCAGTCGTTCGAGATGGAAGGCGGCCGTGCTCCTGGCGAGCCCGAGGGCCGCGGCGACCCCCTCTCGGCTGAGTGGCTCTGCGCTGCGCGCCACCGTCTCGTAGACGCGTCGGCGCACGGGATCTGCCAGCGCCGTCACTGCCGTCAGTCGTTCGTATCCCGCTCCGTCATCGGGTGCCATGGAATGATCATAACTCTAAAATCAATGAAGCTTGACAAAAGAACTGGTCGGGCTTAGCGTCAGCTTCACAGGACATGCAACGAGACATCCGCCGACTCGAGGAGGAGCGATGACGACGAGCGAACTCGCCGCGCCGACGACCGGCGGGAGGTTCCTCCACGCGGTGACCGAGGTCGTGCCGCCCGACGAGATGGAGCACGTGATCGACCGGGCGGGTGCCATTGCGGCCGCGACAGACCTGCTCACCGCGCTCGGCCGCGACATCGACTCGCCCCACCTCGCCGACACGCCACGGCGGTTCGCCGACGCGCTCATCGAGATGCTCACGCCGCGGCCGTTCTCACCCACGACGTTCCCGAACGACGACGGCTACGACGAGCTCGTCGTCGTGGCCGACATCCCGTTCCATTCGTTGTGCGAGCATCACCTGCTGCCGTTCCGCGGCGTCGCCCATGTCGGTTATGTGCCCGGCGATCGCCTCATCGGCCTGTCGAAGCTCGCTCGCATCGTCGAGCAGTACACGCGGGACCTCCAGGTCCAGGAGCGGCTGACCCGACGCATCGCCGACTGGCTCGTCGACGTGCTCGATCCGCTCGGCGTCGGGGTGGTGGTCGAGGCTGAACATTCCTGCATGTCGCTGCGCGGCGTGCAGGTCGAGGGAACGCGCACGGTGACGAGCACGCTCGTCGGCCTCGTGCGCGAAGATGAGCGCACGCGCGGCGAGTTCATGGCTCGCTGCGGCCTGCGCGGTATGGAGGGATGAGATGAGCACTGCACCCGGACTCGTGATCGTGGGCGGCGGCCTCGCCGGTGCCCGCGCGGCGGAGGGCGCCCGCGACGCGGGCTTCGACGGCCGCCTCGTGATCGTCGCGGGAGAGGACGCACTGCCCTACATCCGCCCACCGCTGTCGAAGGAGTTCTTGAACGGCGGCGAACGCGCCGACGCCGACGTGCATCCTGCCGAGTGGTACGCCGAACACCGCATCGAAGTGATGCGGGGGCGGCGGGCAACCGCCATCGACCCCGGCGGCCACCTCGTGAGACTCGACGATGGCGAGGCCATCGGCTACGACCGCCTGCTCCTGGCCACGGGCGCCTTCCCGCGCGCCTTCAGGGGGCCAGGGGCCGACCTCGACGGCGTGCACCTGCTGCGCACCATCGACGACTCGGCAGCGCTCCGCGACGCGCTCTCGCCCGGCGGGCGCCGTGTGGTGATCGTCGGTGCCGGCTGGATCGGGCTCGAGGTCGCATCGGCGGCACGGGGCTACGGCAACGAGGTCGTCGTGCTCGGCCGCGAGACCGTACCGCTGAACATCGCGATCGGCGACAGCGCGGGAGAAGTGTTCGGCGCACTGCATCGCGAGCACGGCGTCGACCTGCGAATGGAGACGTCGGTCGCCGGCCTCGTCGGCGAAGACGGCCGGGTCACGGGCGTTGAGCTCGAAGGCGGCGAGGTCGTTCCCGCCGACGTGGTCGTGATCGGCATCGGCGCGATCCCTGACACCGGTCTCGCCGACGCGGCCGGCCTCGACGTCGACAACGGCATTCTGACGGATGCCGCGTTCCACACGAGTGCGCACGATGTCTTCGCGGTCGGCGACGTCGCGAACGTGTTCCATCCGGTGCTCGGCCGGCGGATCCGCATCGAGCACTGGGCCAACGCCGAGAACGCGGGCAAGGCAGCAGGCCGTTCGCTCGCCGGCGAGGCGGTCGAGTATGACGAGATTCCCTACTTCTACACCGACCAGTACGATCTCGGCATGGAGTACTCGGGGTACGGCGTGCTCGCCGACGGCATCGAACCCGTCTTCAGGGGCGATCGCGACGGCCGCGAGTTCGTCGCGTTCTGGCTGGCCGACGGCCGTGTCGTCGCCGGCATGAACGTGAACATCTGGGACGTCAACGAGACCGTCCAGCGCCTGATCCGATCGAAGGTCGTCGTCGACCCGATCCGCCTCGCCGACACGTCGGTGCCCCTCGAGGAATTCGTGGCCGAGGCAACCGCGTGACGGCTGAGGGTCCGCACGGCTGGATCGAGCCGCACCTCGCGCACCCCGTTCGCCGCATCGCTGGGCGCGAATTCGACTTCCGCCGCACCATCGCCGTGATGGCGGTGGTGAACCGCACCCCCGACTCGTTCTATGACCGTGGCGCGACGTTCGAGCTCGACGCCGCGGTTGCCGCGGCGCGGCGCGCCATCGCCGACGGCGCCGCGTGGGTCGACATCGGCGGTGCGAGGTTCGGGCCGGGCCCTGCGATTCCCGTGGCCGAGGAGATCGACCGGGTCGTACCGGTGGTCGAGGCACTGAGCGGCGATGGCGCCGCCATCTCGGTCGACACGTTCCATCCGGACGTCGCTGCGGCGGCGATCGCCGCGGGCGCGCACGTCATCAACGACACGACGGGCGTGCACGACCCGGCGCTCGCCGAGGTGGTGGCCGAAGGCGGAGCGACGCTCGTCATCACGCACAGTCGTGCCGAGCCGAGGCAGTGGTATCCGCGCCCGCACTACGACGACGTGGTCGCCGAGATCAGCGCGTTCCTCGACGAACGCGTCGCGATCGCCGTCGCGCGCGGCGTGCCCGAAGATCGCATCGTGCTCGACCCCGGGCACGACCTCAACAAGAACACACTGCACTCCCTCGAGCTCACCCGACGGTTCGGCGAACTCACCCGCCTCGGCTTCCCGCTGCTCGCTGCAGTGTCGAACAAGGACTTCATCGGCGAGGCGCTCGACCGTCCGCGAGATGGCCGCCTCGCCGGCTCGCTCGCCGCGGCGGTGTTCTGCGCCCTGCAGGGCGCTCGCATCCTGCGCATGCACCAAGTGCGCGAGGCCGTCGACGCGGCGCGTACGGTCGAGACGATCCTCGGATGGCGCGAGCCGGCCCACCTCGTGCACAACATGGTCGACGGGCCCAACCAGGACTCATGAGCGAACGCGCACTCCTCACCCGCGACACCCTGTTCGCCGCCTACGACCTGCCCGACCGCGCAACGCCCAGGGTACGCATGAACTTCGTGATGAGCCTCGACGGTGCCGTCACCGTCGACGGCCGAAGCGGCGGCCTGGGCGATGCGACCGATCGGCTGGCGATGCAGGTGATGCGCACTCTCGCCGACGTCGTGCTCGTGGGTGCGGGTACCGTGCGGATCGAGGGATACGGAGGCGTCAGTGTCCGAGAAGCGGATGCCGCGTGGCGGCGATCGCGCGGACTCGCCGACCAGCCTCGCATCGCCGTGGTTTCGTCGCGGCTCGACCTCGCTCCAGGGCATCCCTTCTTCGCTCAGGCCACGACGCGCCCGATCCTCGTGACGCACGAGGCGGCGCCCGCCGATCGACGTGATGCGCTCGCCGAGGTCGCCGACGTGATCGTCTGCGGCCGAAGGGCCGTCGATCTGCATGCGATGATCGTCGCACTGGCTGAGCGGGGGCTGCCGCAGGTGCTCTGCGAGGGCGGGCCGCACCTGTTCGGGGCGCTCGTGCAGGCCGACGTCGTCGATGAGCTGTGCCTCAGCCTCAGCCCTACGATCGTGGGCGGCGATGCGGGCCGCATGGTGCGTGGCGCACCCGAGCTCGAGCGACCGATGCGGCTCGGGCACGCTCTGCCCGCGGGCGACCTGCTGCTCCTGCGCTACCTGCGTGCCGACTCGTAGGGCGGGCGTGGCATCAGTGGGTTTCGACGTCGGCCGACAGGCCCTCGCCTCACGCCGCCTCGAGCGAGTGCGAGTCGAGGATGGTGTAGCTGTAGCCCTGCTCGGCAAGGAACCGTTGCCGGTTCTGAGCGAAGTCCTGGTCGACCGTGTCGCGGGCCACGAGCGTGTAGAAGTTCGCCGAGAGCCCCGACTCCTTCGGCCGCAGCAGGCGACCCAGTCGCTGCGCCTCCTCTTGGCGCGAGCCGAATGAGCCCGACACCTGGATCGCCACCGTGGCCTCTGGCAGGTCGATCGAGAAGTTCGCGACCTTCGAGACCACGAGCACCGGCGTGCGGCCGTCGCGGAACTCCTGGTAGAGCCGCTCGCGCTCGTCGACGGGCGTCGCGCCCGTGAGCTGCGGTGCACCGAGCGCCTCAGCGAGTTCGTCGATCTGGTCGAGGTACTGGCCGATCACGAGGATGCGTTCGCCATCGTGCTTCGCCACGAGTTCTTTCACGACGTCGAGCTTCGCGGGTGCAGTGGCGGCGAGGCGGTAGCGCTCGTCATCGGCGGATGCCGCATACGCGAGCCGCTCCGACTGCGGCAGGTCGATGCGTACCTCGTAGCAGGCGGCGGGGGAGATGAAGCCCTGCGCCTCGATCTCCTTCCACGGGGCGTCGAATCGCTTGGGCCCGATGAGGCTGAACACGTCGCCTTCACGGCCGTCTTCGCGCACGAGGGTCGCGGTGAGACCGAGGCGGCGTCGTGCCTGCAGTTCTGCGGTGAGCTTGAACACGGGAGCAGGCAGCAGGTGCACCTCGTCGTAGATGACGAGACCCCAGTCGAGTGCATCGAGGAGCGCAAGATGTGCGTATTCGCCCTTCCGCTTCGCGGTCAGGATCTGGTACGTCGCGATCGTGACAGGTTTGATCTCCTTCAGCTGCCCCGAGTACTCGCCGATCTCCTCGGCCGTGAGCGAGGTGCGTCGCAGCAGCTCGTCGCGCCACTGGCGAGCAGAGACGGTATTCGTGACGAGGATGAGCGTGGTGGTGTTCGCAGTGGCCATCGCGCCCGCGCCCACCAATGTCTTGCCGGCACCGCACGGAAGCACGACGACGCCAGAGCCGCCCTCGAAGAAGTTGTCGATGGCCTTCTGCTGGTAGCCGCGGAGGTGCCAATCGGATAGGTCGAGATCGATCGGATGCGGCGTACCTGGCGTGTACCCGGCCAGGTCCTCTGCGGGCCAACCGAGCTTGACGAGTTCCTGCTTGAGGGCGCCCCGAGCCCAAGCCGCCACCAGGAAGCTGTCGTCGTCCAGGCGTTCGACGAGGAGCGGCGAGATGCGCTTGGCGTTCGCGACCTCGGTGAGCACGGCGATGTCGTCGCTGCGCAGCCGCAGTTCGCCGTCCTCGGTGCGGTCGACGACGAGCCTCCCGTAGCGACCGACCGTCTCGCGCATGTCGACGGCCACGGTCTGCGGCACGGGGAACTTGGCGTATCGCTCGAGCGTTCCGAGCATGTCTTCGGCGTCATGACCCGCCGCGCGTGCATTCCAGAGTCCCAGCCGTGTGATGCGGTAGGTGTGCACGTGTTCGGGTGCGCGCTCGAGTTCGGCGAAGACCGCGAGGTCGTGCCTGGCGTCTTCCGCGAGCGGGTGCGCGACTTCGAGGAGCACGGTGCGATCGCTCTGCACGATGAGGGGGCCGTCTGACATAGCGTTCGAGTCTACGCCTTCCGGCGGGGGTGACGGCCTTCGTGCCGACCTCCGACGTCGTCAGACGTCGGCGGGCGCGGAGGAGACCGCGGCGATCGCCGAGAGGGGCAGCGTGCGCTCGATGTCGGCCCTGCGGTCACGTGCGCGCAGCCTGCCGTTCGCGACGCTCGCCGGTGCAAGCAGGTAATCGGCCGTCTGGCCCCCCGGCATGATCACGGTGACGGTGAGGGTCTCCTTCGCGCGAGCGGCGGCTTCGAGCTGGCGGGCGAGCCATGCCTGCTCGGTCGCGCCGGCGTCGCCCGTTTCGAGCACCCGCTCGAGGAGCGCCGCGATCGGATCGACCTTGGGCGCGGGCGGCGGCGCCGTGGCGAGACGATGGCGGCGCAGCCGCACGATGTTCCCGTCGGCGTCCTCCGCGGCGACCGGGTACTTCGCGTCGGAGAGAGCCCAGAACACGACCTCGGGCGGGAAGCGCGAGAGCAGCCGGTGGGGGCCGGCCTGCCTGAGCCCGAGCGATGCGAGCGACTGGTCGACGGCGAGCGTGCGCACGAGCTGTTCATCATCGGAGCGGATGGCCGCTTTCGCCGGTGCATCCGCGTCATCGGCCGTGGCGACCCGAACCGACCCGAATCGCGCGGAGGCCTCGCCGACCAGGTATGCGAGTGGCTGGGGGATACCGGAGAGCGAGAGGCCCTTGAGGAACTCGAGGATGGAGCCCGCAGACTCTCCGGCCGCGAGCGCACGATTCACGGATGCCGCGCTCATGCGATACGTCGAGGCGAGGTCGCGCCCTTCGACGTCGGCGAAACCGCGCAGCCGCGCATCGAGCGACGGCTCGAGCGGGCCGGGCGAGACGATCGTGAGGTCGTGCTGCAGGTAGACCTTGTCGACCTGTGCGGGGAAGTGCGTGGCGAGCAGGCGCGCGGCGCGATCGATGTCGCCCGCGAGCACGAGCCGACCGGCTTCGACGGGTTCGCCGGATACGGCGAGTCCGAGCGCCTCTGCGTCGTCGACGAGCCGGTCGAGTCCCTCTTCGAGCCAGCGACCGCCCGCCGGGTAGAACCAGCGCACGTCGTCGCGCAGGTCGGTCGCGGTGAGGGTCTCGCTGCGCCGGGCCACGAGTTCGCGCAGCGGCCCGGGAATGCGTTCGCGCCAGCACTGGGCGAGCCGGCGCCAGCGTGCCGCGGCGCTCTGCTGCGTCCATTCGGCGCCGAGGTCGGACTCGAGCCAGAATGCGCCGTCGCGCACGACGAGTCCGGCCTCGTCTGCCCGGTGGAACAGCCTCGGCAACGTCTCGAGCGCGATGCCGCTGGCCTCAGCGAGACGCTTGGAATCGGGCAGCGCGAGGCCGCCCTTGGCGAGTTCGCGAGCCGGCTGGTTGCCGAGCTCGGCGAGGAGCTCCGCGGTGGCGGCCACGGTGGCGTACGCGACCTCGGCGGATCGCCGTTCGAGCAGGCTGCGATCGACGTCGTCGATCGCGGTGAGCGCAGGGGGCGCCGTCGCGGCGAGGTCCTCCGCCGACGGGAGGTCGCGACCCATGTGCGCCGCCAGGCGACCCGAGAGCGCGGAGGGCACGTGCACGCGGTCGGCCGCGCGCATCACGAGGAGCAGATCCGCGAGTTCGCCGAGGAGTTCTGCCGCGGCATCCGACAGTCCTGCGGATGCCCCGAGCCCCACGAGTCGGTCACGCGTCGCGTCGACCGTGGTGTCGCCATGTTCGTCTGCCGCCTCCGAGGCCGCCGCCAACACCGCGAGGTGGCGCCGGTCGAGGCGACTGACGGCGTGATCGATCGAATCGGGCGCCAACAGCACCTCGGCGAGGTCGAACAGGTCGCGAACGCCGACGGGATCGAACTCGCGTGATCGTAATGCTGCCGTGAGGTCTTCTCGCGGCAGCTCCCGGAGTCGTGCGGCGAGCTCGAGCATCGACCCGGTCAGCTCGATCCGGCCCGTGCGCTGCGCGCCCGGCGCATGCCGTTCACGATCAGCAACGAAATGAGAAGGAGGAAGGCGAGTGGCAGCCCGAACCACGGGAGCATGATGACGATCGGCCAGATGCCGGAACTGAACCCGTCGTTCGCACCGACGCCCGCCATCGTGCCGACCATGACCGCGATGAACGCGAGGATCGAGAGTCCGACGACACCGATGAACATGTAGGCCAGGACGCGCTCTACGCGGTGATCGCTGATGGGGCCGGATTCGCTCACCTGTCAAGAATAGGGCAGGGCGGCCGCGCAGGGAGCGCCGCCCGGTGTCTTCGGCATCCGACCGTCCCGAGCTGATCGCGGACCGTAGACTGGAGTGCGTACGGTGCCGCGATTTCCGCGCGCACACAGACGCGAGCGAGGTCCACACGATGCCCACCGGCAAGGTCAAGTTCTACGACGAGGAGAAGGGCTTCGGCTTCATCAGCTCCGATGACGGCCAGGAGGTCTTCCTGCACGCGTCGGCGCTCCCCGCCGGTGCCACCGTGCGCGCAGGCAGCCGCCTCGAGTTCGGCGTCGCAGAGGGCAAGCGCGGCGCGCAGGCGCTTTCGGTGCGTGTGCTCGAAGCGCCGGTGAGCCTCGCCAAGGCCAACCGCAAGCCCGCCGACGACATGGCGATCATCGTCGAAGACGTCGTGAAGGTGCTCGACGGCATCGGCGCCGATCTCCGGCGCGGCCGGTACCCCGACAAGTCGAAGGCGCGCACCGTCGCCGCGGTGCTTCGCAAGGTGGCAGACGATCTCGATGCCTGAGCGTTCGGAGACGGCCGACACCACGGCAACCGCGCCGGTGCAGTCGACGGATGCCGCTGCGCCGGAGGAGTCGGCAGAAGCCGCCGAACCGGGGCAGTCGACGGATGCCGCAGCGCCAGAGGAGTCGACGGATGCCGCGGCCCGCGTCGTGGTTGCCGACGAGGTGCTGCTCGCGTCGGTCGACCTCGCACGGCGCGCCCTGCTCGAGGTGACGCCGGCGGAGACGGTCGGATCCGTGGTCGGCCATCTCGTGGAGGACGAGCACGTCCTCACCCTGTTGTTCGCCTCCGATCTCTCCGGGTACCCGGGCTGGCACTGGAGCGTGACCATCGCCCGCGTCGACGACGGTGACCCGACCGTGCTCGAGACGGAGCTGATGCCGGGCGAGTCCGCACTCCTTGCGCCCGACTGGATTCCCTGGTCGGAACGACTCGCCGACTACCGTGCGGCGCAGGAGGCCGCGGCGGTCGCGGC
>JALYWB010000145.1 GCA_030852935.1 Actinomycetota bacterium | reverse complement strand
ACCAGGAGCAGATCGACGAGGTTCGCGACCAGGTGCTCGACTTCGTCACCAGCGCCGAGTTCTCGTCGGGTGCCCTCGCGGGCGTGTCGGCGGCGGCAGAAGTGGTGACCGGCGCGATCCTCGTCGTCGTCGTGGGCTTCTTCCTGCTGAAGGACGGCGACCGCATCTGGGCGTTCTTCATGCGACCGTTCGAGGGCGAACGCCTCGCCCGCGGGCGCCGCATCGGTGACACGAGCGTGAAGGTACTCGGTGGCTACGTGCGCGGCACGGCGATCATCGCCTTCGTGGATGCCGCGGCGATCGGCATCGGCCTCGCCATCCTGCAGGTGCCCCTGGCCCTGCCGTTGGCGGTGATCGTGTTCCTCGGCGCATTCATTCCGCTGATCGGGGCCACCGTCGCCGGCATCCTCGCCGCACTCGTCGCCCTCGTGGCCAACGGCCCGATCGTCGCCCTCATCGTGGTCGCGATCGTGATCGCGGTGAACCAGCTCGAGGGCGACCTGCTCCAGCCGGTCGTGATGGCACAGTCCTTGAAGCTGCATCCGCTCGTCATTCTCGTCGCCCTCACCGCCGGAACCATCCTCGGCGGAATCATCGGCGCCGTGCTCGCGGTGCCGATCACGGCTGTCGGGTGGGCGATCATCAAGGTCTGGGATCACCCCGACCCCTCGATCGACGCGCGAAGGCGACCCGTGCGGCGGCGACGAGAACGTTCGGGCGCGATCCGCGATCCCGAGGCGGCGCCGCGCGACTCCGCCGGCGGCACTCCGGTCGCCTGAGCGGCACACCACCGCGCCCGCTAGCCTCGGAACCATGGGCGACGATCGGCCTCGGTTCCACGTCAGCCGCGTCAGCGAGCGTCTGCGATTCGTGCACACCGAGCACGTCAACTGGGTCGTCTACCTCGGGCCTGACGGCGTCACGCTCATCGACTCCGGGTACTCGGGCCAACGAGACCTGCTCATCGCGTCGCTTCAGGCTCTCGGATGCCGCCCCGACGACGTCTTCGCAGTGCTCATCACGCACGGCCACGCCGACCACCTCGGCGGCGCCGTGTGGCTCGCCGAGGAGTTCGGCACGCCCGTACATGCCCACGCGGCGGAGGTGCCGAACGTGCAACGCACCCTCGTGCAGCAGGCCGGCCCCGCAGACGTGGTCGGCAACGTGTTCCGGCCGGGGGTGGCCCGGTGGGCGACGGCCATCCTGCCCCTGCTCGAAGGTCGTCCGCACCCTGCCGTGCCGAGCGTGACGTCGCTGCCCGAGCGCGACGGCCGAATCGACGTGCCGGGGCATCCGCGGGCCCTGCTCGTCGACGGCCACACCACCGGCCACACCGCGTACGACTTCGATCGCGAAAGCGTGCTCGTCGTCGGCGACGCCCTGGTGACCCGGCACCGCACGTCGCCGTTCGCCGGGCCGCAACTCCTGCCGTCGATGTTCCATCACGACCTGGACCGAGCCCGCGATGCGCTCGCCCGGCTTCGGTCCTCCTCGGCGCGGGTGGCGCTTCCCGGTCACGGCGAGGCTTGGATCGGTCCGGTCGACGCGGCGGTCGACCTCGCGCTGGCGACTGGCGCGCCCTGGTGAGAAGCGCCTGGTGATCACATCGAGCAGGAATCGAGAAGCGCCGGCCGAGGCGTGTGAATAGCGTCGATGACATGAACACCACCGACAACATCACCATCACGACCATCGACTCCATCACGCTCGACGCGGCAGATCCGCAGGCGGCACGACGCTTCTACGCCGACGCCTTCGGGCTCGACGACGGGCAGGTCCACGTGCGGGCAGCGGATGCCCCGACCAGCGGCTTCCGCGGATTCACCGTGTCGCTCATCGTGTCGCAGCCGGCGGATGTCGCGGCCCTGTTCGACTCCGCCGTTGCCGCCGGGGCGACCGTGCTGAAGCCCGTCTCGAAATCACTCTGGGGCTGCGGCGCCGTCGTCCAGGCACCCGACGGGGCGATCTGGAAGATCGCGACCTCGGCGAAGAAGGACACCGGGCCCGCCACGCGGAAGATCGACAACATCATCGTCCTGCTCGGCGCTGAGGACGTGCCCTCCAGCAAGCGCTTCTACGTCGATCGCGGCCTCGCAGTGAACAAGAGCTTCGGCAGCTACGTCGACTTCGCCACGGGCTCCAGCCCGATCGGCCTCGGCCTCTACAAGCGGCGTGCGCTCGCGAAAGACGCCGGCGTCCCCGCCGAGGGGAGCGGGTCGCACCGCGTGCAGCTCAACAACGACGGCGGGTCCTTCACCGACCCCGACGGTTTCACCTGGGGTACCGCGGCGGAGTAGACCCGGTACCGAAGTACGAAGTACCGAAGCGCGCGGGTGCGCTCTCTCTGAGCGCGCCCGCGGGCGCGTGTGCGGGGTCCCGGCCACGATGCACCGGCCGACATCGCCCGCGCTGCTAGCATCCGCTGGTGCGCATTCTCCGTCGCGTCGTCACCACCGTCGCCGTTCTCGTCCTCCTGCTGATCGCCGCGTTCACGGGTGCGTACCTGTGGCAGCAGCCGATCCTCCTCACGGGCACCGGATACGCCGCCCACAACTCGTGTGCCATCACCGAGGTCGCAGGACGCGAACATCCCGAGACCGACCTCCCGCCGAACCCGCTCGTGCCGTACCTGCAGGTCGACGGCGCGGGCGACCCGACGACCGCCACACTGCCAGGGGCGTTCGCGCGCCAGGAGGCCTGGTACACCGAGGGGTTCGGCTGCACGCTCGCGGAGGAGAGGCCTGAGCTCGGCGCGGCATCCGTGATCGAATCGCACGGCAACCCGTTCGTCGACGCGCCGGCGCCTGCCGCGAACCCTGCCCTCGACGAGGCGATCGCGCGCGCATTCGGCGATGACCTCCCGGCGCCCGAGGCTGCGGCGCTCGGCACCCGCGGCATCGTGATCGTGAAGGACGGCGAGCTCGTCGGCGAGCGGTACGCCGAGGGCTTCGACGCGAGCACCCCGCAACTCGGATGGTCGATGTCGAAGAGCGTTGCCAGCCTGCTCACCGGAGTACTCGTCGAGCAGGGCGTGGTGGCGCTCGACGACGACCACCTGCGCCCCGAATGGACCGATGCGCGCGCCGACATCACCGTCGAGCAGCTGCTGCGCATGACGAGCGGCCTGCAGTGGGACGAGACCTACGACCTCGGCACGCCGATCACCCGCATGCTCTACCTCGAAGACGACATGGCCGGCTACGTGGCGAGCCTGCCCCTCGAGCACGACCCCGGCACGTTCCAGCAGTACTCGAGCGGCAGCACGAACCTGCTCTGCTCGGTGCTCGCCGAGCGCACCGGCCTCGGCGCCGACCTGCCCCGGCAGGAACTCCTCGGTCCGCTGGGGCTCTCGTCGGCGACCTTCGAACCGGATGCCGCCGGCACGCCGGTCTGCTCGTCGTACCTCTGGGCGACCCCCCGTGACTGGGCCGCCATCGGACAGTTCGCCCTGCAGAACGGCGAATGGAACGGCGAGCAACTCCTGCCGGAGGGCTGGATGCGCCAGAGCCTCACGGGAACCGACGTCGATCAGACCGACGACCCGGGGTACGGCATGGGCTGGCGCGTGAACCCGATGCCCGACGGCGCGATGCGGTGGCTCGACCTGCCCGAGGACGCGTTCTCGGCGAACGGCCACGACGGTCAGCGCATGACCGTGGTGCCGTCGGAGGGTCTCGTCGTCGTGCGGCTCGGGTTCAGCCCCGGCGGCGTCGAGGATGCATCGGTCACGCAGCTCGTCGAGGACGCGATCGCGGCGTTCGGCTGACGCCCTTATCCCGACGCCTCCCTGGCCTAGCGCCTCAGGCCTCGGCGCCCGAATGCGTTCGAAGAGACCGCACGAGCTCGCGCACCTCGGCCAGGCTGCTGGCTTCGGTTACCCCGCCGAGCGGTGGGACGAGCGACATGATGACGTACCGACCGCCGGTGTACTCGACGTAGGCGAGCAAGCACCTGGCATCGCTCAAGGGATACGAGCGGTCGATCGCGCGCCATGAATCGCGCCCCGCCGGAATCAAGGTCACTGAACTCGGCTTCCGGCTCGAGTCTGCGTCGTACATGCCGTCCCCCTGGTACCGATCGAACTGCCCGTCTCCCCGATCGGGCGTGTCAGAAGACCATAAGACGACAACTGCCGCAAACGGACGGGGCTTGACATGCGCGTCGAGCAGTCTGGTCGGACCCGCACGACCCACGTCGCGGTACGCCTGAAGTCCTTCACGCTCGCAGCGGTTCGATGCATCCTGACAGGGTCGGTGGGATGTGCGAGGCTGGCGTCATGCCTGAGTCGCCCGAGGTCGAAGCCCTCGTCGAAGAGCTCGGTGAGCGCCTCACCGGGCGTGCACTCACCGGGGTCGACGTGCTCGAGTTCCGCGTGACGAAGACCCGTGGCCGGCCGCCCGAGTCGCTCGTCGGCGAGCGCGTCACCGGCGCAACGCGGCACGGCAAGCTCGTGGATGTCGCGTTCGGTGCGGCGCACCTCGTCGTGTCGCTCGGCCGGCACGGATGGGCACGTTGGCAGGTCGACGCGGCTGAGGCGGCCGAGGCGGATGCCGCTGCCGTCGTTGCTGCGGCTGAGGCGGCCGATGCTACCGCCGTGACCGCTGCGGCCGATGCGGCGGATGCAGCTGACGAACCGCCGCCCGCGCTCGTCACCTTCACCTTCGACGAAGGCAGCACGCTCGAGTTCACGGATGCCGGTGAGTGGCTCTCACTCGGCTGCTGGGTGGTCGACGACCCGGCCGAGGTTCCGGCGATTGCCAAACTCGGGCCCGACCCGGCCGATCCGGAGTTCTCGCGCGCCGACTTCGACCGTGTCGTCACCGGACGCCGCAAGCAGGTGAAGGCAGTGCTGCAAGAGCAGGAGTCGCTCGCCGGCATCGGCAATGCCTATTCCGACGAGATCCTCCACGCGGCCAAGATCTCTCCTGTCGCGCACGCCGCGGCGCTGACCGAGCAAGAACTCGATCGTCTCTTCGAGGCGACGGTCGGCACCATCAGGTCCACGATCGACGCCCGCCGCGGCGTGCCGATGGATCAGCTCAAGGCCGCGAAGGTGGCGTCGATGCAGGTGCACGGCCGGGCGGGTGAGACCTGCCCGGTCTGTGGCGGCACGATCCGCGACTTCTCGTTCGCGAGCACCACCGCCCAGTACTGCCCGACGTGCCAGACCGACGGCGAGCTGCTCCCGCTGAAGGAGGGGTAGGCGGGCGGAAGCGCGACCCGGCGGCATCCGTCGCTCGCGATCTCGGCGCCTCGCACACGGAAGGCGAGAATCAGGCCGCGTGCGAGACCGGAGCGACGCGCACCCGGCTGATGGCCTCGGGCGCGGCGGTGAAACGGCCGGCGACCCCGTCGGCGGTGAGGTAGTGCACTCGGATGCCGCGCCCGATCGGCGACACCTTCGTGACCTCGTAGGTGCGGCCGAAGGCGTTCTCGAGTGTGTCGCCAACCTGCAGTTGGCGAGTCTGCCGCAGCTCGATGCCGTCCATAGTGAGAGTGTCTCAGCACCCACCGACATTGCTCGGTGTTCGGACGCGCATGGAATGATCGCGGGATGAGCGCCGAG
>JALYWB010000126.1 GCA_030852935.1 Actinomycetota bacterium | reverse complement strand
CGCGTTGACCGCCGCCGCGTAGTTCTCGAGCCGCCTGAGGGTGCGACCCTCGCCGACGCGGAGGACACGTTCCAGAATCGAAGCCACGAATGTTTCTCCTGTAGTCGTCGGACGCATGCTCGTCGGGTGGGTCGCCCGGGCATGCCCGTTGCCGCCGTGCAGACGGTCATCATAACCATGCTACCGGTGAACCTGCCGGGATCCTGAGTCGTGGTTGCTCGTTCCCTGAGCCCGTCGAAGGGCTTCGCTTCGACGGGCTCGCTTCGACAGGCTCAGCGAACGATGGGCTCGCTTCGACGGGCTCAGCGAGCGACGGGCTCGCTTCGACGGGCTCAGCGAGCGACGGGCTCGCTTCGACAGGCTCAGCGAGCGACGGGCTCGCTTCGACGGGCTCAGCGAGCGACGGGCTCAACGAGCGACAGGTCAGGCCGTGGCGCGCTCGAACTCGGGAACGGACTCGCCCGTTCCGGAATCGGCGTTGTCGTCAAGGCCGATCAGGCCGTAGTCCCACCCCTTGCGGCGGTAGACGACGCTCGGCCGCCCGGTCTCCGAATCGACGAAGAGGTAGAAGTCATGCCCGACGAGTTCCATGTAGTAGAGGGCGTCGTCGACGGTCATCGGATTTGAGGCGAACACCTTGCGGCGGATGACCACAGGGCAGTAGACCTCATCTTCCTCGGCAGCCTGGTGGGTGTCCTCGACGACCGGAATACTGCCCGTGCGCACCTGCTCGAGCACCTCGGGTGCCGCAGCCTGCACCCCGACATCGCTGAACCCGAGATCGGTCGCTTCACGGAGGGAGGTGGGACGGCGCTGGCCCCGATGCACCTTTCGGCGGTCCTTTGCGCGGCGGATGCGCTCGAGCAGGCGCCCGAGGGCGACGTCGAACGCCGCGTACTTGTCTGAACCGTCGGCCTCTGCCCGCACCACGGGCCCCTTGCCCACGAGGGTCAGCTCAACTCGATCGACGCCGGCATTGCCGTTCTTCTCATTGTGCCGAGTGAGTTTCACGTCGAGGGAGATGGCTCGTTCGGCGAGATGGGTGACCTTCTCCGACTTCTCCTCCGCGTAGGCGCGGAATCGGTCGGTGACTCCCAGGTTTCGTCCGACGATGTTCAGTTCCATGACGACCTCCATCTACCGGCGTGTCACCCGGGTCTGAAGGGTGGATCGACCACGCCTGTCCTGCCACCGTAGCCCGCTTGTGTGGCAATGTCACGGAGAGTTTCCCGTGCGTTCACCCCGCCCTGATTCGCCGAAGTGGAGTCTCGGCGAGCACCGCGATGGCCGCCACCGAACCGCCTGCCGCGGCCACCGCTCGGCGGGCTTCGACGAGCGTCGACCCGGTCGTGAGCACATCGTCGACGAGCAGGAATCGCCGCCCCGACAGGGGTTGCCGCGCCCGCAATGCGCCCTCCGCGTTCGACCGCCGGGCGTCGGCGTCGAGCCCGGCCTGGTCGGATCGAGCACGTGCGAGCGACAGCACCTGCGATGAGCGGATGCCGCGTCGGGCGAGCAGCAGCTCGACGGGTGCGTACCCGCGGGAGCGCATCGCCGCAGGCGTCGACGGCACGGTGCACACCTCCACCGAGCCGCTCGGCCACCCGGCGAGGGCCGCCTCGATCGCGGCGCCGAGTGCGCGGGCGAGGGCGGCCGCGGCATCCGTGCGCCCGCCGTCCTTGAAGGCACCGATCGCGGTCGCGACCTCGCCCGAGTACTCGAGCGCCGCCCAGGCCGCCCCGAGCTCCGGTCGTTCGACGAGTCGCGTGCGGGCACGCAGTGCACTCCGGCATCCGGGGCAGACGGCACGGTCGTGGCGGCCGCAGCCGACGCATGTGACGGGAAGCAGCACGGCCAGTGCGTCGAGTGCCGCCTCGCGCACCGGCCCGTCGACGGCACGACGGATGCCGCGGCGCACGTCGTCGGCCACGCCGCCGGCGACCCGAGAGAACCGCGCGATCATCCACCGACTCTCCCCCGGGGCCAACGACAGCCGCGCGACGGCGGCCGCTGCGGGGTGCGGACCCGCGCACGGACGACGCTGGGGAGGACGGGTGACCGCTCAGCGCGGCTGCTGCGCCGCGACGAACCGGATGTCGGTCGCACGTACCTGCCACCCGACGCCGCTCTGTACATCGAGCTCGCCATTCGCGGTGAGCGCACGCAGGTCGCTGTTACCGCCGACGATGAGCACGCCGCCGACCGGACCGTCGCGCTGGAGGGCGAAGCCGCCGAGCTCCTGCGTGACGATGCGCGTGCTGCCGTCGGGCAGTCCGGTGATCGACGCGACGGTGCGCGAATCGAGCCAGGCGACGTCGAGCGGTGTGCCCGAGATATCGTCGAGTCGCAGCGTGGTGGTGCCGAGCGCGACCGGTTTGCCATCGCCGGCCCGCTCGATGGACGTGGCGACGAAGTGTGTGCGCGCCCCGTCGGCGAGCAGGGCGATGATGCGGGTCGAATCCCGCGACACCTCGATCGCTGCGATCGAGGTGCCGCTCCACGGCACGGCCACCTGCCCCGACGTGCCGTCGGGCGCGAACCACGCGAGCTCATCGGGCGCGTCGGCGGGCACTGACCACACGACGCCCTCGCCGTCGATGGCCGGCGTCACCAGACCCCCGCGAGGGTCGAGCGGCACGGGTTCATCGCCGACGCGCATGACCGAGACCCCTGCGGCGTTCCGTATCGCGACGGATTCGTCGTCGCGGCCGAGTGCCGCGCCCGTCGGGGCCATCGCCGCGACCGGATCGGACAGTCCCGGGATCGGCTCGATCCGCTCGCCCGACGTCGCGAGGTGACCGAACGTCTCGCCGTCGAAGACGACCGTACGCGGGTCGACCCTCGGATTGGTGATGGGCGCCGGCGAGAGGCTGGGCGCATCCGGCTCGACCCCGTTGAGCGAGAGGTCGACCGAGGAGATGCTGCGTACGCCGATCAGGCTCGCATCGAGCTGGGCCTGCATGCGCTGCACGGTGGCCAGGTCATCGAACGCCGCTCCGGTCAACGAGACGCTCGCCGAGTTGCCCGTGACCGGCACCGCAGCAGGTTCGAGCTGCACGCCCTCGGGGAACGCCGAGACGACACCGGGGGCCAGCCAGTCGGCGGCGCCGGCGATCATGGCCTGCACAATGCTCGTCTGCGCGGACTCGCGCACGGCGTACCAGCGTACGTCGGGCACGAGGTAGCGGTAGGTCGGGTCGAAGAAGTACACCGTGTACTCGCGGAAGACCTGCGCGAAGCTCGCCTGGTCGATGACGATGCCGCTCGGCGCACTCGAGATGCGCCATTCACCGTCGACCTGCTCGAACTGGTAGGCAAGCGGAATCGGCGTGCGCGAATCGGGTTCCTCGTACTGCCCGTTGCCGCCGAGCGACGCAGCGGGCGTCACCTCAACCTGCATCGAAGTCTCGCCGACCGTCTCGATCTCTCGGTCGGCGAGCACGTCGATCGTGGCGGCGGCGTCGGCCTGCCATTCCTCGTTGAACGCCTCGGTGAGGAACTCGCGTGCCACCTGGTAGTCGTTGCGAGGACTGAGGGCGGCCTGGATGAAGCCCTCGAGAATCTCCCGCTGCGTCTGACCGGGCGCAGGGCCGGGCACCAGGATGTCGACGTCGGGCACCGGGCCCGCCGGTGCCGCACCCCCGGGCTGCACCGGCCCGGTGCTGGGGATGCTCGCGCAGGCGGTCAGCACGAGTGCGATGAGGGCGACGGATGCCGCGACGAGCCGCCTACGCATCGTGCACCTCCCTGGCCCGGTCGTCCGCGCGGCCCTGCTGGTCGAGGTCATCCGCGTCGAGTTCGTCCCCGTCGATGGCCGGCACGGCTCGGGTCCTCGGCGGAGCCAGGGCGTCGGGATCATCGGGAGCCAGCGGCAGCGGGGGGACGACCTCCGCGGCATCCGCGGTTCTCGGCAGCGTCAGCCGGAACACGCTGCCCCTTCCGGGCCTCGACCAGACGTCGAGCATGCCGCCATGGGCGACCGCGTCTTCGAGGGAGATCGCGAGGCCGAGCCCGGTGCCGCCGATGGTGCGCATCCGGCTCGGGTCGGCTCGCCAGAACCGGTCGAACACGCGCTCCGCATCCTCCTCGCTCATGCCGAGGCCGTAGTCACGCACCGAAAGGGCGATCGCCGTCTCGTTGCTGTCGACCGACACGACGATCGGGCGACCTTCGCCGTGTTCGATGGCGTTGCCGATGAGGTTGCGGACGATGCGGCGGATGCGACGCGGATCGACATCGGCGTCGAGGTGCCCGCCAGGGGCGTCGAGCCGCAACTCGCTCCCCCGTTCACGAGCGAGCTCGTGCATGGACTCGATCGCGTCGCCCGCCAGGTGCACGAGGTTCGTCGGCTCGGTCTCGAGCGTGACCGATCCGGCGTCGTAGCGGCTGATCTCGAGGAGGTCGCCGAGGAGCTGCTCGAAGCGGTCGGTCTGCTGGTGCAGCAACTCGACCGTGCGTGAGGTGGGGCCGGGAAAATCCTCGCGCTGCCCGTAGAGCACGTCGCCCGCGAGACGGATGGTGGTGAGCGGCGTGCGCAGCTCGTGCGAGACATCCGAGACGAACCGCTGCTGCATGACCGAGAGTTCCGCGAGCTCGCGGATTCGCGCCTGCAGGCTGTCGGCCATGCCGTTGAACGACGCCGCGAGGGTCGCCAGCTCGTCTTCGCCCTTCTCGGGCATGCGCACGCCGAGGTCGCCCGCCGCCAGGCGCCGGCTCGTCGCCGCAGCTGCACGGATCGGCTCGATCACCCAGCGCACGACAACGAGAGTGATCGCGCTGAGCAGCGCGAGCAACGCGACGGCCCCGACCGTGCCAGTGACCTGCATGAACGCGAGCGTCTGCTCCGCCTCGGCGAGGGAGTAGCCGATGTACAGCTCGTACCGGCCGGCCGTCGGCACCTCGAGGTCGCTGCCCACGATGATGCCGGGGCCCATCTCGCCGTCAGGGCCGGGAAGCGACACGGACTGCCAGTACTGGCCGCCCGGGTCGTCCTGCACCTGCGCGCGCAGCTCGGGTGAGATGACGCCGCCGAGGTTGCGGCTCAGGCGGTCGGGTGGCGCGAACGGGTTCGCCGCGGCATCCGGATCCCTGAAGAGGCCGTAATCGGCGCTCCCCGACACGCTGACGGCCGCCTCGATGGCCGAGCCCATCACCGCCTGCAGCGAGGCCCGATCCGTGGCGTCGGTCGACTCGAGGATGCCCTGGGCCGCAGCGGTGGCGTTGTTCGACGCCCCGAGTGCGCTCTCGCGTTCGGACTGGAACAGCTGCGAGGCGATGCTGAACGAGATGTACAGCCCGATCACGAGGATCGCGAGCCCCGAGAGCCCGAGCGTGATGATGACCGTGCGGAATTGCAGCGACCGACGCCAGAGCGCCACGAGGCGACGTGGAAGCTCACGCCACGAACCCGCGGCGAAGAGTGGGGAGGAGTCGGCCGCAGACATGCGGGACCTACGTCGTCGCGCCGGCCCGATAGCCGACGCCGCGAACGGTCATCACGATTCGCGGGTTGTCGGGGTCGTGCTCGACCTTCGCACGCAACCGCTGCACGTGCACGTTGACGAGGCGGGTGTCGGCCTTGTAGTGGTAGCCCCACACCTGCTCGAGCAGCATCTCCCGGGTGAACACCTGCTGCGGCTTCGAGGCGAGCGTGAGGAGGAGGTCGAATTCGAGCGGGGTGAGGTTGATGCGCTCGTCTCCTCGACGCACCTCGTGGCCGGCTGCATCGATCGTCAGATCGCCGATGGCGAGGGTCTCGACGACGGGGTCGGGAGCAGGACGGAGCCGGGTGCGGATGCGCGCCACCAACTCCTTCGGGTTGAAGGGCTTCACCATGTAGTCGTCGGCGCCCGATTCGAGCCCCTTGACGACGTCGGCCGTGTCGGTCTTGGCCGTGAGCATGATGATCGGGGTGCCCGACTCGGCACGGATGCGTCCGCACACCTCGATGCCGTCCATCCCGGGCAGCATGAGGTCGAGCAGCACGAGGTCGGGCTTCGTGTCGCGGAACGCGGCGAGTGCACCGGTGCCGTCGGCGCAGAACGTCGGTTCGAAGCCCTCGGTGCGCAGCACGATGCCGATCATCTCAGCGAGGGCCGTGTCGTCGTCGACGACGAGTACGCGTTGGGTCATCCGTTCGTTCTCCGTCTGGGCCGTGCTTCAGGGCACGGCCGATGGCAGTGGCTCCACTGTAGTCGTTGGAGGCCGTGAGTCGGCCGAACGATCGCTGTATGCCGTCTGGGCCATGTGCCCACGTGATTTCAGCACCGCGCCGGGAGCGCGAAATGTGAAAGCATGGTGACACCCCGCCGGAAGGAGCGCATGCAGGTGTCAGATCACGACTGGCAGGCCCCCGGCGCACCTTCTGAACCATCCAGGGCAGCGGATGCCACGCCGCCGCAGTATGGCGCGGCAGCGGCACCCCCTCCGCCCCTCGGAACCCCCGTCCCGGCACCCGCCACAGGCGGGTGGACACCTCCGCCGAAGCCCGGGCTGCTCCCCCTGCGTCCGCTCGGGTTCGGTACCCTGCTCTGGGCCCCGTTCCGCACACTCCGGCACAACCCGGCCGCGACGTTCGGCAGCGGCCTCGTGGTGCAGCTCGTCTCAGTCATCGCGACCGCGGCGGTCTTCGTGCCGTTCCTCGCGATCACGTTCTCGCGAATCGAGAACGCGTCCACCGCGGACACCGATGCCATCCTGTCGGGCTCCGTCGGCGGGTTCCTCCTGTTGATGCTCGTTCCCGTCGGGATCTCGGTTGTGGCCAGCGCGTTCCTGCAGGGCGTCATGGTCATCGAGGTCGCCAGCGCGACGCTGGGCGAGAAGCTCGGCTTCGGCGCGCTGTGGCGACGCGCGGCATCCCGGATCTGGCCGCTCGTCGGGTGGACCCTGCTCGTCGGCGCAGCCCTGCTCGTGGCGCTGGGGCTCGTCGCGCTCGTCATCGTGCTGGCGGCCTCGTTCGACGTAGCCGGCCTGCTGATCGGCATCGGTCTCGCCATCGTGCTGGGGCTCGGGCTCGTCGTGCTCGGCGCGTGGCTCGGGGTGAAGGTGTCGCTCGTGCCGAGCGTGATCGTGCTCGAGCGAGCCGGCATCCGCGCCGCCGTTGCGCGGTCGTGGCGCCTCACCAACGGCTTCTACTGGCGGACGTTCGGCACACTGCTGCTCGTGTCCGTCATCCTCAACGTGGCGGCGAACATCGTGGTCCAACCCGTGTCGCTCCTCGGCACTCTCCTTGCGGTCATCATCGATCCGACCGGCACGGGCACCGCACTCACGATCACGATCGTGACGACGGTGATCACCGTGATCATCTCGCTCCTGATCGGGGCCATCACCGCGGTCGTGCAGGCGGCACTCGTCGCGGTGATCTACATCGACCTGCGGATGCGCAAAGAGGGCCTCGACCTCGAGCTTCAACGCCACGTCGAATCACGCGACGCGGGCCGGCCCGTCGATGACCCGTATCGCGTACCCGACGACGCGGCGACGACCTCGGCCACCGCACCTCCGCCCGCCGGAACGGAACGACCCGACACGTGGTCCTGAGCTCGTTCCGATCGATGCCGCTCGATCCCGACGCTCCCGAGGCGCGCCGATGGCTCGAGGACGAACTCGCGAAACCCGAGTACCAGAACGCGCAGCCGAACGCGTTCGACCTCGCGATGCAGGCGATCCGCGATTGGTTCATCAGTCTGTTCGAGGGCGCGAGTGGCCTGCCGGGTCCGCTGCTCACCCTGCTCCTCGTCGTGGTCGTCGCCGTCGTGGTCGCGGTCGGCCTGCTGATCTACGGCATACCCCGGCTGCGTCGCCGTCGCCTGGCCGCCGTCCCACTCTTCGATGACGCGGACCGGCGCGATCTCGAAACGCTCCGGCGGGCGGCCGTCGCCGCGGCAGCCGCGGGCGACTGGCCGCTCGCCATCGAGGAACGCTTCCGTGCGCTCGTGCGCGGCATCGTCGAGCGCGACCTGATCCGGGTGCATCCCGGCACCACCGCGCGGGGCGTCGCGGATGCCGCGAGGGTGCCGTTCCCCGCTCATGAGGAGTCGCTTCGGGCTGCCGCCGCCGACTTCGACGCCGTGCGGTACCTCGGCCGCGCGGGCACACGCGAGCGCTACGACGCGCTGACGGAGCTCGAGCGCACGATCGGCGCTACCGCTCCGGCCTCTGCCCCGAGCGACGACGACGGCACGGGAACAGGCCCGAGCGCGGCACGCACGGGGGCGGCACGCACGGGCGCGGCA
>JALYWB010000088.1 GCA_030852935.1 Actinomycetota bacterium | reverse complement strand
TGAAGGTGCAGCTCGACGCATCCGACCTGGGCGCCGTGCTCGCGTTCGACTTCTCGAACATCCGCTACATGAGCGCCACGCACATCGGCACGTGGGCGATGGACAAGCTCATTCGATTCGCCCTGCTGACCCGCAACACCGACCCGATCGTCTGGGACTTCGGCTCGGCGGCGAAGCACCATCAGCTCTACAACCCCTGGCTCGACACGACGACCGCCGAGATGGACGCCGACCCGAACGCGCCGCACGAGGGCGCCAAGCGACCCCGCCTCGAGTCGGGGGCCCGAGCCGGCATCTCCACATTGCGCGGCGCGTTCCCCCCTGATGCCGAGGTCGCCCAGGACCTCGCGAAGAAGATCAAGCGCGAGCTCGAGAAGTTCGGTGTGGCCGATCAGCCGCTCGGCGTCGACGTGATCGAGCTGCCGGTGCTCTTCGCCCTGCAGAACGAGGGCATCCAGGTGGTCGACGGGCAACAGGTCTTCATGGAGGCGCGCCGCATCAAGACGCCCGATGAGATCCGGCTGCTGACCCAGGCCGCGTCGATGGTGGATGCCGCGTACGAAGACCTCTACCGGTTCCTGCGCCCCGGGGTCCGCGAGAACGAGGCGGTCGGCCTCGTGGCCAAAACCCTCTACGACCTGGGTTCCGAGTACGTCGAGGGCGTGAACGCCATCTCGGGCGAACGGTGCTCGCCGCATCCGCATGTCTTCTCCGACCGGCTCATCCGCCCCGGAGACCCGGCGTTCTTCGACATCCTGCACAGCTTCAACGGCTACCGCACCTGCTACTACCGCACCTTCGCGGTGGGCTCGGCGAGCGCGGCCCAGCGCGACGCCTACACACGGTGTCGCGAGTACATGGACCGGGCGATCGCCCTCGTGAAGCCCGGCGCGACGACCGCCGACATCGTCGAGGTGTGGCCGACCGCCCAGGAGTTCGGCTTCCCCGATGAAGAGGCCGCGTTCGCCCTGCAGTACGGGCACGGCGTCGGGCTCTCGATCTGGGAGAAGCCGATCTTCTCCCGCCTCACCTCGCTCGACCACCCCGAGGAATTGCAGGAGGGCATGGTCTTCGCGCTCGAGACATACTGGCCGTCGGCCGACGGCTGGGGCGCAGCGCGCATCGAGGAGGAGCTCGTCGTCACCGCCGACGGCTGCGAGGTGATCACGAAGTTCCCCGCAGAGGAACTCCTCGTCGCGGGCCAGCGGTACTACTCCGTCGGCGGCCCGCTCGACCTCACTCGCGACGCGCAGTCGCATCTCAACACGACGTGGGGGCGCGGCGAGGCATGACCGTGCTCGGGTTCCTCGGGCTCGGCTCGATGGGCAGCGGGATGGCCCGCAACCTCGTCGAGGCCGGGCACACGGTGCGGGTCTGGAATCGCTCGCCCGAGGCGGCCGACGACCTCGTCGCCGCCGGGGCGGTGCGCGCCGAACGCCCGTCCGACGCCCTGGCGGCCGACGTCTCGTTCTCGATGCTCGCGAACGACGAGGCGGTCGAGTCGGTGCTCGACGTCGACGCGGTGGCTGCGGCATCCGGGCGCATTCATGTGCTGATGGCCTCGATCAGCCCGTCACTGGCCGAGCGGATGTCGCAGCGGTTCGCCGACGCGCATGCGACGTATGTCGCGGCACCCGTGCTCGGTCGGCCCTCCGTCGCCGCGGCCGGGAAGCTCAACATCATGGCGGCCGGACCGACGGCCGCGGTCGACACCGTCGAGCCGTACCTCGCGGTCATGGGCACACGCGTCTGGCGACTCGGCGAGCGACCGTCGGTGGCGAATGCCGTTAAGGCGGCCGTGAACTACAACATCATCCACGCGATGCAGGCCCTCGGCGAGTCGATCGCGATGACCGAACGGCAGGGCGTGGAGCCCGAGCTCTTCGTCGAGCTGCTCACCAGCACGCTCTTCGGTGGCGTCGTGTACGAGGGGTATGGCGGGCTGATCGCGCGGGGCGAGTACACGCCGCCGGGCTTCCACATCGCGCTCGGCCGCAAGGATCTCGTGCTCGCCGAGGAGGTCGCCGAGTCCGCCGGTGTGAAGCCGGCGACCATGGCCGCACTGTTCGAGGTGTTCGATCGTGCCCTCGCCGAACCTGAGTTGAAGGACGCCGACTGGAGTGCGATCGCCGAGGTGAGCAGGCGCGACCTGCGCTGAGCGGTCGAGCCCAGGCCGGCAAGGCGGGGGCGGCTGCCGGCCTGGGAGCATGAGGGTCCGCGGCTAGGTGATCGCCCATCCCCGGTCGACGTAGAGGTTCACTGCCGAGACGCCGCGGTTGCGCAGCAGGAACTGCACGGCGCCGACGACGTCGGCCATCGTGACCAGCTCTCCGCCCGGCGTGCGGTTGCGGTACTGGTCGAGCACGCCCGCCGGCTTGCCCGCCCAATACGGGCTGTCGCCGACGATGCCGGGGTGCAGCGCGTTCACCCGAATGGGCGCGAGCTCGAGCGCGAGCGTGTTGAGCAGGCCGGTGACCCCGCCGTTGATCGTCGACACGGTCGTCGACCCGGGGTACGGAAGGTCTTTCGCGCGGCCGCCGAAGAGCACGATGCCGGTGTCGACCGACGGCTCGAGGCGGTCGAGCAGCGCGTGCACCGTCTCGGTGTAGCCGACGAGCTTGAGCGTCACGAGGCGCAGCGCGAGGTCGATGTCGTAGTCGCGAATGGTGTTCTGGTCGCGCTCGATGGCGGCGAGCACCAGGCCGTTCACCCGCCCGATCGACGCCAGCTGCCCCGCGATGGTCGACGGCTCCGAGATGTCGAGGGCGACTCCGGATGCCGCGGGGCCCAACGTACTCGCGATCTCCTCGGCACGCGCCTGGTCGCGCCCGGTGATGACCACCTTGTCGCCACGCGCGATGGTGTCTCTCGCGATCTCCAGGCCGATGCCGGAGGTGCCTCCGACGATGACGATCGTGCTGTCGCTCACTGATGCTCCTCCACGGCTCGCGCACCGCTGCCACCGCTCGGGCGAACGCCGACGAGGAGGAATCGAAGCCAAGTAGGACTGGACATCGATGTGCAGTAGTGCTTAACCTGAGTCAAGTCGACCGATTCGGCAATGTCAAGGGCGCACGCCCGGCGCCGGCCGTCTCGGAAGGTGGCGCGCAGCAGCGCGCGAGCGACAGCGAATCAAGGAGGATGAGCGTCACCATGAGCGATACCCCAGCTCCCAAGCCCGGCCAGCCCATCGTGTTCCGCAACGGAATCGTCTTGAAGATGGATGATGCCCACACCATGCTGCCCGAGGGCGACGTGCTCGTCATCGACGGCAAGATCGCTGAGGTCGGTCCCGATCTGCCCGCACCTGATGGCGCCTTCGAGATCGACGCGAAGGGCGGCATCCTGATGCCCGGCATGGTCGATACCCATCGCCACATGTGGCAGACGGCGATGCGCGCATACGGCGCCGACTGGACGCTCACGCAGTACTTCGTCTGGTACTACCTCGAGCACGGCATGAAGTTCCGCCCGCAGGACATCGCGGCCGGAAACCTGGTCTCCGCACTCGACGCCGTCGAGTCTGGCGTGACAACGAGCGTCGACTGGTCGCACGGTCTTCGCACGGTCGAGCACGGCGAGGCGGCCTTCGAGGCGCTCGCCGACTCCCCCGGCCGCTACGTGCTCGCCTACGGCAACCTCGCCGGGGCACCGTGGGAGTGGACGGCCGACCCGGCGGTGCGTCGGCTCATCGAGAAGGCACGCGACGACTCCCGGCTCTTCGGTGCGCAGATCGCCTTCGATGTGCCAGGCGACGAGAACTTCCCCGAGCGCCCCGCGTTCGAGGTGGCCAAGGAGCTCGGGCTCAACGTCACGACCCACGCAGGCGTGTGGGGAGCGACGAACGACAACGGCATCCGCATCATGTACGAGAACGGCGTCATGCTGCCGGGCAACATCTACGTGCACGCGGCGACGCTGAATGACGAGTCGTACCAGATGATCGCGGCGACGGGCGGCACCGTGTCGCTCTCGACCGAGAGCGAGCAGACGTGCGGTCAGGGGTATCCACCGGCGCACGCCCTGCGCAAGCACGGCATCCAGGCGTCGCTGTCGGTCGATACGAGCGTGTGGTTCAGCGCCGACATGTTCGCGGCCATGCGATCGACGATCGGCGCCGACCGCTCGTTCGAGCACCTGCACGCCCACGAGACCGGCGAGACCATCACGCACGCGACGATCCGCGTCGAGGACGTGGTCGACTGGGCCACTCGTGGTGGCGCGAAGGCGCTCGGCAAGTGGGATGAGGTCGGCAGCCTCGAACCGGGCAAGTACGCCGACGTGGTGCTCATCAAGAACGACGACTCGCCGACCATGACGCCGATCGTGAACCCCTACGGGCACGTCGTGTACCAGGCCGGTCGGGGCGACGTGCACACCGTGCTGGTCGGCGGCGAGCTGATCAAGTACAACGGCAAGCTCGTGGCCGGCGACCTGCCCTCGGTGCGCTCGAAGCTCGAGGACACCATCGAGTACCTGCGCAGCGAACTCGGCGACGAGACCTGGAAGTCGGGTATGAACCCCGAGGTGCCCGAGGTGGAGATCCTGACCAATCCCTACCAGTACCGACGGAGTGATGCCGCCGCCGCGCACTGATCCACCACGTTCGAAGCTACCTCGAGTCCGTCGCGATGGCGCCGGCGATGGCGTGCAGATGCGCCGTGAGCTCCGATCGCGTCGGGCGCGGGTAGCCCGGCCCGGATGCGACGAGGTTGTGGATCGCCCCGGCGATCGCGAAGCCGAACGCCGAGCCGTCGATGTCTTCGCGCACCCGGCCCGCGGCCTTCTCACCCTCGAGGTACGCGGCGACGGCGTCGCCGAGTGATTCGAAGAAGGTCGAAGCCTCGGCCGATTCGGCGAGCCGAGCCGCCAGACGCTTGGCGTCGAGAGACTCGGCATAGGCGAGGCCCGGCAGTTCGGCATCGAGCAGGATGCTCGCGTAGAGGTCGAGGTTCTCGCCGACCGAGCGAGCGCCGGCCCGGGCGGCCCAGGCAGCCATGCGACGACCCAGCTCGCCGAGTTCGGACACGGCGAGCTCGATCACCAACTCTTCGCGGTCGTCGAACACCTTGTAGAGCAGGCCGACCGCACAACCGGCCTCGGTGGCGAGCGCGCGCATCGTCAAGGCTGTCGCGCCGTCCCGCCGCACGAGGGTGCGAGCGTGATCAATGAGGTCTGCCCTCAGGCGCTCGGTCGCCTCAGGCGTGCGCCGGGGCACGGGTGGAGTCAGGGATCGGAAGGGGCCGGTTCATCGCGGGATCAGGCTATCAGCGGGCCGCGATGCGGGAACCGATGAAGCCTCCGTCGCACTCGACGACGGCCACCTTCGCGCCCGCCGCGCCGTTCGCTTCGAGGGCGGCGCTGAGTCGCGGACCTGGGGTGCCGACGACAGTGATGGTCTCGACCGCGGCGAGCTGGAACGACCGCTCGATGAACGGTGCGACGGCGACGAGGTGTTCTTCCATCGCGTTCGTGTCCGCATGGAGCACTGAGATCGCCAGAGTCGTACCCGCATCGTTCAGGCCGGCCGAAAGGGCGAGCGTGCTGGGGCCGGCGGCGCGAACGGCGTCGACGTACTCGGCGACGAGGCTGGACATTCCGTCCTGCGCACCCGGGTTGAGCCGGTATACCGCAGAGAAGGCCAGCGGGGTTTCAGAGGATGTGTTGTGTGAACTCATGTTCACGACATTAGCGTGAACGTGCGTTCATGGCAACTCCCCACGATGACAAACGCCCGCTTGCGTAGGAATCGCCGGTAGCCAGGGCTCGCATTCGAGGGCCTCGGCTCGGGTTCCGGGAGTTCCCGAACTTTCGAATTCCTGAGTTCCCGAGTTCTCAAGTTCCCGAGTTCCCGAGTTCCCGAGTTCCCGAGTTCCCGAGTTCTCGAGTTTCCAAGTCCCGAAGTTTCCAAGTCCCGAAGTTTCCAAGTTCCCAAGTTCCCGAGTTCCCAAGTTCCCGAGTTCCCAAGTTCACAAGTTCACGAGTTCACGAGTTCACGAGTTCACCGCACTTCGCGGAGAGACATCGCTCCGGGTGGAGCTTCGAAACGTTCGCTGGCGCTCGCCGGTCGACGGGCGGACATGCAAAGAGCGGATGCCCGGCGCACACC
>JALYWB010000050.1 GCA_030852935.1 Actinomycetota bacterium | reverse complement strand
GCTCTTCGTCGTTCGCGGCCTACTTGAGGCTGCCTGCGGTCAGACCCTCGGTGATCTGCCGGTTGAAGACGACATAGATGACGATCATCGGGAGCGTCACGATGGACAGTGCGGAGAACAGCAGGCTGTAGTCCGTCACGTACCGGCTCGAGAATGCGAGCAGACCCGTCGGAATCGTCTTCAGGGCGTCGTCCTGGATGTACAGGAGCGCCAGCAGGAATTCGTTCCAGCACGAGAGCGCCGAGAACACTGCGACCGTGGCGAGCCCGGGCCGCAGCAGCGGCATCGCGATCATGCGGAAGATGCGGAAGTCTCCGGCACCGTCGATCCGCGCTGCCTCGAAGAGCTCTTCGGGTATCGCATCGAGGAACACCTTGAGCAGGTACGTCGCCAGGGGGAGCCCCATCGCCGTATAGGGGATGATCAGGGCCAGGTAGGTGTCGGTCAGACCCATGTTCGTGAACATCGTGCTCTGCGCGATGAAGTACGACTGCAGCGGCAGGATGAGGCCGAGTGAGAGGAGACCGAGCAGCAGTTTCGCCCCACGGAATCGATACCGGCTGAAGGCGAACGCGGCTGCGGACGAGAGCACGAGGATCGCGAGCACCGACACCGAGGTCACGATCACGCTGTTGAGCGCGTAGCGGCCGATGTTGCCGACCTCCCACGCCTCCGCCCACACCGAGAAGTCGAATCCCGTCGGGAGCGAGAACGGGGTCGTGAAGATCTCGGAGTTCGTCTTGAAGCTCGACAGCACCATCCAGATGAGCGGGATGAAGAAGACGAGCGCGAGCAGGGCGAGACCTGCGTAGACGAGCCCACGGACGAGGCGGATCCCGATGCTCATCGGACCACCTCCGGTGCGACGACGGATGCTGCGGGAGACACGGGCGCGAGCGCGGCCGTGTCATCGTGCGGCCCCCGCGGTGCGCGATCCGGCCGATCTGCGCGGCGGCGCAGCGTCGTGGCGGTGAGACCGACGGCGACGACGACGGCCGTGAGGACGACGGCCATGGCCGAGCCGTAGCCGACCTCCCCGGTGTGGAAGACCGCCTGCACGAGGTACGTCGTCGGGATCTCGGTCGCGTGGTACGGGCCGCCGTTCGTGAGGACGTAGAAGAGGTCGAACGATTGGAACCCGCCGGTCACGCACAGGAGGATGGCGACCTCGATCGAGTTGCGGATGATGGGCACTCGCACTCGCCAGAAGATCGTGCTCTCCTTCGCGCCGTCGAGGCGGGCGGCCTCGACGACTTCGGTCGGGACCTGCCGGAGCGCCGCGTAGAAGATCGTCATGTAGAAGCCGGCATAGACCCATCCGGACACGACGCAGATCGCAAGCAGCGCGGTGCGCTCGTCCCCGAGCCACACGCGTGTCCAGTCCTCGAGTCCGAACGCGCGAAGTGCCCCATTGAGGAGGCCGAAGTCCGGGTTGTAGACGAAGGACCAGAGGACCGCGACGACGACCATGGGGAGCATGACCGGTGTGAAGATCGCCACCCGGAACCAGAGCGATCCGCGTTTGACAGAGATCGCGAGGCCGGCGAGTACGAGGCCCAAGAGCACCTCGACGACGAGCGTCGCGAGGATGTACAGGACGACGTTCACGAAGGACTGCTGGAACACTGCGTCTCCGAAGGCGCGCAGGTAATTGTCGACACCGACGAACACCGCGTCGCTGTATCCGTCCCACTCCGTCAGGCTGAACGCACCTGTGAAGACGAACGGCACGAGCACGGCGAAGGCGAAGACGACGAGTGCGGGGGCTATGAACAGATACGGGGCAAAGGGCCGGTGTGCCCTCATGAGTCCTCCGATCGCGCAGGCGGGGCCGAGGTGGTTGCCTCGGCCCCGGCTGGTTGTTACTTGGTGAGGGTGTCCTGTAGTTGTGTGAGTGCGTTCTCGGCGGTGGTGCGACCGCCGAGAACTTCGGAGAGGCTGCGGTAGAAGGCGTCGGCGGTGTCGAGGTCGTAGCCGGTGTCGGGCGGGCTGATGACGACTTCGGATTCCGAGAGGAGCGAGTTGAGGCGGACGGTGCGTTCGTCGATGGAGTCGGACGTGGTTGCCGTCACGGGGACTGCTTCGGCGTCGATGAATGCCTGCGTGTTCTGGGCGGAGCTGAGCAGTGCGAGGAACTCGGCCGCCTTCTCTTGCTTCTCCTCACCGCTCTTGGCGTTGACGATGTATCCGGTGACGACGCCGATGACGCTGTCGGGGTCGGCCTCGGAGGGCATGGCGGGGAGGTTCTCGAAGTCGAAGTCGAGGTCGGGTGCTTCGTCGATGGCCCAGCTGACGAGCCAGGATCCGATCGCGTGCATCGCGGCCTTGCCTTGGAAGAAGAGCTGTGCGCCTTCGTTGTCGTCGATCGCGTTGACCGACTCATTGACGCACTTGTGCTCGGCGAGGTCTTCCACGTACCCGAATGCCTTCTGCCATTCGGGTGTGTCGAAGTCGGCTTCGCCGTTGAGTGCCTTGTCGTATGCCTCGTGTCCGACGACGCGGGAGACGAGGTGGGCGAGCCAGTTGCCTGCCGCCCAGAGGTCCTTGTTGCCCGACGCGATCGGGATGAAGCCTTCTTCGTTGAGCGTGTCGCACGCGTCGAGCAGTTCGTCCCAGGTGGTCGGGGGCTCGATGCCGGCGGCCTCGAGGATCTCGGTGTTGTACCAGAGCACGTTGGTGACGTCGGCGATGTGCGGCAGCATGAGGACCCGTCCATCGACGGTCACCGCTCCGTACTGGGCCTCGTCGAGCACGCCGGTGAGGGGGCCGTCTTCGATGAAGGGTGTGAGATCGGCGGCGAACCCGTCCGCGTCGCGTTCGAGGAGCCGGTTGCCGGCCCACTCGAAGTAGAGGTCGGGTGCGTTTCGGCCGTTCAGGAGGTTCGGCAGGCCGATCGTCTGGTAGAGATCGTCCTTCTGGAAGTTCAGATCGACCTTCCAGCCGTCGTTGGCAGCCTCGAACTCGTCGGCGACGGACTCCCAGACGCGGATCTGCGCCTCGCCGGGCGAGCCCATCGCGATGCGCAGGGTCTGGTCGTCGGCGGCCGACGCGCCGCCGGAGCAGCCGGCGAGGGCAAGAACAGCGACGCCCGCCGTCGCCACCGCGACAGCAGCATGCAGGCGCCTCTTCGCCGCGGATGCGGGTGTACCGGCCAGAACCGGGCGGACATGTGCGACTCTGCGCATGTTGTCACCTCTCTAGTTAGTAAAGTTTCCTATCTGCCGATTAGACCCTAGACACACTGGTTCTGTCAATGACGGGAACCACCTGGACGGCAAACGTAGCCGAGTCGTGATCGGCGGGCGCCAGATGTCCTCCAGCTGGAGCTGCTTCACGGGCAGTTTGTCGCGGGTCCAGGCGGCCTGAGGGCGTCTCGGGCCGTCGCTGGCTGCGAACGCCTCGGACCCCGGAGAGTGCGGAGCCGACCGTTGACAGCGAGCTCCATGGCCGATAGCGTCCGGAGAGGAAAGTTTCCTAACTTACTCGAGGGTCGCGGCTAAGGGTCTGACGAAAGCTCGAAGTGGCCACCGAATCGAATTCAGTTACTTCAGTGCCACAACACAACCAGGAAGGGAAAAACCATGCGCTTCAAATGGAAGCCAGCGGCTCTCATCTTTGCCATACTCGCCTGCCTTCTGGGAGCGACGCCAGCGGTTTTCGCTGCCCCGCCCGCTCACGCGCAGAAGACGACGGTGCTCTACACCTACGACGAGGCCCTGAGCAAGCTCGGTTCATCCGATGCGGAATCCGCCGTGAAGATGTACATCGGTTTCGTTCAGGATGAGACGTATCACCCCGCGACCGCGAACCCGGCTGTCGACATGCCGACAGATCTTTCCAACGCGAACACCTTCGTCAACTACCAGTTCGACGTCAAACCGTCTCTCTTCCCCGCACTTCGTGGCGTGAACACCTCAGTCCTCGACCACAACCGCAAGCACCTGTGGATCGGCACGGATCACGGGGTCGTGAAGATCAACCTGAAGAGCAACAAGATGGCGGAGTACCAGGCAGCCGACGACCAACTCGTCGACGACAACGTGCTGCTGCTCATCTCCGATGGCGGCAAAGGCGTCTTCGCGATCACGGAATCCGGCGTTGCCCGGATCTACAAGTAAGGAAGGAGGGTAACTCCATGTCAATCAAGAACAAGAAGCTCAAGGCGCTCATCGGTGGTGCTACAGCCGCCGCTCTGCTGGTGTCGCTTCCTGCTATGCCGGCCCTCGCGGCCAAGCCTCAGGGACCCTCGTTCTCGGCAGTCGAGCTGGAACCCACTCGTACGAAAGAGGTCACCTACTACAAGCCCGGGACGACGACGCCCGAGATCAAGTGGGTGACCGACAGGACGGCTCTGAAGTTCTTGCCCATCGAAGTGACTGAGGACGTCACGAGTGTGGTGCAGGACGCAGAGGGCGTCTACTGGATCGGAACCGCGAATGGACTGCAGCGCGTCAACTTCGAAGAAGAAGATGAGCGCGACATCGTGCAGTACTTCGCCGGACCGCGCTACCTGTTCGACGGAGACGATCATGTGACCGCGCTCGCCAGCGACGGACAGGGCGGCATCTGGGTCAAGAACGCGCGAGGCATCACGCACATTGCGATGCCGTTCAAGACGCTGGAAGAGAAGGCCGCTGCCTATGAGGACATCATTCAGTCGGTCCATGATCGCAGGGGAATGACCTCGGACGCGGGGTTCACCTTCACCCCCGCCGACGCCTCTCGCGGGGTCAACTACAACGACGGCACGTTCACATCACATGCGGATACGTCCGACAACGACGGACTGTGGACGGCGATGTACGCCATCGGCGAGATCTATCGCTACAGGACGCTGCTCGAGCAGGGCGGCTCGCAAGCGGACGTTGCTGCGGCGAAGGCTGCCGCGCTTCGCTCCACGAAAGCGGTGCTCTTGCTCGACTACGTGTCGGGCCGTGGAAACGGCTTCCCTGCGCGCTCGTACATGTTGACGAGTGAAGCAGGAGCGCAGACGTCTGACGGTACGGACGCGGGCTACCAGAGCCAGAACGGATTCTGGTTCCATCCTGTGATGGACGGCTCGCCGAATCCGAATGGCATCATTCCGAGCATGGAGCGTTTCGATGAGGACAACAATCCCATCGACCCGATCGGCTACTCGGTCGCCCGTGTGACCAAAGACGCGATGACCAAGATCGGCGGCAAGCTGTTCCCCTCAGGGGGAGAGGGCGAGATGAACTACAACGGGCTCACGCTGACGGCGGACGCGGTCGCGAAGCTGAACGCTTCCCGACCTGCCGATGCACAGCTGGGCACTGACATCTATGTGAAGGTGAGCGACACGGCGCAGCAAGTGCTTCCTGTGATCACCCCGGCCACCAATACAACGACGAAGCCGAGTGCGGACACCGGGACGAGCGCTGCGAACCCCCCGCTGTTCCAGCTCACAGTGCCGGTTTACGAGCAGATCCCGACGTTCTTCAACGACTTGTTCCCAGAGTCGGCGATCAAGAATGGCCGCATTGACATGAGCCAGATCGTCTACAAGGCGGACACGTCGTCTGATGAAGTCATCGGCCACTACGCGCTGTTCTTTGCGGCCAACGAGTACCTGGTGGGCGACAGCGCCGATCCGGACATGCTCGCGCTCAAGGGGATCATCGAGCAGGCAACCGAGCGCATGACCGATCTGATCTTGAAGGACGACCACTTCTACATCGAGGACGCGACCGGCAAATCGACCCTGTGGTCCAAGTGGTTCGCCAAGTATTTCAATGACACGACCGGTGCGATGGAGCAGCGTCCGGAGTGGGCCTCCCACGTCGGCGTCGACGCGAACGGCGAAGATTCGCTTTCGTACGGTTATGAGGATGCGCCGCTGAATGCGCTGGAAGTGATGTCCATCCTCAAGACAGCCAGCAACATCATCGGCAAGCAGGAATACAAGGACGCCTATGAGCTGCTGTTCGACGCTTCGGGATACAGCAAGGAAGAGCCGTATATCAACGGCAAGGGCTATATCGGCATGGCGAACGAGTACATCGACCGTCGTCTCGTCAGGCAGGCGACCAATGCCTACGGGATCAACAACAATGAGCTGGTGACTCGCGACAATTATGCAGCCGCGTATGGCGAGGCCGGTGACGATGTCCAGGAGCGGTCGAACATCAATGCCACGCTGCATAGTGACTGGACGCAGTACATCAACTACTCGGACGAGGAGCTCGCTTGGTTCGCGCTGTATCCGCTCATCCTGCAGGAGAATGAACCGGCGAAACGCCGCGAGATCGTCAAGTCCTTCGATCAGTGGTATGTGAATGAGGTGCGCGAGGAGAATCCGTACTATACGTTCCTGTACCAGCTGGCACACCCCGAACGAAAGGACATCGATCTTCAGTCGGCCGTTCGGTACTTGTACCGGCAGTACGAGTATCAGATCGAATTTCCGATGCAGACGAGCCGTCAGGACGTCTTCTACATCGAGCCGGGCGATCGCGACGATTACAAGCAGACGAATTACGTGTTGCCTCCCGACGAGCGACGTGCAATGAAGAACAACGGGAATCCCTTCGAAGCAGAGCACGAGACTACCGGGGTGTATCCCAATTACGACTACAACAGCGGTAGCTTTGTCGTCGGATTTACCTTCACGCTGCCGTACTGGATGGGCCGCTACCACGGCATCATCAAGGAGTAGGGCGACGCGAGCCGCATGAGAAGACCACCACGCCGGCGTGTGACAACGTCGCGTGGTGGTCTTCTCTTGGTTCGCTGCCAGCCCAGGGGGTCCCGTGCGGCGCGTGTCCGACTCGGTCAGCCATAAGCCGTGAAAGTCACCGCCAGCGGGCGTTGACACCACCACTCACGCCCGTTAATGTCTAGATAGTAAAGTTTCCTAACTTCCCGGAGGATCGCGGTGAACGCATCGGCACCAGGCGACAGCCGCGGCCCGGCACCCGCACAGCCAGGCCTGCTACGCACTCTGAACAACCGCGTCGTGCTCGACCTTCTGATCGAGCACGAAACGTTGAGCCGCAGCGACGTGCGTACGCTCACGGGGCTCTCGAAGCCCACTGCCTCGTCGCTGCTCCAGCGACTTGAAGAGAGCGGCCTCGTGCGTCCCAGCGGGCTCGGCGATACCGGTCCTGGAGGCCGTGCACCCCAGCTCTACCGCATCAATCCGGCCGCCGGGCATGCCGCCGCTGTGGACGTACGCCCCGGGAGCGTGCGTGTGCGCATCTCAGACATCGCGGGGGCCATCGTCATGGAGCGTGTGGACGAGAACGATCAGGCCGCAAACGGCCCGGAGAGCGCCGCCGCCATCATCCGGTCGTGCTGCGACATGGCAGGGCTCTCCCCCGACCAGCTCGACGCGATCGTCGTCAGCGTTCCCGGTTCCTACGACATCGCGACCGACACTCTCAACTACGTCGGCCATCTGCCCGGCTGGCAGCGCGCCTCTGTCGGCGCCGAGCTGCGGATGCTGTTCCCCAACGCGTCGGTCGCCATCGAGAACGACGTGAACCTCGCCGCGATCGCCGAGCGGCACGCTGCCCGGGGTGAGTCCGAAAGTTTCTTCCTCTTCTGGCTTGATGATGGCGTCGGCGGAGCGATCATGATCGACGGGGCGCTTCATCGCGGCAGTCGCGGCGCCGCCGGTGAGGCCGCATTCCTGCTCATTCCCGGCGCGGTGTTCGACGCGGAGAGCCGCTCGGACGGAGCGCTCGAGCGCATCGTCGGCGAGCAGGCCCTGCGCGGGCTCGCCGCCGGAGCTGGGCACGAGGCAGCGACCGGACGCGAAGCGCTGAGCGCACTGCTCGACGATCCCACCGCAGCGCCCATCGTCGCCGAGCTCTGCCATCGCTACGCGTGCGCCATCGTCTCGGTCATCGCATTGCTCGACCCGGCGCGTGTCGTGCTCGCCGGCGAGCTCGCGCGGCTCGGCGGCGAACGACTGCGCGCCGAGGTCGCCCGGCAACTCGCTGCGATCATGCCCGCGGCGCCGCAGCTCACCGTCACCGTGGCGACCGACACCCCGATCCTCGACGGAGCGATGCTGATGAGCCTCGGGATCGCGCGCGACCGGGTGTTCACGACATGACCGGGCGGCGTATTCGGCTGGTTGTGGTCGGCGGCGGATCGACCTACACGCCCGAGCTCGCGGACGGTATCGCTCGCCTCGGCAAGACGCTCCCCGTCGAGGAGCTCGTGCTGGTGGACCCCGACCCCGCACGCATCGAGGTCGTCGCGGGACTCACATCGCGCATACTCGCCGCGGCCGGCAGTAGTTGCCGCGTCACCACGACGGCCGACATCGCGGCGGCCGCGGTGGGTGCAGACGCAGTGCTCGTGCAGCTGCGCGTCGGCGGGCAGACGGCCCGTGGTCGTGACGAGAGCTGGCCGCTCGAGTGCGGCTGCATCGGGCAGGAGACGACCGGGGCCGGCGGACTTGCCAAGGCTCTCCGGACGATCCCTGTCGTGCTCGACATCGCCCGTCGGGTGCGTGCCGTCAATCCCGACGCCTGGATCGTCGACTTCACCAACCCCGTCGGGATGGTGACCCGTGCCCTGCTCGACGACGGGCATCGTGCGGTCGGCCTGTGCAACGTCGCGATCGGCTTCGAGCGGCTCTTCGCTTCGCTGCTCGACGTCGAGCCGGAACGGATCGAGCTCGACCACGCCGGGCTCAACCACCTCAGCTGGGAGCTCGGCGCGCGCATCCGGCATGACGACGGGACAGCCACCGAGGTGCTTGATCGTCTCATCGACGCGCACGGCGATGCGCTCGTCGATGAGACCGAGCTGCCGCTCCCCCTTCTGCGCTCGGAGCGCGTCATCCCGTCGTACTATCTGCGCTACTACTACCAGCACGACGAGCTGGTGTCGCTCGCCGGCGACCGGCCCTCGCGCGCCGTGGAGGTCGCGGCACTGGAGACCGAACTGCTCGAGCTGTACGCCGATCCGGCCCTCGACCGCACGCCCCCGCAGCTGCGCGGCCGTGGCGGTGCGTACTACTCGGATGCCGCGGTCGGACTGCTCGCGAGCCTGCTCGGCACGGGCGCAGCACGCGATCACATCGTGAACGTGCGCAACCGCGGCATCCTGCCGTTCCTCGACGACGAGGCCGTCATCGAGGTGCGCGCGAAGGTGGGGCCGGACAGCATTCTCCCGCATCCGGTGCCGACGGTACCTCCACTGGTCTCGGGGCTTGTCGCGCATGTCGCGCGCTACGAGCAGCTAGGAGTGGAGGCCGCGCTGCACGGCGGCCGCGACCGTGTGGTGCGGGCACTCCTCGCGCATCCGCTCGTCGGGCAGTACGCGACCGCGCATGCGCTCGCCGACCGGCTCATCGCCGAGAACAAGGAGTGGCTGCCGTGGGCGCACTGACCGAACCGCGACTGCTCGCTTTCGACGGGGGCAACAGCAAAACCGACGTGCTGCTCGTCGCCCTCGACGGCACGGTCGTCGCGCGCGCGCGTTCAGGGCCTTTCGCACCTCACATCATCGGAGCAGGCCCCGCCGTCGCGACGGTGGCGCCTGCCGTGGAACACGTGCTCGCGGTCGCCGGCCTCACCCATGTCGACGTCGTCGCCGGCTATCTCGCCAACGCCGATCTCCCTGAGGAGGAAGCGGCGATCGCCGACGCGATCGCCGCCTATGGGTGGGCCCCCCACGTCGAGGTGCACAACGACACCTTCGCCATGCTCCGTGCGGGCACCGACGCCGAAGCGGGTGTTGCCGTCGTCTGCGGGGGCGGCATCAACTGCATCGGGATCGCGCGCGACGGACGACACGTGCGCTACCCAGCGCTCGGCCGTGCCACCGGCGATTGGGGTGGCGGGTTCGCGATCGGCAAAGAGGTGCTCTGGCATGCCAGCCGCGACGAGGACGGCCGTGGCCCGGCGACTCTGCTGACCCACCTCGCCGCACGGCACTTCGGATGCTCGTCCGCCGTCGACATCGCGACAGGGATGCACCTCGGCACCATCGACCGTGATCGTCTGCACGAACTGGTGCCCTTGCTGTTCTCAGCGGTCGACGCGGGCGACTCCGTCGCAGCCGGAGTCGTCCAGCGTCAGGCCGAAGAGATCGCATTGCTCGCGACCACGACGATCCGCCGCATCGATGCGCTCGACGCGCCCATCGACATCGTGTTGGGCGGCGGCATGCTCACGAGCCGTCACCCAGCGCTCATCGAGCCCGTGTTCGAACGCATCGGCGCGGTAGCACCGCGCGCCGTCGTCTCCATCGTCACCGACGCCCCGATCATCGGCTCCGCGCTGCTGGGCCTCGAGCACCTGGACGCGCTCCTAGGACGACGCGGCTCCGCTCCCGCCCGCCGTGAACGGCTGCGGGCCACGCTGGACGCCCCTCACGAAGTGCGAGCCACGCTCGATACCGTCGCGGCGAGCGCGTGATCTGAACGACCGAATGGATGCCTCGGCCGCGGCCGAGGCATCCATTCGTCTTCTCACTTCATTCGACCTGTCGGGCCAGCTGCGTCACGGCGTCCTCGGCCGAGGTGCGGCCGCCGAGCACTTCGGAGAGTGCACGGTAGAAGGCATCGGCGACCCCGAGGTCGTACCCGGTGTCGGCCGGTCTGATGACGACATCCGCCTCGCCGAGCAGGGTGTTGAGTCGGACCGTGCGCTCGTCGATCGATTCCGAGACCGTCGCGCTGAGGGGCACGGCTTCCGCCTCGATGAATGCCTGCGTGTTCTCCGCGGTGTAGAGCATGGCGAGGAACTCGGCGGCCTTCGCGATCTTCTCGGGCGAGCTCTCGGCGTTGACGACGTGTCCGGTGATGACGCCTTCGACACTGCCCGGATCGACCTCGGACGGCATCGCCGGGAGGTTGACGTAGTCGAGATCGAGGTCAGGCGCCTCATCGATCGCCCAGCTCACGAGCCATGAGCCGATCGCGTGCATCGCCGCCTTCTCCTGGAAGAACAGCTGTGCGCCTTCGTTGTCGTCGATCGCGTTGACCGACTCGTTGACGCAGCCGTGCTGGTGCAGTTCCTCGATGTAGCCGAAGGCCTTCTTCCACTCCGGGGTATCGAAGCTGGCCTCGCCGGCGAGGGTCGCGTCGTAGACATCCGCGCCGACCACGCGCGAGACGAGGTGGCCGAGCCAGTTTCCTGCTGCCCACAGGTCTTTGTTGCCGGATGCGATGGGGATGACGCCCGCCGCATTCAGGGTGTCGCAGGCCTCGAGCAGGTCCTCCCAGGTCTGCGGCGGCGTGACGCCGTGCTCGGCGAGCAGCTCGGTGTTGTACCAGAGGACGTTCGAGACGTCGGCGACGTGGGGGACCATGAGGATCCGGCCATCGACGGTCGCGGCGTTGTACAGCTCCGGATCGAGGATCCCGGCGAGCGCGCCGCTCTCGACCTGCTCGGTGAGGTCCGCCGCGAAGCCGTCCTGGTCGCGCTGGAGCAGGCGGTTGCCGACCCACTCGAAGTAGATGTCGGGAGCAGTGCGCCCCTTGAGCAGGTTGGGGAGTCCGATGGTCTGGTACAGATCGTCGTCTTGATAGTTCAGTTCGACGGTCCAACCCTCGTTGGCTTCCTCGAACTGCTCGGCGACCGCATCCCAGACGGCGATCTGAGCCTCGCCGGGCGATCCCATCGCGATGCGGAGGGTCTGGTCATCGCCGCCTCCCGCGCCTCCGGCGCAGCCGGTGAGCACGAGGGCGGCTGCGCTGCCCAGCGCCAGTGCCGCGGGTGCAATCCGCTTCTTCATTCGTTTCTCCTGTTCCCGGGTGAGGTGTGGTCGTGCGGGTGCTGACGCCGCGCGCGGATGTGTCATGACGCCCACTCCGGGTGGCCGCAGAGGTCGTCGAGGGTCATGTCGAGGACGTCGCCGAAGACGCGCCGCCGCCGAGCGCGGAACTCAGCCAGCAGCGGGCTGAGCAACGACGGAGCCTTCTCGTCGAGCTCCCCGCGCGCCGTCAGCTCTCCGATGAGCTCGAGTGCGCGGACGCCGAGCTCGAACGACTCGAGCCAGGGGAGCGCCTCGGCCATGAGCGCCGTGTTGCGGCAGTCTCCGCTCATCAGATGGTCGGACGAGGCGCGCAGCTGAGCGGCGAGCGGCAGTAGTGCGTCGGCCGCGCGAGCAGAATCGCCGGTGAGCATCGCGAAGTCGTGATCTTCCAGGGCACGCGTCACATGTGCCGCGTCGTCAGCACTGAGGCACGACGACCGCACGTTCTCGGCGAAGTCGCGGTATGCGTGAACATCGGCATCGCCCACAACGTCGCGGAGAGCGACGAGCCAGCTCTCCTCCGGATCGTAGTCCCGCGGCGACCACAGGTAGTCGGCGACGGTCGCGAACGCGATCTTGGATGACTCGAACAACGCCATGCCGTTCGCGATGACTCCACGTGAGACCGCGTCGAGGGCCGCGGAGCGTCCGCGGTACGGCCCGACGTGCAACTCGTGACCCATGGCCACGTCGTTGACGGGGTAGTTGTCCCAGTACAGCGGCTGACGCCCGGTCGCACGGGCGAAGGTCTCGGCGTCGGCGACGTCGAGGGTCGCGGAGCAGATCGCTCGCCCGGTCCAGAAGAGGTCGATGTCGGACGCCAGCGCAGCGCCGAGTTCTGAGATGTAGGCCTCGTCACCGTAGCCCCAGTATTCGGTGGGGCAGACGACGAGGCTGGCGTGGTCATCGATGTCGCGCAGGCGTTCGTTCACGGTGTTCGCGAGGTCGCTCTGCGCTTGCGCGAGACTCTGGAACCGCGCCACGTCCTGGTCGTGCTGCAGCCTGGCGGGAATGTCGTCCAGCAGCAGGCCGAACCGGCGCACGCCGAGTGCGCTCACGGTGGCGAGCTTCGCCACGAGGGCCGCCGTATCGTCGGCGCTCGAGTACTGGATGCTGAGCCCTGGGGAGATGCAGTAGACGAACTCGACCCCGTGTTCGACGCACGTCCTGACGAGCTCCTCGATGCGGGCACGGTCCGACGCGTCGTATTCGGTCGCCCACTCGCGGCGCATGAGCGGGTCGTCTTTCGGCGCGTACACGAACCGATTCATGCCGCGTGCGCCGATGAACCGGATCATGTCGAGGCGCTGCTCGTGTGTCCAGGGGCGGCCGTAGAATCCTTCCACGATGCCGCGCTCTGCGAAGGCGGGCTCACCGGTCTTGCCGACGCCGAATCGTGGGCCGGTCATGCGCGCCGCTCCATCAGCAGCGCATTGATCGCGTCGCCCTCGTCGATGTTGCTGCTCGCGTACACACGAGGCACGACTCCCTCGCTGACGGCGAGCGCTACGGCCTCGGCGACGATCGCGTTGACGATGGATGCCCCGACGGCTGTCGACGTCGGTGCCACGGTGCGTTCGATCCCGGGGATCTGGACCGCGGCATCGCCCGGTGCACCGCCGTTGTCGATCACGATGTCGGCCACGTCCAGCAGGCGCAGATCGCCACCGCGGGGCGCCGTCGACGCGGAGTGGCGTCGGCTCGTGACCGCGATGACCGTCAGCCCCCTGCTCTTCGCCTCCGTCGCCAGCTCGACAGTGACAGGATTGCGGCCCGAGTTCGAGAAGACGAGCAGAACGTCGCCGGCCGCGACGTCGTGGCCGTCGAGCAGGATCGCGGCCAGCCCCGTGAGCCGTTCGAGGTTCGTGCTGAGCGCGGCGTCCGCGTGGAGCATCAACCCCTCGAAGAGGATGGGTCGGACGTCGACCAGCCCGCCGGCGCGGTAATACATCTCTTCAGCGAGCAGGTGCGAGTGCCCAGATCCGAATGCGTGGATGCCGCGGCCTGCGACGAGCGCGGTCGCTACCGCTCGAGCCGCAGCGGAGATGTTCTCCCACTCCTCATCGGCGACGCGCTGGGTCAGCCGTGCAACCTCGGCGAGATACCGGCGCCCGGGTTCGATGTCGGTCTCTGTCATGTCAGCCTTTCGTCCAGACGTGTACCGCGTCGCCGTACGCCGACGCTTCGAAGGCGAGCCGCTCTGCGCCGTCGAGCCCTCCGCCGAGCGCTGGCCGGAGGTCGACCGATCCGGCGAGTTCGCGAAACGAGGCTTCGAGCTCGGGGCGCAGCTCTTCCGCGAGCCGGCCGACCACAGCCAGCGGGGCACCGGGCTCGCCGCCGGCAGCGGCCCATCCGGTTCGGACGCACCTCGTCAGCTCGACGAGCGCGCTGTCGAGGATCTCGCGTGCCGCGGGATCCCCCTCGCGCGCCGCATGAACGACGGCTGGCGCGAACCGGGCGATGCTGTCCACCGCGCGCGGGTCGGCGTGGATGCGGATGGGCAGCCCGTCGAGGTCTCCGAATGCCGCGGCCGCCGACGACTGCAGTCGGGTCGGGATGCCGCGGCCGTCGGCTGCTCGCAGGGCCGATGCCAGGCCGGCTCGCCCGATCCAGAAGGCGCCCCCCTCGTCGCCGAGCAGGAATCCGTGACCGCCGATGAACTTGGTGCCGCCGGTGCGCGGCCGTGCGACGCAGGCCACGCCGGTGCCGACGGCGAGGACGATGCCCCATTCGCCTCCGAGTGCGCCGGCATGACTGGTGACACCGTCGTCGCAGATCAGCAGGCGCTCCGCCCCTGTCGTTGCGGCGATGAGCTGGGCGAGCCGGTCGAGTTCGCGCACGTTCTCGGGAATCGTGGTCAATCCGAGGACGGCGATCGTCGTCGGCGGGGAGCCGGCCGATCGCCAGGCCGAGAGCACCGCATCGGCCGTGGCCGCGATGGTGTCGGCACGTCCCCAGCTCACGCCGGGCGCGTCTGCGGCTGCTCCACTCGAGTGGCGCACTCGAATCGTGGACTGGCCGCCATCGACGGCCAGAACACCTCCTCCGGCGGCGCTCACGGCGACACCTGCCCGCGGCCGAACCCTGCCGGGCTGCCCGTGACTTCGGCGCGCAGCTGGTACTTGTCGCCCCGGTACAGGCACGAGGCGAGCATGACGATGCGGCCGGTGCGATCTGCATCGACCATGCGCAGGCGCAGACAGGCTTGATCCGCGTCGATCTCGAGAAGCACCCGGGAACCCTCATCGGCGAGCGTCGGCTCGATGAGTACGCTGGCCGCGTTCGCGACGATCTTGTAGCGCGATGCGAGAACCTCGTACAGCGAGCCTTCGAGATCGGCCGCGGTCAGTTGCGGCGCGTACGACACGGGGATGCGCACGTTCTCGATGGCCATCGGCTCGCCGCTGCCGAGCCGCAGTCGGCTGAATGAGAAGACCGGCGATCCCCCCGGGATCTGCAGCCGCTCAGCCAAGGCGGTGTCGGCCTCGATCGTGCGGAACTCGAGCACGCGCGCAGACGGGACGAGGCCGCGTGAACGCATGTCCTCTGAGAAGGAGGTCAGCCCGAGCATGCGGAGAACCGGTCGGAAGGCGACGAATGTGCCGGACCCGTGCCGACGTTCCAGGAGACCTTCGGTGACGAGCGAGTCGACGGCGGCACGCAGCGTCATACGCGCGACGCCCCACTCTGCGGCGAGTTCGCGCTCGCCGGGCAGGCGCGTGCCGGCGTGCGAATCGCTGACGAGCTCGCGCAACCGACCCCGCAGGAGCTCGCGGGTCGTCGCCTTCGACGGGGGGATCACGGCAACGAGTAGAACCGAAGTTGATCCACTTTGCAATCGCAGACTAGACCACTTCATCACGATCCCGTCACAACGCCGTTGGTGAGGAGTCGCAGGAAGACGGCTCGATCCGCGTTGCCCTCGGGAACGAAGGCCACTGCGGATCAGACCACCTCGCCGTCGTCGGTTGAGCCAGTGGCTAGACCACTGGGTCGGGTAGGCGCGCACCGCTCGTCCGTGGTGCGGGTCGTGATTATCCTCAACGCATGCGCGTACGCCCCGCCCGTCTTGACGACCTCCCTGCCGTGTACGCCATCTGCGACGAACTCGGCATGGTCGCAGAGGCTCAACCTCGGACGCGGGAGCTGCTCGGCCACGTCTACGCGGGCCCGTACATCGTGGCGCCGGCGACGCGCTCGGTCGTGGTGGTGGACGAACTCGGCGTCGCCGGGTATCTGCTGTGCGCGACCGATACCGCCGCTTTCACGGCATGGTGCGAGTCGTCGTGGTGGCCCGGACTTCGGGCGGACTATCCGCGAGCCGCCGTCGGTCGCGCGGTGGCGGATCAGGAAGTGGTCGACCTCATCCACGCCCCGCCCACCGCCTCGTCCCGTGTCGCAGCGGAGTACCCCGCGCACCTCCACATCGACATGCTGCCTCGCGTGCGTGGAAGAGGCCTCGGCTCCCGACTCATCCGCGACCTGCTCGGGGACCTATCGCATCGAGGCATCCCCGGCGTTCACCTTGATGTGGCCAGCGACAACGCTCGCGCCATCGCCCTGTACTCGCGCCTCGGTTTCGCCGAGCTCGAGCGCGGCCCCGATTCGGTGTTCATGGGCAGACGCACGGAGCTCTGACTCTCGTCGTCAGGAACCCGGGGCATCTACGCTGGACCGGTGGCAGAGTTCAGGGTCCGGCCGGCGAAGACGAGCGATGTCCGCGGCATCCAGGCGATGCTGGAGCCGTTCGTCCAGCGCCGGATCCTGCTCGGCAAGGACCTCGTCGTGCTGTACGAGGCGACGCAGCAGTTCGTCGTGGCAGAGGACACCGCGGGCGACCTCGTGGGATGCGGGGCGCTCCACGTCATGTGGGAGGACCTCGGCGAGATCCGCACCCTCATCGTCGTCGACGACTGGCTGCACCGCGGCGTCGGCCGCGAGATCGTCGAGGCGCTCGAAGACAACGCCCGCCGTCTCGGCCTCGCGCGCCTGTTCTGCCTCACCTTCGAGGTGGACTTCTTCACCCGCCGCGGCTTCGAGCCGATCGGCGAGCAGGTCGTCGACCCCGACGTCTACTCGCAGCTGATTCGCTCACCCGACGAGGGTGTCGCGGAGTTCCTCGATCTCGCGCACGTGAAGCCGAACACGCTCGGCAACACCCGCATGCTCAAACGCCTCTGACGGCACCGGTCGTGGAGCTCAGTCGAACAGGTCGCTGAGCCAGTGCTCCTTCTTCTTCCGACGGTGGCCCTGGTCGTACCCGGACTGTCCGTAGCGCGGGTCGTACTGCTGCGGCGCGGGATAGTACGGGTCGGGCTGGCGGTAGTCGGGCTGGCCGCCGTATGCCGGCGCGGCGGGTGCGGCCGGGGCCGTGGGAGCAGCCGGCGCAGCAGGGCTCGCCTCACGGGCAGCGCGCTCGAGGATCTTGTCGAGCTCACCGCGGTCGAGCCACACGCCGCGGCACGTCGGGCAGTAGTCGATCTCGACACCGGAGCGTTCGCTCATCACGAGCACGGAACCGTCGGTCGGGCACTTCATGGGTCCTCCTGAGGGGTCGTTTCGACCCTACCGACTCCGCTTTTCCTCCGGCTGGGAGATCAGGGCACGTTCCGGCGGGCGCGCCGACCCGGAACGAGGGATGCCTCGGCCTACCCTTTTCTCATGACCGGCACCACTCCGCGCCGACGCCACTCCCCGGCGGTGTACCGCCGTCGGCGTCTCGTGGTGCTCATCCTGCTGCTCGTGATCGCGGGGACCGTCTGGCTGCTGATCGCCCAGCCGTGGTCGGGCGCTGCGACGGAGTCGACCGACAAGGACGAGCCGCAGACCCAGAGCACGGCGGAATCCCTTCCGGTCCCCTCGGGTCAGTCGACCGGCGATCCCTCGGCGACCGGTGCCGCCGATGCCACGACCACCGAGGGCACGACGCCGACCCCCGGCGCGACGCCGACGACCGCGGCCTGCGTGGCGAGCAACATCGCGGTCGATGCCGTCACCAGCGCCGACACCTACTCCGGTGACGAGAACCCCCAGTTCTCCATCTCGCTCAAGAACAACGGACCCGACTGCACACTGAACGTGGGCACGACCATGCAGTCGTTCACGGTGACGAGCGGCTCCGACGTGTGGTGGCGCTCGACCGACTGCCAGAGCGAGCCCAGCGACATGATCGTCCTCCTCGGCGCCGGGCAGACGGTGACGAGCGCGGCCCCGCTGACGTGGGACCGCACCCGCTCTTCGGTCGACACGTGCGCCGACGCCGCCCGCCCCCGGGCTCCCGGCGGCGGGGCCTCGTACCACCTCTCGGTCGAGATCGGCGGCATCCCCTCGACGTCGCCGAAGCAGTTCCTGCTCTACTGATCGCAGCCTCGGACGGTTCGGGATGCCTCGGCCCGAGGCATCCCGGATTCACGGAGTCGGGTCGGTCTCGCGGCGGGCGGCCTTCCACACATCGCGAGCTGCGTCGGCATTGAGCAGGGCGATGCCGAGGCCGACGACGATGTCGAGCCATCCGGTCGCGATCCAGACCGTGGCGATGCCGACGGCGATGATCGCGAGGTTGGCGATCGCGTCGTTGCGCGCGGAGAGCCACGCCGCCTGGGTGAGGCTGCCGGCGTGATGGCGGCGCCGCACCAGCAGGATCGCGCACGTGAGGTTGACGAGGAGTGCGCCGAACGCGGTGACCGTGAGGGGCACGGGCGCCGGCGGGTAGGGGTCGAGGATCTTCGCGACCGCGGTCCACAGAGCCGCGAGCGCGGGGACGAGGAGGACGAACGCGAGGATCGAGCCGACCGTGCGGCGGCGATCAGCGGACCAGGGGAGTGCGGCGAAGACCAGGAAGTTGATGAGCGCGTCTTCGAGGAAGTCGACCGAGTCGGCGAAGAGCGAGACCGACCCGATCGCGATCGCCACCGCGAACTCGACGCCGAAGTAGGCGAGGTTCAGCGCGGCGACGATGACGACGACGCGACGGAGGGAGTCCACCCGTCCATGCTCGCAGGGTGGGAGCGCGCGCCGTGGGTCCGGCGTTTCGGCTACTCGACGATGAGCCCGTGCGGCGGATCGAACAGCCGGGACTCGACCTCGTCGAGCGCGGCGCGGATGGCGCCGAGAGCGATGGACTCCTCGCCCAGCTGCGAGACGCGCACGTCGGGCGGGAAGGCACAGCTCGCGTCGAGTCGGCGCTGCACCGGCTCGACGGTCATGGACCCGGCACGCGCGAGGTCGCCGCCGATCACGACGATCTCGGGGTCGAACGCGGCGACGATCGGTGCCACGCTGTCGACGAGGGTGCGGGCGAAGTCCTCCACCGCGAGGCGGGCCGAGGCATCGCCGGCTGCGGCGGCGTCGAAGATCTGGCCGGCGTCGCCGATGTCGCCGCCGAGTCCGGCGCTGGCGTCAGCGCGCAAGACCCCCAGAGGGTGCTCGAGCAGGGTGCGATAGGCGCGCATCCAGGCGTCCGAGATCGTCGGCGAGAACTCGCCGGCGGCGCCGTGGAACCCGAGCAGGGGCCGCCCGCCGACCACGACGCCGATCCCCATCCGCTGACCCGCATGCAGGTGCACGACGTCGTCCGCGTTCTGGGCGGCGCCGCGCCAGCGCTCGCCCAGGGCGCTGAGCCTGAGGTGATTGTGCACGGTGACCGGCACGGACACCAGGGCCCCGACCTCTTCGGCGAGATGGAGGCCCTTCCAGCCGGGAAGGTTGTTGAGCTGTACGCGGCCCTCGAGGTCGACGATGCCCGTGGTGCCGACCGCGGCGCCGAGCACCCGGTCCATCTCGACCTCCGCCTCGGCCAGCGCAGTGGCGATGGAGTCGCGGATGGCGTCGATGCGTTCACGGGCGCCGAGCAGCGGGGGCGCGGCGCGGCGATCACGCCCGATGACCTCGCCGGCGAGATCGGCCACCGCGACCGACACCGACACCGCCTCGACATCGATGCCGAGGACGTAGCCGGCGTCGGGCTTGAAACGGTAGCGGCGGGCAGGGCGGCCGGCCGAGCGCTTCTCGCC
>JALYWB010000015.1 GCA_030852935.1 Actinomycetota bacterium | reverse complement strand
TCGCAGGTACCGCACGTAGACCTCGACGACGTTCGACCCCGGGTCGAAGTCGTAGCCCCAGACCCGGCTCAACAACTGCTCGCGGCTGAGCACCTGGCCGGGGTGGCGGAAGAACTCCTCGGCGAGCGCGAACTCACGCGCCGATAGGTCGAGATCCACGCCCCCGACGCGCACTCGACGAGTTCGAACGTCGAGCCGCATCCCGGCGTGCGTGAGATCTGCTGTGGGCGCGGACGGCCGCTCCGAGATACGGAGTCGGATCCGTGCGAGGAGCTCGTCGAACCGGAACGGCTTGGGCATGTAATCGTTCGCCCCACCTTCGAGCCCGGCGACGGTGTCTGCGCCCGACGAGCGCGCCGTCAGCATGATGACGGGCAGGCTCGACCCCGAACCCCGAAGCCGCTCGAGCACCTCGAACCCGTCGATGCCCGGCAGCCCCACGTCGAGCACCATGAGATCGAACTCGCCCGTGAGTGCCCACTCGAGCGCCTCATCGCCCCGACTCACGTGCTGGGTGGCGAAACCGGCCGCTCGCAGGCCCTTCGCGACGAAGGCCGCGATCCGGTCTTCGTCTTCCGCGATCAGGATGGCGCTCATCTCGTCGTCTCCTCGCGTCGCGCACCGGTACTCTCGCCCGGGCCGCGCGTTTCGTCTCGTGCACTCGCTGCCGGCCGGACGTCATCGGCAGTGGAACCGAGCGGCAGCACGAGCGAGAACGCCGCCCCGAATCCTGCAGAGCTCGCCAGTTCGACGCGGCCGCCGTGCGCCGTCGCGATCGCCGTCACGATCGCCAGCCCGAGCCCCGAACCGGTGTGGCCTCGGCCCTGCTCGACGCGTCCGAACCGTTCGAAGATGCGAGATCGCTGATCTTCCGGCACCCCTGGCCCCTGGTCGGCGACCGTGAAGCGCACCTCGGCGCTCGCCGGCTCGACGTGCGAGCCGATCGTGAATCGTCCGCCACCGTGCGTCACGGCGTTCTGCGCGAGTTGCAGCACGGCCTGCGTCACCCGCGCCGCGTCGAGATCGGCGACGCCCTCGGCGATGGGCCCCTCCCGCACCTCTTCGGCGCCGCCGATCGCGCGGGCCTTCGCGATGATCGACGTGGTGAGCGCTCCGAGGTCGGTCTCGGCCCGGTCGAGGGCTGGCGCGGTGCCGAGCTTCACCATGTCGGTGATTTCGCCGACGAGCGCCGACATGCGGTCGAGTTCGTCGATGGCCAGCGCGCGAGCCTCCTCCACCTCGGCCGGATCGTTGGGATCGAGGAGCTCGAGATGGCCTCGCACGATCGTGATCGGCGTCTTCAGCTCGTGTCCGACATCGTCGAGCAGGCGGCGCTGCCCCTCGATCGCCCCGTCGAGCCGGTCGAGCATGTCATTCACGGTGCGGGTGAGCTCGGAAACGTCGTCGTTGCCGCGCACGGGAATCCGCTCGGCCGACGCCGTCGCGGTGATCCGCTCGGCCGTCGCGCGCAACTCCCGCAGTGGCCGAAGAAGCCGGCGCACGACCAACCAGCCGACGATCGCCGTGACGCCCACCGTCACCGCTGCGGCGATGAGGAAGGTGCTCGCCGCACCATCGATCTCGGAGAGCTCAGCACGAATGTCGTACGCGTTGACGAAGACGCCCTCGGCCGGATCATCCGCCAGCCGCACCGGTGTCGCGATGTACCGCAGGGCGGCGCCGTCGGCCGCGTACGTCCCGGTGACGACGTGCTCCCCGCCGGTCTCTGCGACGACACGCGCGACCAGTCCGGGGTACTGGTCGAGCGGTACGTCCACCGGAACGCCCGGCACGAACGCCGCGCTGCCGTCGATGATGCCGAGCGATCCGGCGTTGTCGTCGGGATTCACCTGCTGTACGACGGCGGCGAGCGCCTCATCGAGTCCCGTCCACGTGCCGTCGGTGACCACGAATCGCACGTTCTCCACGCTCGCGAGCAGCCGCTCCTCGACGGCGGAGAGCACGCGGTCCCGTTCCACCGCGTACGCCGCGAACCCCGAGACGAGGATTCCCACCGCGGCGACGGCGACCATGACGCCGACGATGCGGCCGCGCACCGTGAGGGCACGCGGCCGAGCGGATGTCGCGCGTTCGGCCATTCCCCCGATTATCCCAACGTGTGCGCCCGAGGCAGGCCGGAAGGCATCGTTGATGAGAAAGCTCTCATGTCGGGTTTAGCGAGTGCTCGCGCTCGCGCGCTGGAATGAGTCACATGCCCGAACCCGCCGTCTCCGCACCCACGGACGTCGACGACTGGGCGGCGACGGGAAACCTCTCCGGTGGTGCCGTCGGCGGTTACCTGGGCGACGCGGCGGACGCGATCGTCCGCGAGGCGCTCACGGCCGCCGGTGCCACGGTGCTGGGCGCGAGCATCGTCAGCACGGAGCCGCGCGGCCGCGGCGCGATCGTCGGCGTCGAGGCCGAGATCGTCACCGACGACGGCACCGAGCGCCGCACCTGCTACGTCGACGACTCACGTTCGCCGGCCGAGATCTGGGTGCACCCCGATGACCCGCGCCTGCCGGCACTCGCAGCGGCCACCTTTCCGCACGCACTCGCGACCCTCCTCGCCCGCGTCGGCCTCGCGGGCGACCTCGACGACGTCGAACTCGTCGCGTATCGCCCCGGCCGCCGCGCCGTCGTGCGCGCCGGCCTCGGGGATCGCACGGTCTTCGCGAAGGTCGTGCGCCCCGAGCGCGCGGAAGCGATCGTCGAACGTCACCGGATGCTGCGTGGCGCCGGCCTTCCGGTGCCTGGCGTGCTCGGCTGGTCGCCGGCCGGCGTCGTCGTCCTCGAGGCCGCCGCAGGTGTCGCGCTCGACTCCGTCGCCGGTGACATCGACCCGTCCGCAGTCGTCAGCGCGATCGACGGGCTGCGTTCGCGCCTGGCCTCGATCGACGGGCTCGCGGCATCCGTTCGCCCCTCGGTGCCTTCTCGCGCGTCATGGTACGCAACGCGACTGGGCGATCGGATGCCGCGGCTCGCCGAGCGCCTGCGACCACTCGTGTCCTTCGCGGCCAACGCCGGCACCGACACGCGGTATGTCGCCGTTCACGGCGACCTGCACGCCGGTCAGCTCTTCATCGACCACGCTTCGGCGCAGGTGACGGGCCTCATCGACGTCGACACACTCGCCCTCGGTGATGTCGGCACGGATGTCGGAGCATTCCTCGCCCACGCGCTTGCGAGCGCGGAGCTGGTCCGCGCCGCGGGTGACGTGCATCGAGCCGCCGGCTTCGAGGACCTCGCACGCCACGGCGCCGCCACCTGGCTCGAGGCCTCGACCCCGAACGAATCGGATGCCGGGACCGTGCTGTCAGCACGTCGCCACACCGTCGGCCAGCTGCTCGCCCAGGCGATGCAGCTCGCCGGCGGGCACGGGCTCGAGCAGTCGGCAGATCGACTCGTTCGCGCCGCGGAACGCGTCGTGAACGATGAGGAGGCTCTCATCTGAACCACCTGGGAGGGCTCATCCGGCCACGGGAGTCTGAACATGTACGACGAGGCGACCGCCCGTCGCGATACGAAACGAAGGAGCAACAGATGCTGCAGAACACGCGGAAGTGGATCGTCATCGGGGCCTCGGGCACCCTCGGCCTGGGCCTCGTCGCCGGTGGCGCACTCGCCAGCGCGGGTGCGTTCGAGATCCGCGACGAGCAAGGAGTCGTGCAGTCGATCGACGGCACGAGGGGATCGCTGACGGGCAGCTCGGATCCCGTCACTTCGTCATCCTCGACCGATTCGGCCGTGACCGCCGCGAGCCCGGCGACCGCACCGTCTGCCACGACTGCGGTGAGCGCCGCCAGCCCGGCGCCCGCGCCCGCAGCACCCGAACCCGCCTCGGTGACGTCGGCGCCGACCGCTGTCTCGGCGCCGACCGCTGTCTCGGCCGTCAGCGCCGCCTCGGTCGACTAGATCGAGCTCCCTTCGACAAGCTCAGGGAGCGAAGTTCGCTGAGCCTGTCGAAGCGTCCGGCGCCGACAAGCTCCCTTCGACAAGCTCAGGGAGCGAAGGCAAACTCAGGGAGCTCAGCCCGTCGTCGCCACCCAGGCGATCCCGTCGCCGTCGAATGCGAGCTCGGACTCGTCGGGCGTGACATAGACCGCCTCGCCCCGGGTCACCGCTGTCTCGCCGAGTGCGCCTCGAATGCGCAGCCCCCCGCCCTCGGCGAGCACGATCGCCGGCCCGTCGATGGCGACGCGAGCGACATCAGCCGCGGCATCCGTCGACCCGATCGTTCGCGGCTCCGCCCGGTAGAGCACGAAGTCTGGCACGTCGGGACGGAACGCCACCACGCCGGCCCCGATCGACTCGGGCTCGAGGATCGGCGGTGGCATCGGCGTGAAATCGAGCACTTCGAGCAACTCGGTCACGTCGACGTGCTTGGGCGTGAGCCCTCCGCGCAGCACGTTGTCGCTCGCCGCCATCAGCTCGATGCCGAGCCCATCGAGGTAGGCGTGGATGTTCCCCGCCGCGAGGTAGAGCGACTCGCCCCGGCGCAGCCGCACGCGGTTCAGCAGCAGCGAGATCACGATGCCCGGGTCGCCGGGGTACGCCTCGGCGAGCACCCCGACCGTCTCGAACGAATGCGCGTAGGTCGAATTGCGAGCAAGGTCGGATGCCGCGAGCGCCGTCACGCGTTCGGTCACCCACGAGGCCTCGCCGGTGTCGCCGCCGCGTCCGTCGCGCAGCAGCCATTCGACCGTGTCGCGAAGGGGCTCGTCGCCGGCGAGGTGGGCCTCGAGCAGGTCGAGGGCGCCCGGGGCCGGCGTGTCCGACGCGGCATCCGCAGCTCGCAGCACCTCGAGGACGCCGCGCACCTCGTCGAGCGGGCGGAATCCCGACAGCGCATCGAGTGTCTCGCTGACCGCGACGATGAGCTCTGGCTTGTGGTACTCGTCGCGGTAATTGCGGTCGTACGCCGTGATCGGCACGCCATCGGCTTCCTCCCGCGCGAAGCCGGCACGTGCCTGCTCGGGCGTCGGATGGGCCTGCAGCGAGAGCGGGGCTCCCGCGGCGAGCAGCTTCAGCAGGAACGGGAGGCGCGCACCGGATGCCGCGAGCCGGCCGCCGAGGGCGCGGTCGGGTTCGGCCGCGATCCACTGCGCGAGGTCGCCATAGCCGACGGATGCCGCGCCGGCGGATGCCTCGTCGACGACCTTCGCAGGCGAGCCGGCGTGCGCCCCGAGCCAGAGCTCCGCCTCGCGCCCGCCGGTCGGAGTCGTGCCCCGGAATTCGGCGATCGCAGTGGTGGATCCCCATGCGTAGTCACGTGGGGTGTTGCTGATCGCCACGAACATCCTCGATGACACCTTTCTCGCGTTCGCTCCAAACTACCCTCGACGGCTCCCTGAGCCCCGACCGCTCCCTGAGCCCCGACCGCTCCCTGAGCTTGTCGAAGGGAGCATGTTCGCTTCGACAAGCTCAGCGAGCGCGGACGCTTCGACAGGCTCAGCGAGCGGGGCGCTTCGACAAGCTCAGCAAGCGCGGGCGCTTCGACAGGCTCAGCGAGCGCGGGCGCTTCGACAAGCTCAGCGAGCGCGGGCGCTTCGACAAGCTCAGCGAGCGGGCGCTTCGACAGGCTCAGCGAACGGCGCCGCGATAGCCTTGGACGCATGAGCCCCGGTCGACGTCGCGCCCTGATCGGTGCGTACGCGACGTTCGCGTTGTTCACGGTGCTCGCGGGCCAGTTCTGGCGCAACCTGCTCGGATGGTGGGGGTTCGGCGCGGTCGTGCTCGTCGTCGTTGCCGGCGCTGCCGCGATGCTCATCGCCGAGCGGCCGAGGTGGCACTGGCGACGCACTCCGAAGTCGACGCTCGCGTTCCTGCTCATCGCCGTGTTGTCTCTCGCGTGGTCGGCGTACCCCGGCGCCTCTGCGCTGGGCGTCGGGCTGACGCTCATCACCACGTTCGTGGCCGTCGCCCTCGTGCTGTGCCTCAGCTGGACCCGCGTCGTGCGTTACCTCGCCGGGGCGATCAAATGGGTGCTCGGGCTCTCGCTCGTGCTCGAGCTCTGGGTGGCGATCTTCGTACGGGGTCCGCTGCTTCCGCTCTTTCCCGACTTCGACCCCAACGCCGAGAAGATTCCGATGGCGTTCTACTGGTCGCGAGGACTCCTCTTCGAGGGCGGCCCCATCGAGGGCATCGTCGCGAGCCGCAACCTGCTCGGCATGGTTGCGCTCCTCGGCCTCATCGTGTTCGGTGCGCTGCTCGCGGCGGGCAGCATTCGGCGAGCCCAGGGCGTCGGCTGGCTCGTCGTGGCCGGCGTCGTGATGCTCCTCACGCGGTCGGCGACCGTGATCCTCGTCGGGGTGCTGGTGCTCGTCGTGCTCGGCTTCGTCGTGTGGGCCCGGCGGGTCGGGGCCGAGCGCCGTCGGGGCGTGTACTGGGCTGCGGGCGGCGTGCTCGTGGCATCCGTCGCCCTGCTCGTGGTGTTCTGGAGTGCGCTGCTCAACATCTTCGGCAAGAGCGAGGACCTGACCGGCCGGTTCGACATCTGGAACGCCGTGATCGGGCTCGCGCAGGAGCGGCCCTGGGTCGGCTGGGGCTGGATCGGCTACTGGCAGCCGTGGGTCGAACCGTTCGACGGGCTCGCCGTGCGCAACGGCGTCGAGTACCTGCAGGCGCACAACGCGTGGCTCGACGTGTGGATGCAGGTCGGCATCCTGGGCCTCATCGCCTTCGCTTCGATCGTGATCGGGGCGCTGTGGCGTTCGTGGTTCCTCGCCGTGGATCGACCGATGGATGCCGCGGGGCAGCCGCTCCCGTTCAAGGCCGCCGCGCTCGTACCACTGCTACTGCTCGTCGCGCTCATCGGCCAGAGCCTCGCCGAGAGCCGAATTCTCGTCGAGGGCGGGTGGTTGCTGCTCATCGCGATCGCCTGGTCGACGAAGCGGCGACAGTGGGCGCCTGAGCCGCTGCCCGCGGACGCCCCGCCGCCCGCCCTGTTCCCCGAGCCCGTCGAGTTCCCTGAGCCCGTCGAGTTCCCTGAGCCCGTCGAGTTCCCTGAGCCCGTCGAAGGGAACGCCCGTCCGCTTCGACAAGCTCAGCGAACTCAAGACACTCAGCGACCGACGAGCGGGCGCAGCGAACCCGAGCGATGATCGCCCACCAGACGATGCACGCGCTGCGCGAGTTCGCGGGCTCGGCCCGCTTCGCGCAGGCGCTGACACTGCTCGCGGTCGGCTTCGCATTCTCGACGCACGCGCTTCGCAGTCTCATCGGCTGGCCGGGCCTGCTGGCCGCACTCGCCGGCCTGCTCGCGCTCTGCGCCGTCTCGCTCGTCGCACGATGGCGTGCCGTCGAGTGGTATGGCATTCTTCCGATCACGATCCTCGTGTTCGTGGGCTGGTGCGCGGCATCCGTGCTCTGGAGCGACACTCCCGACGTCAGCGCCGCACGGGTGCTCTACCTGATCGCGTTCGCGTTCGTCGGGGTGTACGTCGCACTCATGCGCGACACCATCCAGATCGTGCGGGCGTTCGGCGACGTGATGCGGCTGCTGCTCGGCGTCTCGCTCGCGCTCGAGGTGCTCTCGGGAGTGCTGCTCGACCTGCCGATCGAGTTCCTCGGCATCGAGGGCGACATTGCCGCGTTCGGGCCGATCCAGGGCATCTTCGGCACCCGCAACCTACTTGGCTTCGTGGCCCTCATCGCGCTGCTCACGTTCGTCGTGGAGTGGCGCACCCGCATCCTCACGCGCGGACGCGCCATCGCCTCGATCGTGCTCGCCTCGGTCTGCCTCGTGCTGTCGGGCTCCCCCACGACGGGCGCCGCGCTCGTGGCATCCCTCATCGCCCTCGCCGCCCTGTTCGGACTGCGGCACGCAGAACCCGCCACTCGCTGGCGCTGGCAGATCGCGCTGCTCGCCTCGGCAGTGGTGGTCGTGGCACTCGGCTTCATCTTCCGCGTCCGCATCATCGAGCTGCTCGACGCGCGTGGGGAGTTCGACGTGCGACTCGACGTGTGGCGCGAGCTCTCGCGCTACCTGAACCAGAACCCGCTGCAGGGCTGGGGCTGGGTGGGCATCTGGCCGGATGCCCCGCCGTACACGTGGATCGACTTCGCCACCGGTCGCGAGCACGCGTCGGCGCTGAGCGCCTACATCGACGTGTACTTCCAGGTCGGCGTGATCGGGGCGCTCTCATTCGTCGCCCTGGTCGGAGTCGCGTTGGTACGGGCGTGGCTGCTGGCGTCGACGCGCCGCAGCGTCGTGTACGTGTGGCCCGCGCTCATGCTCGTGGTGATCGCGGTGACGTCGTTCGCCGAGAGCTTCGCCCTCGTCGAGGGCGGCTGGATGCTGCTCGTGGTCTGCGCAGTGAAGGCGGCGCGCGACATGAGCTGGCGCGATGCGCTCGCGGCGGGGCGGCCGCCTGCGCCGAGCGAGGAGCGGCTCGACGACGCGCGCTGAGGGGCTCGGCTCGCTGAGCCCCGTTCGCTGAGCTCGCTGAGCTCGCTGAGCTCGCTGAGCTTGTCGAAGCGATGCCCCTGTGAACAGCTCCCTTCGACAAGCTCAGGGAGCGAGACCGCGCCGGCCCCCTGCGACGGGCTCACGGAAGCGCCGCGGTCAGACCGGTTGCACGAGGTCGCGCAGCACGTCTTGTGCGCCGAGGCCGTAGCGACCGTAGGCACCAGTGCGCCACTCGCGCCAGATCGGCCGGATGCGACGCAGCCGGCCGGCCGGCAACTGCTGCCGCATCACCTCGTGAGCGAGCTTCGCCCGCACGGATGCCGCGACTCGCGCCTCGCCACCGGCGATGCCCGGCAGCCGCTCGGCAAGGTCCTGCGCGCGGGCGAGCAGCCGAGCATTGCGGTCGGTGCGCGACTCGCGGAGCCGGCCCAGCTTGCCTCCCGGACCGAGGCGGGTCACGCCGATCTGGTTGCCGCCGTGCTGGCGGTAGTCGATCACCGGCTCGGCGACGAGCGCGAGACCTCCACCGACGGATGCCACGACCGCGAGCCACTCGTCATGCACCCAGCTCGCCGGAAACAGTGACGCACGCTCGACGAGCGCGCGGGTGACCATCATCGTCGCCCCGGTGACCACGTTGCGCTTGAGCAGCTCATCGAACGCGGCATCCGATTCCAACCGGCGGCGCAGTTCATCGTCGACGCCGAGCGTCTCGAAGAGCGTGCGCCCGATCGGCCTGCCGGCGTCGTCGACGAGCCGCGCCTCGGCCGCGACGAGTTCCGCCCCGGGCCGGCGAGCGAGCCCAGCCAACCCGCGCTCGACGCGGTCGGCGTGCCACACGTCGTCTTGGTCGCACAGGGCGATCAGGTCGCCGGATGCCGCGTTGAGGGCCTGCTCGAAGTTGCGGGTGACGCCGAGCGCCACAGGATTGCGCAGCACGACGAGTGCCGGCGTGGCGGCATCGGTTACCCGATGCTCACCGATGATCTGCTCGGCGAGCTCGACCGTGCCGTCGCGCGAGGCATCGTCGGAGAGCACGATCTCGTCGACGGGATGCGTCTGCGCGAGGATGCTCTCGAGTTGCTCACGCAGGTAGCTCGCGCCGTTGTGCGTGCCGAGCGCGACGGAGATGCGCGCCCTCGGAGAGTCGGGCATCACCGGTTCCGCTTGAGACCCACGTTGAGTACGCCGAGGAACATGCCGGCCATGATCGTCTGCGCCCCGAGCATCATGAGCAGCGCAGACAGCACCGCCGTGCGCAGGGTGTCGAGCGGCTCGAGCGCACCGAAGCCGGTCGCAGACCATTCCACGAATTGCCAGACCGCGATGCCGAGCCCGACGAGGAAGATCAACAGTCCGACGAGGGCGCCGCTCTCGAGGCTGATACGCCTCTCGAGACGGTCGAAGTTGCGCGACCGGGGTATTCGGAAGCCCTCGTGTTGTGCGTAGATCTTCGTGAGGATGGCGAACAACACGGATTGGTAGCCGACCACGGTCAGCGCCGCGAGGTACACCTGCGTCGCCACGTCGAAGCCGACATCGCCGAGGATGATCGGGCCGAAGCTGATGAACAGCGTGCCGAGTAGGCCGAGGAAGAACGCGACAGAGCCGGGGATGAGGAAGAGCCAGCGCGGGCTGAAGATGAGGAGGAACCGCAGGTGACGCCAGCCGTCTCGCCAGCTGCGCAGATGCGGTGGGCGGCTGCGGCCGTCTTTGTCGAGCGTCGTGGGAACCTCGGAGACGCGCAGGCCTCCGAGTGTCGATTTGACCACGACCTCGCTCGCGAACTCCATACCCGTCGTCTGCAGGTGGAGGTTCTGAATGGACTTGCGGTTGAACCCGCGCAGCCCGCAGTGGAAGTCGCCGATTGGCGAGCGGAACAGCACTTGCCCGATCCATGACAACACCGGGTTGCCGAGGTACTTGTGCAGCGGCGGCATGGCGCCGTCGGCGATGCCGCCCTTGAAGCGATTGCCCATCACGAGTTCGTCGCCGGCACGCAGCCGCTCGACGAACGGGTCGAGCTTCGAGAAGTCGTAACTGTCGTCGGCGTCGCCCATGATCACGTACTCACCGCGTGCGGCGTCGATCCCGCCCATCAACGCACTGCCATAGCCCTTGGCCGGCACCTCGACGACGCGTGCGCCGTGCGCACGGGCGATGTCCTGTGAGCCGTCGGTCGAGCCGTTGTCGGCGATGACGACCTCACCGACCACCCCACTTCGTTCGAGGTACCCCTGTGCCTTGTCGATGCAGGTCGCGAGCGTCTCGGCCTCGTTGAGGCACGGCATCACGATCGAGAGCTCGATCGACTCGGTGGAGGTGGTCATTGAGGGAGGTCCTGTCGGTACGCGAAGCGGCGTCCCCATCGTACAGAATGGGTGCATTGTGAATCTCGGTCTCGTGGTCTCGACGCTCGGTCGCGCGGAGCCACTCGAACGACTGCTGCGCTCGCTCGCCCACCAGATGCACCCCGACGATCGGCTCGTGCTCGTCGCGCAGGACCACCTCGCCGAGGTCGAACGCCTTGCCGCGACCTTCCGCGGTGACGCCTTCACGATCGAGGTCACCACATCGCCACGCGGTGCGTCGCGAGGTCGCAACGCCGGCGTGGCTGCGCTGCCCCCGGGTGAGTACCTCCTGCACTTCCCGAACGACACGACGTGGTTCCCCGACGGATGCCTCGACGCGATCCGGTCGGCGGCATCGGAGCTCGCCGCCGGTGCGCTCACCGTCATCGACGAGCACGGACCCAAGTTCACGCTGCCCTCCCCAGGCACCCCGCTCGACCGATGGAACGTGTGGAGCGTCATCGAGATGGGCATGCTCATGCGCCGCTCGGTGTTCGAACAGCTCGGCGGGTTCGACGCCGACCTCGGCACCGGCGCGCCGACGCCGTGGCAGGCCGGCGAGGCGACCGACCTTCTGCTGCGGCTTGTCGAGCGCCGACCCGACCTGGCCGCGGCGTTCGAGTGGCTGCCGCCCAGCGTTTCGGTCGGCGGTATCGCCGACCCCGCGGGGCTGTCGGCTCCGCAGCGCAGACGCAAGCTGCGTGCGTATGGACGAGGGCTTGGCCGGCTCGTCGTGCGGCACCGATACCCCTGGTGGTGGCGGTTCGCGTTCGTGTTCGGCGGGCTCGCCTTCGGCCTGCGACATCGCGACACGAACGCCGTGGCCGACGGCTGGTGGGTCTTCCTCGGTCGTGCAGAAGGCGCGCTCGGGCGCACCATGGGCGGCTCGTCCACGGCGGTGACGCGATGACCGAGCCGATGCCGGCACCGCTTCGCATGCGCGGCGCAGTGCTGAGCCTGATCACACTGCTCGGTGGTGTGTCGCTCGCGGTCATTCCCGCGGCGACCGTGTCGATCTCGTCGCGCCTGTTCTCGGTCGAAGAACAGGGCTTTCTCGCCGTCGCGGTGCTCGTTGCGACCTTCGCCGGCCAATTGACCTTCGCGGTCGTCGTCGAGTCGCGGCTGAGTTCGGCGGCGACCGAGCGCCGGGTCGTCTTCCCGTTATGGCTCGCTGCGATCTCGGTCGTCACCGCCGTGGTCATCGCGGTGGTTCCGCCGAATGCCGTGGTACTGGCGATCGGGCTGCCGATCCTCATCGCGGCACTCGAGGTTGGCCGCGGGGTCTCGGTGGCCGAGCGCCTCGACAAACGCGAGATCGTCGCGTCAGTCGCGGTCGGGCTCGGCGCCCTCGCCGGTGTGCTGGCGGGGTTCGCCGGGCAGAGCTGGGCGCTGATTCCGCTCGTCGCCGGCATCGCAATCGCCACCTGCGTGCGCTGCCTGCCCGTCAATCATCACGCGAGCCGGCCCGAGCCCGCGGTGATGGGCTGGGTCATCGCCGACACCGCGATCACCGGCGCCGTCTATCCGCTGCTCAACACGATGATCCTGGCGTTCCTCGGCCCTGCCGATGCGGTGCTGTTCACCTCGATCGCGACCGTCTCAGGGCTGCTCGCGATCCCCCTCAACTTCATGCGGCTGCGCCTGCTGAAGGAGCACTCGGGGCTCGACATCGTCATCTCCGCGGCATCCGTGATCGCTGCGGTCGTCGCCCTGCTCGTGCTGGAGTTCGTGGGCGCGTTCGGATTCATCTTCGGCACCGCATGGACGGACTCTGCCACCCTGGTGCCGCTGTTACTCGCCTGCGCGTGGCGCGCCGCCTCGCTCGCGACGACGATCCCGTTCGCGGCGCTGCGGCGCGCAGGCGAGGTACGGCTGCTCACCGGCCTTCGCGCGGGCGTGTCGGCGCTCACGTTCGCGCTCGCCGCAGTGGGGCTCGCCTTCCAGAACCTCGCTGCCGTGTTCCTCGGGCTGCTCATCGCCGAGCTCGCGTCGGCCGTG
>JALYWB010000171.1 GCA_030852935.1 Actinomycetota bacterium | reverse complement strand
CCTCAGCGCTCCGGGACGGGCATGCCAGTTCCACCTCAGCGCTCCGGGACGGGCATGCCAGTTCCACCTCAGCGCTCCGGGACGGGCATGCCAGTTCGGCCCCAGCGCTCCGGGACGGGCATGCCAGCTCGGCCTCAAGTCTCCGGGACTGCAGTGCCCGTTCCGCCTCAACGCTCTCGCTCGCGCATGCCGCCCTCCACAGCTGAAAGGTGGCGGACAGGACCCGGACCTGGAACGCCGACTGCGCCATCGAAGGGACTCGACCGAGAATGGACCATGACGCCAAGCCCCGTGTTCCACCCGCCCGCATTTGAGCACTGAGGCGGAACTGGCATTCCCGATCGGCGGTGAAAGTTGCCGCGAGCAAACCTTTTTGGGATGTGCCGCGCGCCCGACCGCGAGGACCGCGCGACCCGCGATGGCGCGCGGCAGGTCACGCGGCACGGACGCCGATGGCGCGGCATCCGCTCAGCGACGCCCGCGTAAGATCTCGGGGTGGCCGTCGCCAAGATCCTCCTCTACTACGTCTTCACGCCCCTCGCCGACCCCGATGCGGTGCGGCTGTGGCAACGCGACCTCGCGGAGTCGCTTGGGCTGCGCGGGCGCATCCTCATCTCGAAGGACGGCCTGAACGGAACGCTCGGTGGCGAGCTTCGCGCACTGAAGCGATATGTGCGGAAGACGCGCGAGTACCCCGCGTTCAAGGACATCGACTTCAAGTGGAGCGGCGGCACGGGCCTTGACGACGAGGGCCGCGGCCTCGACTTCCCGAAGCTCAGCGTGAAGGTGCGCAACGAGATCGTGTCGTTCGGCGCGCCGGGCGAGCTGCGAGTCGACGAGAGCGGCGTCGTGGGCGGCGGCACCCGGCTCACTCCCGACGCGGTGCACGAACTCGTGGCAGAACGCGGTGACGACGTGGTGTTCTTCGACGGGCGCAACGCGCTCGAGGCAGCGATCGGGCGGTTCCGCGGCGCGGTCGTGCCTGATGCCGAGACGACGCGCGATTTCGTCGAGCTGCTCGACTCGGGCGAGTTCGACGAGCTGAAGAACCGGCCCGTGGTCACGTACTGCACCGGCGGCATCCGCTGCGAGGTGCTCTCGAGCCTCATGACGAGCCGCGGGTTCGGCGAGGTGTACCAGCTCGAGGGCGGCATCGTGCGTTACGGCGAGCGCTACGGCGACGCCGGGCTCTGGGACGGCTCCGTCTATGTCTTCGACGGGCGCGGCTCGGTCGTCTTCAGCGACGGCGCTGCCGTGATCGGCACCTGCGCGGGGTGCGGCGGCGCGACCAGCCGCACCGCCAATTGCACGGATGCCGCATGCGACGCCGAGTTCGTCGCCTGCGAGGCCTGCGCGACCTTGACGTGCCCTGCGCACGCCTCCCTCGCTACTCGACCACCGCGACCGCCGCGCGACGCGGCAACCCGTCCTCGTTCGGCCGCCACCAGAGCCACAACTCGCCCGCGATGACGTGCATCGAGAGCCCGAGCCAGAATGCCGGCGCGAAGCTCTCCTCGAGCGAGAGCATCTGGAAGCCGACGAAGAGGCCGACCCAGAGCCGGATCGTGCCCACCCCGAGACCGACGGCGAACGCGCGAATCATCCAGCGCCGGTGCATCCGCACATGCCCGCGGCGGATCGCGCGGTACGCGAGCGCGAGCGCGACGAGGAACCACGATGCGAACACGGCGGTGGCGAGCGACTGCCACGCACCGCCGTACGAGAACGGCACACCGAAGGCGAGCGCGAAGACGCCGCTCACGAGTCCGAGGGTGAGGAGCACCCGCCCGAATCGGCGGTGGAAGGTGAAGTGGCGCTCGCGGAAGCGGCGCCAGAGCTGGAGCGGTGCACCGAGGAGGTACAGCACGCCCGGCACGATGTGCAGGTACGCGAGCCACGGCGCGCGGACGTACCGGTACTCGAAGCTGTCGAGCTCGGCGGCCGTGCCGGTCACGATCAGCGGGCCGTCGGTGCCGACGCGGATGCCGGCGAAGACGAGCACGATCACGATGAGCAGGAAGATCAGCGTCCACATCGTGATCGCCACTGTGCGCGTCATCGTTCACCCTCTCCGAGGGGCCCTCCCGGCGGGACGATCCCGGTCGCCGGCGACAGGCTACTCGACCACGGGAGGCGCCGTCACCCCTGTACCAGCCAGGCGTAGCCGTGCGGCTCGAGCCGGAGTCCGTCATCGTGGCGGATGCCGGTGATCACGTTGATTCCGCTGAGCGTCGGAAGGTGCACGACGTCACCGCTGACGTTGACCGCAGCGACGACCTCGTCGGGAGTGCCCGCTGCCCGCCGGATGACGAGCACGCGCTCGTCGAGCTGCTCGATCGACTGATCGGCGAACGGCGAGAATGCGGGCAGGGTTCGGCGCGTGGCGAGCAGGTGGCGAAGCCCCTCGAGCATCCCGCGGCGGCGCGGTGACGACGAAAGCTCCGAGGTGAGCCGGTCGGCGTCGAGCACCTCGCGGTTGATGCGGCGCGCGATCTCGCTCGTCTCCATGCCGGCTCGATCCTGGCCGGAGCCGAAGAGCGCGTGGTAGTAGATGGCCGGCACGCCGACCATCGAGAGCAGGATGGCATGCGCCGCAAGGCCGCGCGTGACGGCAGACGCATCGGGGGCCGGGTCGGCGGGGTCGACGAGCGCATCGAGGTAGTTCGTGTTGAGCTCGTACACCCCTTCGGACCCATCGGGCCCCTGCGCCATCGTGACGCGGCCACCGCGGGCGAGCGTGCGCTCGACGAGGAGCGCACGGTCGGCGTCGCTCAACAGACCCTCGGTCGGTCGGATGCCGATGCCGTCGTGGCTGGCAAGGAAGTTGAACCACGTCGCACGGGGGCTCACCGGGCCGATTCCCGCGGCCCACGAGGCGAGCGCGGTCGCCCTTCCCGTGACGAACGCGTGCAGCACGAGCGGGGGCAGCGCGAACTGGTACACGAGATTCGCCTCGTCCGATCCATTGCCGAAGTAGGTGATGTTGTCGCTGTGCGGCACGTTGGTCTCGGTGAGCAGGAGTGTGCCGGGCGCGAGCGTGTCGACAAGCACCCGCCAGATACGGATGATCGCGTGCGTCTGGGGCAGGTGGATGCAGCTGGTGCCCGATTCCTTCCAGAGGAAGCCGATGGCATCGAGTCGCACCGTCGTCGCACCGTGTGCGAGGTAGCCGAGCAGGATGTCAGTGAGGTCGAGGAGCACGGCCGGGGTGCTCGGATCGATGTCGACCTGGTCCGCGCCGAACGTCGTCCAGGCCCGTGCGATGGTGCCATCGGGCCGTGGGTACTCGTGCACGAGCGGGCTCGTGCGCGGCCGCACCACTTTCGACGTGTCGAAGCCGGCATCGGGCTCGAGGAAGTACCCCTCGTAGCGGGCATCGCGTGCGAGCCACGATCGGAACCACTCGCTCGAACTCGAGAGGTGGTTGGCGACGAAGTCGAGCGCGAGCGCGTGGTCGGTGCGCAACTCGGCCACGTCGTCCCACGAGCCGAGTTCAGGATTGACCTGCCGATGGTCGGTGACGCCGAAACCGTCGTCGGAGGTCCATGGGTAGATCGGCAGCAGGTGCACGTCGGTGACGGCGTCGCGCACGTGCTCACGCAGCACGGAGGCCAGCGTGTGCAGCGGCGCCTCGCCCGTCCTGCGGAACGCGTCACCGTAGGTGATGAGGTAGGCGGTGCCCTCGTCGGGACGCTCGTGCTCGAGGGAGTGGAGCTCCGGTGCCCACTTTCGAGCGAGCAGGACAAGTCGGTCGAGCACCTCGCCGGCCTGCTCGCCGTAGACCTCTTCGACGAGGGGGGCCAGTCGCGACCGGAGTGCCTCGACATCGATCTCGGTCATACGGCCTCCCCGTCCAGCAGCCGTCGCACGTAACCCATGCCGCGCTCGTCGAGTTCGGCGATGCGATCGGAGAAGCCACGCAGCCCCGGAGCGGCGAGCACGACCTGCGCCCACTCGTCGCGAAGTGCGAACCCAGGCCGGGCAATGAGGCAGTCGGGGTCGTTGGTCCAGAACCTGCCGTGTTGCCACCAACGCGCCTCGAGCGACATCCGGCCCCGCAGCCCCTGCGACCCGTCTTCGCCGCCCTCATGGAACGTGTCGGGAGAGACCCGCATCGCGTTGACCAGCCCGACGCTCGGCAGGATCGGAGCGCCGCAACCGAGCAGGTACGCATCATCGCCCATGATCTCGCGGATCAGGCCGAGCCCCGATCGATAGGCGGCGATCGGGCCGACGTCGGCGTCGAACCGGGCGCCCGGCACCGCCCCGGCGTAGAGGAAGTCGAGCTTCAGGTAGTCGATGCCGAGGTCGCGCAGCCGGGCGAAGACCTCGGTGAGGTAGGCCCGCACACCCGGATGCGTGAGGTCGAGGCCGATGAGCTCGTCGCCCCAGTTGAACCCAGCCGGACCCGTCAGCCACTCGGGATGCTGCTGGGCGAGCTCCGATCGCGAACCGACGGCGAACGGGGCGAGCCAGATGCCGGCGCGCCGCCCGCTGTCGAGGATCGCGGCGACCGTATCGGGCATCGAACCGAAGCGAGGGTTGGGCCGCGTCCACGCGCCGGTGCCGAGGCTCCATCCGTCGTCGATCTGCACCACGTCGACCGGCAGGTCATGCTGCTCGATCGCGGCGAGGTTCTCGAGCACGTCGGCCGCCGTGACCTCCTCGAAATAGCGGTACCACGTGCACCACACCCGCGGAACGGAGGCGGTGGTGCGGGCCCCTGCGGTGTCTCCGAAGCGCGCACCGAATGCGGCGAGTGCGGCCCGCCCGGCCGAGCCGGGTTCGGCGCCGACCGCCGGCCCTGCGGCATCCGTCACCGAATGCTCGACCGCCGACGACGCGCTCACGATCACGCGGTCGCCGCGCCACTGCGCCCGGATGGACGGAACCGTCGTGGATGCATCGGCGACGCCGTAGGCGCGCGCCAGCGAACCGTCGCCGGGGTCGACGATGACGAGTCCCTCGCCCTGCACGCCGTCCTCCGAGAGCTCGGTGCCGGGTCGGAAGCGCATCAGATGTTGCCAGCCCTCGTCGGGACGGTGGGCGGGGTCGCCCGCTCCATACCAGGTGGTCGGGCTCCAGCTCTGCCAGCCCTCGGCATAGATTCGAGCTCGTGGACCGACCGGGACCTCATCGATGACGTTCATGCCAGCGCGACCGCCCGCTCGCCTGGCCGGGTCAGCACGAGGCCGTCGGGGTGGATCGACAGTCCCTGCTCTGCGGATGCCGCGGCCGCCATGCCGATCCGGATGGTGGCGAGCACGTGCTCAGCCGAATTCTCGGGCTCGCGGTCTTCGGCGAGGGAGGTGAGGAGTTCGCCCATCGCCCCGGCGAAGCCGTCGGTGAACCACTGCCCCTCGAGGGCGTACGGCGTGCTCGTCTCGCCGCGCTCGAGCACGAGCGAATCCGAGCCGAGGAGCACGCTGCCGCGGAGCGTGCCCTGCGTGCCGTGGATCCAGAACGGGCACCCGCCGGCCCGGGCATGGGCGTTGCCGACGATCCGGATGGCTGCGCTCGCGCCCGTGTCGAGGCCGATGTGGAGGGTGGCCTGCCACGGGTTCTTGGCATCGCCCGGCTGGCCCGGAACGCGAGAGTCGTACGCGGTGATGGACTCGACCCGAGCGCCCTCGAGCCAGCAGCGCGTGATGTCGATCCAGTGCACCAGGTAGTCGGTGAGGAGCATGTGCGGCACGTCGTCGAACGGCGTACCGGCGAGCGGGGGCAGCGGCTTGTCGTGCAGGTGGGTCACCCCGACGACCTCGCCGATCGCCCCGTGGCGAACGAGCAGGGTGGCGAGGCGCCACGCCGGCGCCCAGCGTGCGTTCTGGTTCACTGCGATGCGGATGCCGCGGGCTCGCGCCTCGGCGATCACCGCACCGAGGCGCGGCAGCTCGGCGGGGTCGCTGATCAGGGGCTTCTGCGCGAGCACGTGCTTCCCGGCCGCGACGGACTGCTCGATGAGCTCGAGCCGCCCTTCGGGGCCCGTGGCGATGTCGACGACCTCCACGCGCGGATCGGCGAGGAGCTCTTCGACCGACTCGTGCACGGTCTCGATGTCGGAGTCCGCGGCGAGCGCGCGTGCTGACGCGGTGGTGCGTGAGGCCACAGCGACGACCGGCACGCCCCATGCGGCGTACGCGGGCAGGTGTGCGGTGCGTGCGATGGCACCTGCGCCGATCAGTCCGACTCCCGGTCGGGCGGCCGGTAGTCGTGGTCCGTAGTCGGGGATGCCAAGGACGCCTGGGTCGCCGGAGATGCCGCTCACGGGGCCACTTCCGGCGCGGCGTCGAAGCGGAGTACCGTCTGCAACGTCTCGGGGTCGCCGCGGTCGAGGCGCTCGAACACGACCGCGACATCCGGAGCATCGACGATGTCGGTGACGAGCGCGCCGGCGTCGACCGCACCCGAGGCGATCTGTGCCATGACCGTGCGGATGAGGCGGGCCTGGTCCCACCTGCGTCCCAACCCCACTGGAACGCCGCCGATCTGGCTGGCCACGATACGAACCCGGTTGTGGTGGAACTCCTCGCCGAGGCGGAGGTTCGCGGCGCCGCCCTGGTAGAAGCCGCACGCGGCCACCAGTCCCTCGACGGCGACCGACCGGATCGCCTCGTGCAGGGCTGCGTCGACGCCTGAGAGTTCGATCGCGCTGTCGGCACCGCCGCCCGTGACTTCGCGAATCCGCTCCCCCGCACCGGGGCGCGTCGCGTCGATGACCTCGGCGGCGCCGAAGCGGCTCGCGGCGCGGAGCCGCGCCGGCTGGGCGTCGACCGCGAGCACGCGCGCACCCGACAGCGTCGCGAGCCGTGTGGCGAGCAGCCCGATGACGCCCTGTCCGAAGATCGCGACCTGCTCGCCCAACCGCACGTCGGCGGCGAGCACGGCATTGAGGGCGATCGAGCCGACCCGCGCGAACGTGCCGAGCACCGGGTCGAGACTGTCGGGCAGCACGCGCCACTCCAGGGCCGTCGCCGGAAGCACGGCATCGCTGCGGTGTCCCCAGATGCCGTGCACGATCGCGCCTGGCTTGAGGGACGTGACATCGTCTGCGACCTCGACCACCTGGCCGACCTCGGAGTAGCCCCAGCCGCGCACCGGGTAGGCGAAACTCGGCTCCCCCGCCACGAAGAGCCGCCGCTCGGCGTCCCAACTCGACGTGAGGTATGGGTTCGTGCCGCGGTAGGCCGTGAGCTCGGTGCCGGCAGAGATACCGGAGAACCACGTGGCGACTCGCACGTCGCCGGGCGTGAGCGCCGCGGCATCCGTCTCGACGAGTTCGACCTGCCGCGGGCCGGTGAATTGCACGATCTGGGGCACGAGGACGAGCCCTCCTTTCAGTGACGGACGATCAGGGAGGACTGCGTCAGCCCTTTTCGGCGCCCGCCGTGAGGCCGCCGATGAGCAGCCTCTCGGAGGCGAAGAACAGCACGATGATCGGAAGGGTGAGGATGACCGAACCGGCCATCAACACGGTGGTGGGCACCTCGATACTGCCCGAGAGCTGCGAGAGCCCGAGTGAGACGGTCCAGGAGTCGCGCCGTTCGACGAGGAACAGCAGCGCGAAGAGGAACTCGTTCCACGCGATCATGAAGATGAACAGCCCGTTCGAGATGATCGCCGGCATGGCGAGGGGCAGGCTGATCCTGCGCATGATCTGCAGCCTGCTGCATCCGTCGATCGCTGCGGCCTCCTCCAGCGACACCGGCACCGTCGCGAAGTAGTTGCGCAGGGTGTAGATCGACACGGCCACGACCTGCGAGACGTAGACGATCAGGAGCCCCACGAGCGAGCCGCGCAGCCCCACCTGCGTGAAGAACACGAAGAGCGGAACGGCGAGCAGGATGCTGGGGAAGAAGTACACCGCGAGGAAGAGCCCCGAGACCTGCCGCCGACCGAAGAAGGCCAACCGGCTCACGGCGTACGCGCCCGGAATCGCGACGAGCAGGGACAGCGCGACCGTGCCGAGGGCCACGAGCAGCGAGTTTCGCATGAACGTCCCGAAGCCCTGCCCGCCGTCGGAGACCGGGGCGAGCACATCGAGATACGTCGACGCGTCGAACTCGTCGAGCGAGATCCACAGGGATCCGGGGTTCTGCAGCAGGGAATCGAGCGACCTGAAGCTCAGCAGCACCATGTAGTAGAAGGGGAACACGGCCGCCAGCAGCAGCACGACGATGACGAGCGGCCGCAGCACCTTCAACAGCGCATTCTCGAAGCGGTCGCGGTTGAACCCACCGGAACCGCCCGACGACCTGGTCGGCGGTATCTCGAGTGTGGACGTGCTCGCTGGAGCGCTCATGACTGCTCCTCCTCCCTGCCGAACAGCTTGAGGTACACGCCGACGAGCACGGCCAGGATCACCGCCAGCAGCAGCGCCTGGGCCGCCGCAGCGCCGATGTCGCCACGGGCGGTCAGGTAGTCGAAGACACGCACCGACACGACCTCGGTGCCCGCGCCGCCGCCGGTCAACAGGTAGATGTCGTCGAAGTTGTTGAAGGTCCAGATGAACCTCAGCACCGTCAGCACGGCGATCGTCGGCAACAACTGCGGCAACAGGATGTGACGGAAGCGCTGCGTCGGAGTCGCCCCATCGATGCGCGCCGCCTCGTCGAGCACCTCGGGAACCGCTGCGAGCCGTGCCGTGAGGAAGAGGAAGGCGAACGGGAACGATCGCCAGCCCTCGAACAGGATGACCGTGATCAGGGCGATCGGCAGCTCGACCTCCCACCCGAAGATCGAGACCGGCAGGGCGCGATCGGACAGGAAGGCGACCGGGTCCTCCCAACCCAGCACCGTCGTGCCGAACCAGTTGACGACCCCGAACTGCGGATTCAGCATCGTCGACCAGACGAATGTCGCTGCGACGACGGGGGCGACATACGGCAGCAGCAGTGAGGCACGGATGAGGCCCCGCCCGGGGAAGGGCCTGCGCAGCGCGAGCGCGGCGATCAGGCCGATGCCGATCGCGAGCGCGGTGCCCACCACCGAGTAGACCAGCGTGGTGAACAGCGCCCCGAGGAATCCGGGCGACGTGATGACGTTCGCGAAGTTCTCGAGCGTGTACTCGCCGATGAAGCCCGTACCGCGGATGTTGATGAGGCGCACATCCTGGAACGCCAGCGCGACCGCCCAGAGGATCGGCAGCACCACCGCGACGGCGATGATGATGACCGTCGGCGAGATCAGCGCGAGGCCGGTGCGGTTCTCCTCCTTCCTGCGAAAGGAGGAGCCTCGGCGCGCGACCGGCTCAGAGGGGATGCGGGGGGCCGGGCCCGCGGTACCCGGCCCCGCAGTACCCGGCCCTCCGGAGAGTTGGGTCACTCGAGCGACTCCGCGATCGAGCGCACCGCCTCAGCCGCGTTCTGCGCTGCGGTGGCGGGGTCGTCTCCCTGGGCGACCTGGCTGACGGCCTCTGCGACGGGATGCTCACCCTGCAATGCCCCCAGCAGGTCTCCCTGGCCCTGCGAGATCCCCCAGCGAGCGAGATCTTCAGGGCCGGATGCCACGACCTCGAGCACCTCGGGCGCGTAGAAGTCCGACAGCGGCGCCTTCGTGTCGACGCCCGCGGGCAGGGTGGCCCAGAGGTCGGAGTACAGCGTCGGCTCATCGGCGGTTCCGGTGCGAACGGGCACCTTGCCCTCTGGTGCGATCGCGATCCATGGCTCGTAGCCGTCGCTCATCATGTACTCGATGAATGCCTGCGAGCTCTCGACGTTCGCTCCATCGGTCACGGTCCACGAGGTGATCTCTCCGAACTGGGCGGGGCCGCTCGAGTCGGGGCCTTCGATCGCGGTCACCACGCCGGTGTTGGCGGCGAGGAATCCTGGATCGGCCACGCACTCGGGGCACGAGGGCATGGCGTCGTTGCGGAGGCCCGCGAGCTCGTCGAGCGCGAAGCTCGACCAGATGAACATCGCCGCATCGCCGGCGAAGTAGGTGGCACGCGTGGTGTCGACGTCTTGCGCGCCCGGCACCGAGTAGTTCGTGACCAGGTCACCGTAGAACTCGAACGCCGCCACGCACGCATCGGAGTCGAGTTCGATCTCGCCCTCGTCGTTGACGAGCTGGCAGTCGTTGCCCAGCGCGAGGTGCTCGAACGTCTGCTCGGTGAACGCGTCACCCGGAGCCGTCGCGCCGACGAACCCCGCAACGTCTTCGGAGTCGAGCGTCTGCGCCGCCTCGAGAATCGCATCGTAGGAGTCGGGCGCCTCGAGCCCGGCTGCCTCGAACAGGTCGGTGCGGTAGTAGAGCATCTGCGTCCACGACTCGCTCGGCACTGCGAGCTGCGTGTCGCCGTCGGCGGTGAGCTCGAGCGCCTTACCCGAGAAGGTCGAGCGATCGAGTGCATCGACGACCCCGCCCACAGCCTCGGTGTCGACGAGTTCGTTCGCCGAGAGGGTGCGCACCTGGGGCAGTGAGATGCCGCCGATGACGTCTGGCAGGTCACCGGCGGCTGCGGCCGCCGTGATGAGCTGGCTGAACTGGTCTTCGGCAACCGATACGAGTTCGACCTCGATGCCCGAATCCGCCGTGAATGCGTCGACGATCTCCTGCGTCGCGGCGACGCGGTCGGGAAGGTCCTCCTGCACCCAGAAGGTGATGCCCTCCCCGCCTTCGCCGTTATCGGTCTCGCCGGATGTCGTGCAACCCGACAGCGCGAGCGCGGCAACGCTCACCATTGCCGTCATCGCGATTGCTGTGGCACGAAGCTTCATTGTGCGCCTCCTTGCGCTAGGACTACAGGTGTGGCTCGTGCGCGCCGAAGCGCTGGGCCAGTTACGCCTAATCATTAGGTATATATTGTCTAACTGTCAAGCATAATGGGCAGAAGGCAACGACGACGAGGAGGCCGAATATGCCCGGACCCGGTGACGTGCTGGAGCTCATCCGTGCCAACAGAGCCGTGACCCGCGGCGAGGTGCTCGACGTGACGGGCCTCTCTCGGATGACCGTCGCCACCCGCATCGACGCACTGCTCGACGCCGGCCTGATCGTCGAGAACGGCACCAACCGCATCTCGGGTGGTCGCCCGTCGCGCCGCCTCGAGTTCAACACGGCGCACGCGTACGTGCTCGCGGCGGCTGTCGACACGACGCACACGACGGTCGCGCTGACCGACCTCGCCGGACGCATCCACGACGAGGAGCGACTCGACGTGGTCATCGCCGACGGCCCCGGCCGTACGCTCGATGCCATTGTCGACCGCGCCCGTGCGCTGCTCGAGCGAGCTGGTATCCAGCGCGACCGGGTCAGCGGCATGGGCATCAGCGTGCCGGGCCCGGTCGACCCCGACACCGGTCGACCGAGCCAGCCGCCGATCATGCCGGGCTGGGACGCCTACCCGATCGCCGAGCACCTCCATGACGCACTCGACGTGCCGGTACTCGTGATGAACGACGCCGACGCGGCCGCCCTCGGCGAGCAGCGGTTCGCCCACCCCGACTCGCCGTCGCTCTGCTTCATCAAGGTCTCGTCGGGCATCGGCACCGGCATCGTGATCGGCGGGCAGGTCTACCCCGGTACCGATGGCGGTGCGGGTGACATCGGGCACATCAAGCTCGTCGGACACGACGACGCCCTCTGCCAGTGCGGCTCGTACGGATGCCTCGCCGCAGTCGCCTCGGGCGGTGCGGTGGCGCGCGCGCTCAGCGAACTCGGCACGCCCGCGGCATCCGGTTCGGATGTCGGTGCCCTGCTCGCGGCCGGCGACGCCGACGCGGCGCGCCTCACCCGGGCCGCCGGTCGGGTGCTCGGCGAGGTGCTCGCCAGCGTTGTCTCAGTGCTGAACCCCAGCGAGGTCGTGATCGGCGGCACCCTCGCATCCGCCCCGCTGCTGACGGGCCTGCGAGAGACCCTCTACCCGCGTTCGCTCCCCCGGGCGACGCGGCATCTCGCGATCAGCCAGTCGAACCTCGGGCCACGCGCCGGCGTGGTGGGCCTCGCGACACTCGTCGTCGAGCGCGAGTACTCGGCGGCGGCGGTCAACGCCGCACTCGGGGCGTAGCGGGCGCGACGGCACGGGGCGTCACTGACGCGGATGCCGCGGGCGCGGCCGTCGCGCATAGGCCCGCGCCGCCCGGCTCGAGAGCGCGAGCAGCACGAGGATGTCGAGGGCGAGCGTCACGAGCGTGGTGCGCAGGGTGATCTCGGCGTCCTCGCCGAAGTAGTCGATCGCCGAGATCGTGATGCTGAGCGTGGCGAAGATCATGACGGTGAGCCGTGCGGCGTTGCTGCCGAAGTACACGGCCACCGCGAGACCGAGTTCGATGACCAGCACGATCACGCCCACGATGACGATCAACAGGAGCAACGCATCGACGCTGGCGGCCTCGCTGGGCGGGAGGTCGAGCGCGACCTCGCCCTCCTGCAGGACGTCGTCCCACTGCAGCGCAAGCGCGATGAGCCAGACGATCCCGGCGACCACACGAAGCACGACGAGCAGGGCGCCGAAGGTCGTCGCCGTGGGGCGTCGCATTGCGGCAGGTGGGGTGACCGGCTCGGCCAGCACGGCCGGAGACTCGAAGGCCGGGCGCTTCTCACGCGTCATGGCGCGAGCTCCGCGGCATCCGCCTCGGTCGCGGCATCCGCCTCGGTCGCGGCATCCGCCTCGATCGCGCCGATCGGCACCGCGCTCACGTCGAGCACCGGCAGGTCTCCGTCGGTGCGGATCGTGTCTCCGCCGCCGTTGCGGGAGTGGTAGCCCGTCGAGAAGTCGCGCAGCACATCGAGCCTGGCCGCGGGGTTCGCGCCCAGCACGGTCGATGCGATGTGATCGCGCTCGACGTCGATGTCGGCGTCGATCTTGTGGGTGACCTGCAACGTGAACAGCGAGAATCCCACCGCGCGGTCGAACGTGCCGGCGGCGAGCCAGTCGACGCGTCGCCCGCCGGGCAGCAGCCAGTCGTCGGGCGTGCGCCAGAATCGCACGTGGTGTCGCCGGGCTGGGTTGCCCTCGACCTCCTGCTGATAGGCGAAGTCCTGTTGCCTGCCGAAGAGGAACAGCGGGCTCACCGGCGCCTCGTCGTAGCTGCGGCGGGTGACGGTGGAGGTCACGATGCGCCAGCTGGAGGCG
>JALYWB010000128.1 GCA_030852935.1 Actinomycetota bacterium | reverse complement strand
GGCGCGGGCGGGCTGGTCTCGGCCGCCTGCCCCCCGGTACCAGCTGGCGCAGCCGGCGCGGTCGGAGTCGGGGTCGCCTGCGCGAGCGCCTGCTGGCCGCGTGCGATCGCGAGCTCGCTCGAGCTCTGCTCGGGCGCGGATGCGACGGCCGACGCCGATCCCGCGAGGAGCGCGACCACGAACACGGGAGCGACCACGACCGCGAGTCGGCGCAGTGCAGGCCCTCGTCGCAAGCTCGTGCCGAGCTTTCGCAACCAGCCGCGGAAGCCGAGCGTGCGAATCGGCACCTCCAGCCAACGGTACGAGAGCACCGACGCGAGACCGGTCAGCACGAGGCACAGCACCGCCACCGCGAGATACGGCGGCGTATCGGCCCGAATGTGCGGCGCGACGGCAGCGACGAGTACGAGCACCGGCCAGTGCCAGAGGTAGATACCGTACGACCTCTTGCCGATGTAGCGCAGCGGTGCGACGTCGAACCAGCGCCCGACCCAGGGTGCGCGCGTCAGTACCCAGATCAGCAGCGTCGTAGCGACGGTCACGGCGAGCAGGCCGCCGCGGTAGGTCGCCGGCTCATCCTCTCGCAGCACCACGGTCGCCGCCACGAGGCCGAGCACGAGCGCGATCGCCGCCGCCGAGAGACCGAGTCGGCTGCCCAGCCCCAGCCGGTTGCCGAGACCTGAGGTCTCCGGATGCCGCGGCCGACGCGCCGCGAGCCCGAGCGCGAGCGCTGCCCCGCAGAGGAGCCCGAAGCTGTGCGTGTCGGTGCCGAAGTAGACGCGGGTCGGATCGCCCCCATCTTGCAAGAGCAACGCCATTGCCAGCGCGGATGCCGCTGCGAGTGCGATCACGATGAACACCCGTGCGACCGGTCGCACGAAGAACAGCACGGCCAACGCCAGCGGCCAGATCAGGTAGAACTGCTCCTCGACGGCAAGGGACCAGAGGTTGCGGTACAGCTCGGGCGCCGTGCTCGCGAAGTAACTCGAACCATTCACGATGGCCAGCCAGTTGAAGCCGAAGGTCACGCCACCGAGCAGCTGCCAGCCGATGCCGACGAGCACGTCACCGCCGATGACGCCTGCGGCCGCGGTGCACACGAGCAGCATGAGCACCAGGGCCGGCGCCAGGCGGCGCACTCGACGCATCCAGAATCGGCCCCGCCGCACCGTCCCGGTCGCTCGCCGCTCGTGCAGCAGCAGCGACGTGATGAGGAATCCCGAGATGACGAAGAACACGTCGACCCCGATGAACCCGCCTCCGAGCGCCGGCGGCAGCACGTGGTACACGACGACGGCGATGACCGCGAAGGCGCGAAGACCGTCGAGCCCCCCGAGGTGCGGAAGCCGCGCGGAGGAGGCGTCGGCATGCTCCTGCCCCGCGCCGTCAGAGGTAACAGGCGCAGTATGCGAAGAGGACAACGAGGAGACGAGCACTCCCATCGGGTCGGGTCGGTCGATGACGCCGCCAGACTACGTGTTGGCGGCGACGTTGGCATGACAGACGTGCCCAATACCGTGGGTCCAAGGCGGTTGATTCTCACGTGTGGCGGCCAGGCAGTCCACAGAGCAGTTCGCCCTGACGCGGCGAGGCGAAATGGCCATGGCTAGGGCTCGGGCGAACCGGACGTGGACCTGTGTTCGACGGATCAGGTTATCAATGTTCGTAATAGTCGCAGATTCGTGCTAGGATGGTCGCCAACAGACAGCGCTCGTGCCGGGTTGCATATCTGGAGGATGGGATGCACTCGCAGCCCCTGCACGAAGTTTCTCCCGCCGCGCCGTCGAGCAGCACGGTCGCGACTGGGCTCGACCTCATCGTCGATCGACTCGATGAAGCGTGTGACGCGCAGGTCGAGGCGAATCGTGCCCACGCGCGACAGTGGAGTGCACTGGCCGAGCTCATGCGACTGGCGCGCGCCAATCCGCACGTCTTCCTACGGCCGGCGGGGCTCGCGCAGAACGACGTCCTTGCGCTGGCCCAAGAGGCCGCGGCGTTCGACGCCGGCCTTCGGCTGAACCTCTCGGCCGGGCAGGTGCGAAACCTGGCGCACCAGGGCCAAGTACTCGAAGACCGGATGCCGCGGCTCCGCGTGGCATTCGCTGCAGGCCACACCTCCGCCAGCCACGTCCAGGCTGCGCTGGGTCTCTTGGTCGGTTGGATGGACGACGCTGCCGTCACGGTCTTCGACGAAGAGATCACCGAAGCGGCGAAGACGCTGTCGGCGCACGCGTTTCGCAATCGAGCGCGTCGCCTGAAGGAGAAACTCTTCCACGAGCCTCCCGAAGTGCGCCATGCACGAGCATTCGCCGAGCGCCGTGTTGCCATCGAACCGGTCGAAGACGGCATGGCATGGATCCACGCGCTCGTTTCTGCACCCGACGCGGTGCGCATCATCTCCCGACTGAATGCCACGGCCCGGGCAGACCAGAAGAAGACCAAGATCGGCGAACCGGGGTGGCGAACTCGAGATCAGATCCGTGCAGACCGCGCCGTGGCGTGGCTCGCCGGCGACGGAACTCCGACCGCCGCCAAGGTGCGCCCGATACTTCTGGTGCCGATGCTCTCCATGATCGGCGATGGCACCGAACCGATCGAGCTTCCCGGCTACGGCACCATTGACCGCGCGACAGCGACGAAGCTGTTCGCTGAGGCTCCGTCGTTCCGCCGGGTCGGCACCGATCCGTTCACTGGCGAGAAGCTCGTATACGACCACACCCGCTACCGCCCGACCAAGGCTCAGCGCGACTGGATCGCCATGCGCTTCGAGACGTGCATCGACCCATCCTGCACAAGACAGGTCGGCGACACCGACGTCGACCATCTCGAGGAGTGGGTGCGAGACCACGGCCGCACGAACGACGACAACCTCGTCCCGCTCTGTGAGAAGGGCAACCGCCGAAAGAATCTCAGCCGCTTCCGCTACGAGCACCTCGACGATGGCCGGGTGGCGATTACCACTCCGACCGGCGTGACCGTGCTGTCAGAGCAACCGCCGTTCTGACCCGGTCGGCGCTACGATCGCCGAATGGTCAACTCGGAAGTCGTCACGCTCGGTACTCGGCGAGCGCACACGACCGCGCGACGAGCGCACGCGACCACGCTGTGAGCCCTCACGAGAGCGCCGTCCGCCGCATCGAGCTGACCTTGCACAAGCCGTGGTTCGCGCTGTACGCAGGCATCAGACCCACGATCGTGATCGGCGGGCGAGGTCAACCTGCCCAGTGGGGAGTCGGTACGTGGCAGGTGCCGGCAGACGAGACGGCGGTCGTGGGCGTGTTCCTGTTCAACCGACTGTGGCGCTTCGGCGAGGCCGAGTTCGCCCTCCAACCAGGTGACACTCCGGCACTCGTATACCGAGCCCCGGTGCTCCCGTTCCTGCATGGACGAATTCGCATGTCGTCGCCGCCCGCATCCGCGTAGCGTTGCCCCCGAATGCAGCGTACGAAGAGCGACGCAATGTAGGAATCACGAATGGAGGCCTCACATGACCAGCGCGACCTATTCGACCGAGATCACCATGCAACCGACGAAGTCGGTCCCGGCGCCCACCGTCGTATCCGCCGAATCGTTGCGCCTCGGCGACGGCCGCACCCGTCGCTTCGTCGGGCGCGAGCACAACGCCGGCATCTCGTACTTCTCCGTCGACAACGACCCGGGTGAGGGTCCCGGGCTGCACTGGCATCCGTATCCCGAAACATGGGTCGTCATCGAGGGAACGCCGCGATTCACGGTCGGCGACCACACATTCGAAGCGCGAGAGGGTGACACCGCGACGGTGCCGACGGGCGTCTGGCATCGCTTCACGAATGTCGGCACGGGACGGCTGCGCATGCTGTGCATCCACGCCTCCGACGTCATCGTGCAGACCTGGGCGGAATAGCGCGCACAGTTCGTCGGCGGCTGGCGCTTCCCCTGAGGATGCGCGGCTGTGCGCACACGGCGGGCCGCTCGTCAACCCCATGCTGCCTCGCTCTTCGCCTGCATACCCTGAGCAACATGAATGACCGAACTGAAACCCAGGTGGCTCGTCCCGTCTTCGAGCTCAGCGATCGCGCCGCAGGCGGACTGCTGATGGCCTTCGCGTTGTCCGTCATCACCATTCTCGCGGCCGCGAGCCTCTGACCCAGAGGCGCAGCGACGAACGATCCATGCCGAGACGCGTACCTCACTCGCCCGAGCTCTGCAGGAACGCCAGCACCGCGGCAACCCTCCGATGCACGCCCGACTCGGGCAGCCGCAGTTTCGTGAAGATGGCGTTCACATGCTTTTCCACGGTGGACGTCGACAGGAACAGCGCGTGCTCGATGCCCGCGTTCGTCTTGCCTGCCGCCATCTCACGCAGCACTTCGAGTTCGCGCGGCGACAACGCGGCCAACGGACCATCTGCACCCGCCACGCTTCGCTTCCGCACGAGCGTGTCGACGATCTGCGGATCGATCACCGATCCGCCGGCCCGCACTTCGCGCAGCGCGTGCACCAGGTCTTCGAGATCGCCGATTCGGTCCTTCAGCAGGTAGCCGAGCCCAGCCGATCCATCGGAGAACAGGGCGAACGCGTAACTCTCCTCCGCGTGCTGTGACAGCACGACGACGCCGGTGGCGGGCGACGTCGCACGGATGGCGTGCGCGGCGTCGATGCCCTCCATGTGGTGGCCCGGCGGCATCCGGATGTCGGTGAGCACCGCGTGCGGTGAGAGCCGTCGCACCGCGTCGAGCAGTTCAGTACCGTTGCCGACCGACGCGACGATCTCCACTTCGCCCGAGTCCTCGAGCAGGCGCCGCACGCCCTCGCGCACGAGGTAGTTGTCCTCGGCGATGACGACCCGCAGTATCCCCGACTCATCCAACCGAAGCGACCTCCCGCCCGGCCGCAGGAAGGGTGCCATCGATCGGGAGCTCGACCAGCACCGTCGTGCCGGTGCCCGACGGCGCGTTCGAGGACACGCGCATCGTGCCCCGCAGCACCGCGACGCGATCGCGGATGTTCGCCAGGCCCCCGTGCGACGCCGAGCCGGCCAGGCTGTCCACCGCCGAGCCGATGCCGCGCCCGTCATCGCTGATCGAGATGCGCAGGTGGCCGTTGCTGCGAGCGAGCCCGACTGAGGCGTGCGAGGCGTTCGCGTGCTTCGCCGTGTTCGCGAGCGCCTCGCGCACGACGTAGTACGCGGTCGTCTCGACGTCATCGGCGAACCGCTCCGCTCGCACCGCGGCGTCGGCCTCGACGGCCAGCGGAATCGGAAAACGGGCGATGCTCGATTCGACGGCAGCCACCAGGCCGTTGTCACTCAGCACCGGCGGGTGGATGCCGCGTGCGAGCTCGCGAAGGTCGGTGAGCGTGTCGCGCGACTGGTCCTGCAGGCCCGTGAGCTCGGCCGCGGTGAGTTCGCCGCGCTCGAGTCGGTTGCGGGCGAGGCGGAGTCCGGCAATCAGTGCCACCACATCCTGCTGGATGCCATCGTGCAGGTCGCGCTCGAGTCGGCGGCGCTCGTCGTCCTGCGCCGCCACGAGGCGCTCGCGGGAGGCGGTGAGTTCGTCGAGCTGCGCGGCGAGCTGCTCGGTGAGGCGCACGTTGGCGACGGATGCCGCGGCCTGGCCCGCGACCGTGCGCAGCAGCATCCGCTCCGCCTCGGTGTACTCGCCCCGGCGGCGCGGCCCGACCTCGATGCGGCCGAGTCGCTCATCGCCGTGGACGAGGTCGCAGGTCTCGACGGGCTCGACCAGCGAACGCGGGTCGACCGGCGAGCGCGGCCGCTCGCCCGCGACACCTGCCGGAACCGCAGCGAGCGAGCCGTCCGCCGACACGAGCCGGATCTGCACCCACGCGGCATCCAGCCCCTCGCGCACCGCTTCGGCGAGCCGAGTGACGAGCTGCCGCTGGTCGACGGTCTGCTCGAGCTGTGCACCGAGCTCGCCGAGCATCGCGAGTTGGCGCTCCCGGTCGCCGAAGAGGACTCGTTGGATCCACCGTTGCAACCAGGTGCGCACCGGCAGCAGTGCGACGGCCACGATCGTCGTGATGAGCACTGCGGCGACGACCCGGATCCGGCCGGCGAGCAGCACGGCCGGCGTCGCTACGCCGATTGCGTAGAGCACCGTGATGAGGAGGTTCGACGAGCGGGCGACGTTGCGCCCACGGTCACCGGGCGCGATGTCGAATGCGCCGTAGCGGAAGATCCCGTGCACGGCCGCGATCGGCAACGCGATGAGCGATGCATAGACCGCGATCTCGACGATCACCAGACCCGGCAGGAAGGTCCACATCACGAATGCCGAAAGGGCCGCACCGACGGTCAGTGCCATGACCCGGGTACTCGCGCGCACCTGTGGCGTGCCGAAGAGCGCGCGGGACCCGAGCACCGCGAGTCCGAACGCGACCGCGGGCCACGCCTGCACCACCAGCAGCTGCACCGCGGGCGCCGCCCACTCGAGCCAGGGCACTGCATACGGGTTCGAAATGGCGTCACCGCTGATGCCGATGTAGGGCGACATCACGACGTGCGGCGTGGTGATGAGCGTCAGTGGACCCACGAGCATCGGCGTCCAGAGGAACAGCACCGCGATGCGCTGCCATCGGTGCTCGACAGTGCCGTTCGGGAAGGTGGCGAACACGATGAGCAGCGTCGAGGTCGCCGTCGCGTCGGCCGTCAGCCCGATGACGTTGAACAGCGGGAACCAGGGCTCCGACATGACCTCGATGTTGCGCTGCAGGAACGTCTCGTAAGCCGAGCCGACCAGCATGGCCGTGGCGGCGAGCGCGACGAAGACCGCGGTCCGTGACGACGACACCGTGAGCAGCCACACGCCGAGCACGAACAGCGGCAGTGCACCGAGCAGTGGCCACGCCAGCCCATGGTCGGCGCCGCCCTCGATGAAACCGCGAACGACGACGACGTAGACCAGTGCCACGACCCCGACGGGGCCGAGCGTCGCCAGGCATATCCACCTGCGGTCCACGTTTCCATGGTCCTCCTCTCGGGCCCCGCGCGGGAGAGGGACATCCGCACCACCCCTTGGGGGCTGGCCGCCATGCATCGGGGGGCGCTCCGCCATGCGGCATCCGGCCTGCTGCGTTTCGGCACGTTCGTGTTCGCGCGACCTTCATGGGTGAGCGGATGCCACGACGGCGCGCCGCACGAACAGGGAGTCCCATCATGCGCAAGATCTACTCGGCGTTGGCCTGGATCATCGCGGGCGGCGTGGTCGTGCAGGCCGCCGCCATCGCCTTCGCGTTCGGCGGCATGCTGAACCGCGTATCGAACGGCGACGTCGTCGACAAGGCGCTACTCGAGAGCGGCGGCGCCGGCGGTTCGGGCGAGCTCGGCTTCTGGATCCACGGCATCGTGGGCGGCGTCGTCCTGCCGCTCCTTGCGGTGGCGCTGCTCGTCGTCTCGCTGTTCGTGCGGACTCGCGGGGCGAAGCTCTGGGCCGCGATCACGCTCGGGCTCGTGGCGTTGCAGGTGACGCTCGGCTTCTCGATCACGGATGTGCCGTACCTCGGCCTCATCCACGGGGCGAACGCCTTGGCGATCGTGGTCGCGGCGGTCGTCGCCGCGCTGCGGATGCGCGGGACGGTGCGGTCGGCCGCGCCAGAGGGGGCGAGCTCCGATGCCGTCTCGGCGTGACCTCCTGCGATGCGCCGTCGTCGGTGTCGCGGTCGCGACCGCGCTCGGCGCCGGCGCCCTCGCGTGGAGTTCCACGCTGCTCGGCGAATACTCGGTGATGGACATGGGGGGCGGGCACGGCAACGAGCACGGTCACGGCGTCGAGCACGGTCACGCAGCAGGCGGCGCGGGCGAGAACGGCGCCGCCGCGGCATCCAGAACCCTCAACTCCCCGGGCTGGGTCAGCGTGACGTCGCTCACCGCCGACCCCGACCGCCCGGCCGACGTGCGCGTCGAGCTGACTGCACGACAGGAGACGATCGACATCCCGGGTGGGCGCGCGGTCGACGGCTACACGGTGAACGGCACCTCGCCGGGTCCCGAGATCCGCGCACGCCAGGGCGACCTCGTCGAGGTCGAGTTCGCGAACGAGTCCGTGACCGATGGCGCGACGCTGCACTGGCACGGCATCGACGTGCCGAACGCGGCCGATGGCGTCGCCGGCATCACGCAGGACGCCGTGCCGGTCGGCGGGCGACACACCTACCGGTTCGTCGCCGAAGACACCGGCACGTACTGGTACCACTCGCACCAGGTCTCGCACGTGCAGGTCGAGCGCGGGCTCCTCGGCGCGGTCGTGATCGAGCCGGCGGCGGCATCCACTGCGCCGGAGTCGACGGATGCCGCAACCGACGTCACCGCCCTGCTGCACGTGTACGGCGGCCAGCACACGCTCAACGGCCGTGCCGACGACGAGCGCGTCGAGGCTGCGCCCGGGTCGACCGTGCGGGTGCGCGTGATCAACACCGACCAGGGCACCGCAGCGGTGTGGTCAGCCGCGCCGTTCCGGCTCATCGCGGTCGACGGACAGCGCGTGAACCGTCCGGCCGACGTCGAGGGTCAGCGCGTGCTCATCCCGGCCGGCGGGCGGGCGGATGTCGCGGTGCGGGTGCCGCCGAGCGGTGAGGCCGTGCGACTGCACGTGGGCGGTGCGCGCAGCATGCTGATCGGCGACATGTCGGCGTCTGCGGCATCCCTTCGACAGGCTCAGGGCACCGCCGTCGCCGCGGCTCGGCAGCCCGAACGCACCCTTGACCTGCTGGCCTACGGCGAAGCGGTACCGCTCGACTTCGACCCGACACGGCCCGACCGCTCGTACGAGTACGTCATCGCCCGCCGCTTCGGCATCATCGACGGCCGTCCGGGCAACTTCTGGACGATCAACGGCCGGATGTTCCCCGACGTGCCGATGTTCGATGTGACCGAGGGCGATGTCGTGGTGATGCACCTGCGCAACGACTCGGGCGATGTGCATCCGATGCACCTGCACGGGCACCACGTGGTGGTGCTCGCACGCGACGGCGTCGCGGCATCCGGCAGTGCCTGGGTCGTGGATTCGCTCGATGTACACCCCGGCGAGTCATACGAGATCGCGTTCGTCGCGGACAACCCGGGGATCTGGAGCGACCACTGCCACACGCTCCCCCACGCGGTCGACGGGCTCATCGCACATGTGATGTACGAGGGCGTCAGCACACCCTTCACGATCAACGGCGAGGCAGGCAACCGGCCCGAGTGAGGCAGCGGCGAGTCTAGTGGCGACCGGCGGCGATCGCCTCGACGACCGCATCCCACGCTCGCGGTGGCAGCTCGTGCCCGATGCCCGGAAGCCGCACGAGGCGCGCACCGGGAATCTCCCGGGCGAGCGCCTCACCGTTGCCGATCGGGAACAGCGGATCATCGGTGCCGTGCACCACGGTCGTCGGCACCCGCAACGTGTTGAGGCGCTCGCGCCAGCGCGGTGCATCGATCGTGACATCCGGTCGCCCCTCGTCGCGGTGCATACCGGGCGACCGGCCTACGGTCGCGGTCCAGATCGCACGCTCATGCGGCTCGTCGAACTCGGCGCCGGCGTAATCACGATCGACGTCGATGAGATACTCGATCACGGATGTCGCGTCGCTCCAGTCGGGGTCGGGCAGCGGGTTGATCCAGCGCTCCTGGAGTCGGCCGCTCGGGCCCGGGAGATCGGCATCGGTGGCGTCGTATCCCGTCGGCGCTGTGGAGATGAGCGTGAGTGCGCGCACGCGATCGGGATGATCGAGTGCCGCGAGCTGTGCGATCCATCCTCCCGCCGAGAAGCCGACCCAATGCGCATCACCATGCGATGCCACTGCATCGAGCACGGCGAGCGCGTCGTCGACCAGCGTGGCGAGGCCGCCGAGGCGACCGCCGCGCGGCCCGGGCGTCGTCTGCCCCGTGCCCCGCTGGTCGTAGTGGACGACGCGGAACCCGTGGTCGGCGAGCGCGGCGCAGAACTCCGGGCGCCACCAGTCCATCGAGCAGTCGGCACCGGCGTTCAGCAGGACGAGCGGATGCGCCGCCTGACCGATCGCCTCCGCCGCGAGTACGGCGCCGTCGCTGCGCTCGACGCGCAGCTTCTCCACGTTCCGGTCGCTCATGATCCCTCCTCAACGAGGCGCACGGTCGGTTCGAGCCCGAGATAACCGGCGTAGCGCCCCGCGGCATCCCGAATCGCCGAGATCTCACTCGTGCGCAACGTTCGATGCGGCCGGATCTCGAATGCGACCGTCTTCGCATTGACGGTGCGCTTCATGCCGGCGACCAACTGGCCGTCGACCAAGGCCATCCCGATCGCCGACTCGCGCACGCGCGGCACCGTGCCATCGGCGTCGATGACCCAGCGCGAATCCTGGTAGCCGCGGTACATCTCGTCGAG
>JALYWB010000148.1 GCA_030852935.1 Actinomycetota bacterium | reverse complement strand
TGCACGATGGCGGCGATCTCGTCGGCGATCGCACCCTCGTAGAACACGTCCGTGCCGCGCAGCGCGATGTCTCGCAGCGTCTTCGCGAGATCGTGGTTCTTGAACGTCGAGCCGACCTCGGGCGGGGCGCCGTTCGGCAGGAACAGTTCCGCCGTCGCGGGGAACTCCTCGAACCGGTCCGCGTTGGCGGCCGTCTGCTCGGCGAACGTCTCATCGACCTTGAACCCGCGGGTGGCGAGCAGGATCGACGGCTTCAGCATCTCCTTCAGCGACTCCGTGCCGAACTCGTCGAGCGCCGCCTCCCAGGTCGCGAGCGTGCCCGGAACGCCGACCGACAGGCCCGACGACACCGCGTCGGAGAACGCGTACGGTGCACCCGTGGCCGGGTCGATGAACGCGTCACTCTGCATCGCGGCGGGCGCCGTCTCGCGCCCGTCGATCGTCGTGACCTCGCCGGTCGCCGCGTCGAAGTACACGAAGTACCCGCCGCCACCGATGCCGGCGCTGTAGGGCTCGGTGACGCCGAGCGCCGCGGCGGTGGCCACCGCGGCATCCGCGGCATTACCGCCCTTGCGGAGCACCTCGAGGCCGACCGCGCTCGCCTCCGCATCGACGGATGACACGGCGCCGCCGTATCCGATCGAGGTGGCCGGTGATGGCGGCGCCGGCCGTCCGGCCGCCGAAGCGGGTGTGGCCGCCGCCACGGTGCCGACCGCCAAGAGCGCGGCGATGCCGAGTGCGGTGCGCCGGAACGCAGGATGGTGAACGCCGTTGACCATGAGATCCCCCCGAACTGGGTACAACTGCCGAATGACCTCACCGTAGACCCGGTCGAGCTCTGCGGCAATGGTCGGGTGACGATGGCCGGGCCGTCATGGGGCGGTGTCGTGGGCACCTAACGCGAAGAGCATGGCGTCGCGCCGAGTGGCCACCTGCAGTTTCGACAGGATGCTGCTGACGTGGTTGCGCACGGTGATCGGCGAGATCACCATGACGTCGGCGATCTGCTGATTGCTGAGACCTTCGGCGACGTACGTCAGTACTTCCTGCTCCCGGGGCGACAGCGGCGTCAGCGGTGTCGCAGCACTGCGCGCCGTGCCGCCGACCTCGCCGGAGCCGGGCGTCTGGTGGGGCGAGGCGAACAACTCGAGCATGCGTCCGGCGAGAGCTGCGCCGAATACGGCCTGGCCCTGTGCGACGGCGCGCACCGCGCCGGTCACATGCTCGGCTTCCGCCCCCTTGAGGAGGTAGCCGCGCGCCCCGGCCCGGATCGCGGCGAGCACGTTCGCATCGTCATCCGACATCGTCATCACGAGCACTGCGGGTCGCGCGCCGCGCGTGGTCAGGCGACGCGCGGCGGTCAGGCCGTCGACGCCCGGCATCGCGAGGTCCATCAGCACGACGTCGGGGTCGAGTCGTTCGACGGCCTCTGGCACCTCGTCGCCGCTCCCGCATTCACCGAGCACCTCGATGTCCGCCGCCCGCGACAGTGTGAACCGCAGGCCATCTCGAAAGACGGGATGGTCGTCGACGATCACGACGCCGATCATCGGATTTTCATCTCATCGACCGGTCGGTGGGCAGATGGCTGAGCGTGGGCGACGGTCGTCGTCGGCAGGGACGCCATGACGCTCGTTCCGCGATCGTCGCTGCGCAACTCGAAGCTCCCGCCGAGTTCTTCGGCGCGCTCGCGCATACCGCCGAGGCCCACGCCCCACGAGGCACCGAGCATCATGCCTGGTCCGTCGTCTGAGACGGAGAGGAGAAGGTGATCGTGCAGATACTCGATCCGGAGGATGGCGGCGCGGGCGGTCGAGTGTCGCGCGACGTTCGCAATGGCCTCCGCGCCGATGCGATACGCAGCTGTCTCAACGGCCGCCGGCAGCGGTGGCATGAGCTGTGCATCGACGCGGAGTGCGACGCCCTGATCCTCTCCCACCCGCCGCAACGCCTCGTCGAGCCCGACCTGATCGAGCACCGGCGGTCGCAGCTCACGGGCGATGCTCCGCACACGCGCGAGTGCGCCGCGGCTCGCCGCCTCGAGCACAGCCAATCGCTCTGCCGCACCATCGGGATCGCCGTCGATGAGCTGGCGTACTGCACTGAGCTGCATGGTGATCGATGCCAGGGTCGGTCCGAGTTCGTCATGCAGGTCACGCCCGAGCCGGCGGCGCTCCTCCTCACGAGCCTCGACGAGCCTTCGCCGACTCTCCGCGACCGCCTCCGACAGCATTCCGGCCCGTATCGCGATCCCGCCGTGCCGGGCGAGCTCGGCGAGCAGGCGCCGGTCTGCTTCGGACAGGCGGCGCGCGGGCCCGGTCGCGACCGACAGGCTTCCCTCGATGCCGGCGTCGAGCGCCAGCGGGAGCGCCAGCACCGTGACGCCGGGTGGCCTGACGCCATCCTCGGCCGATCGCTCGGCGGCATCCACCTGGACCCAGGCGATCCGTAATGAACGGCGGACGCTCACGGCGAGCGCCCGCATCGCGCTTTCCACGGTGGGCCGATCGTGCGTGGAGCCGGCGATGCGGGAAATGGCGGCGAGCGGGTCGTGCCGGTCGCCGAACAGCATCCGGTCGACCAGGCCCTGCAGTCGCGATCGCAGGGGCAGCAGGCTGAGTGCGACCACCGCGGCGACCACGCCCGCGGCCGCCGGCGGGAATTGCTGTCCGAGTCCCGCCAGAAGCGCAGTGACGAGTACGTAGACGCCGGCGATCAACGCGGAGAGCACCACGAAGACGATGCCGTGATGCACGGCGAAGTCCAACGCCTCGAGCCGGCGGCGAAGCACGGCGGAGGTCAGCGTCACCGCGAGGAGCGCTCCCGCGGCGACATCCGTGATGTCGGCCAGATCCGGCCACCACGCATGCCCGGCGATGACGACGAGCGCCAGCACGATGCCCGCCGCGAGCACCGCGATGAGACGCCGTCGCTCCTCGCCCGGTGCGCGCCGCAGTCGTACGACGGCCGCGACGGGAACCAGCAGCCACGGAAGCTGCAGGAAGAGCCAGTCGAGCCCGGTGAGCCAGCCGGTCCAGGCTGCAGGGATGGTCCCGACGGGATTCGCGACGCCGGCTGGCCACTCCGAATCCGCACTCGCCGCGGAGCCCGCGGTAAGCGAGTACGCGAGCACGACGGCCACCTGCACGCCCGCCACCACCGCAACCGGCGCGAGCCAGCGACGGGAGGGAAGCCGCCCGTCGGGCAGCAGCATGACGGCGAGCCAGAGGGCGGTGACGATGAGGGCAGAGAAGCGGTCGACGAACCAGATCGCCCACCCCGCGCCCGCCGTGTCGATCGAGCCAGAAGTGCCGAGCCATGCGAGCACGAGACCTGATGCGCCGAACAGCAACGCCACGGCGAGCAGCAGCCAGCCGATCGCGATGCGCGGTCGGCCCGCCGCGATCAGGGCACCGGGAACCGCGAACAGCGCCGAGACGAGGAGCGGCTTCCACGGTGACTCCGAAGTCCCGCCCGCCGCAAGCAGGGCCGCGCCGATCGATGCCGCGATGGAGAGCGCCGCGAGAAGCCAGGCCGCCGCGATCGCGAAGTGCAGGTGCCGCACATCGGCGTGCATGTCGCCAGTATAGGAACGCATCGCGTTCGCGGCGCCGCTGCGGCTACGCGGTCGTCTCCTCTGGTCGGCTGACCAGGATGGAGCCCGACCAGACCTCTCGCGGCATCCGCATGATCTGAATACCGAGCCACACCCAGCCCACCACCAGCAGGATGTGAGGCTCAGCCGGGCCGAACGTGGGAAGGAGGAAGTCCCAGACGATGAACGCGAGCACCAGAGCACAGGCGATGCGCGAGAAGACCCGCGACCGCCAGGCGGCGATCATCAGCAGGATGATGCCGACCGACGAACCGACGAGGTGCGGCAGAAGGCCCATGATGAGAATTCCGGGGTCGCTTGCCATTGCGTCGTTGAGTGCCAGCGCAGCGTCGACCCCTACCGTGCCGGGGGTGGTCGTGCCGACGAGGTAGCCGGTCGCCAGCAGGTTGTGGAAGCCCCACATGCCCCAGAGCGCCATGACGAGGCCGATGCCGCTGAGCCACGGCGAACGGTGGCGTGTGACCTGGGCGATGCCGAGCAGTCCGAGCGGAATGAAGAGCACGCTGACGAGGATGGCCGACTGTTCGAAGCCCCACCACACGGGGTGCTGCATGCCCCATTCGATGGAGTCGGCGAACGAATCGAAGTCGCCGGCGAGGAGGCTGCCGATGTAGGGCGGCAACCCGTTGAGCAGCCCGCCCAGCGCGAGGCTCAGGCCCGCGGCGAAGCGGGCGACGGATGACGCGCGCGCGTGCAGCGCGTCGGGTGCCGCCGTGGCGGCGGGTGAGGCGGTTCGGGACACGATGACTCCTGACTGAGAGAACGTGGTTCCAGTGTGCGAACATCGCGGCGGCGGCACATGGTGCGCATGCACCAATCGCCGTACCAATCACCGCAGGCCGACCGCTGCATCGCCCCACCCGCATCGGGCGGTTCAGATCCTGAGTGTTCCCCATCGATCGGGCACGGGATGCCGCGACCGGCGTAGCCTGAAGACATGCGTCGCACCGCCCATCGCGCCTCGGGCCGCGAGATCCTCGCCTGGATCGCAGTCGCGGCCGTGCCCCTCGCCATCGGCACCGGGCTCTGGCTGCCCATGCAGGCGAGCGCCGCGGTCGACCTTCCCGACCTGACCCCCACCGAACTCATCAAGCTTGCCGCATCGAGCGAGGTCGACGCGCTGTCGGGCACCGTGGAGCAGACGTCCGAGCTCGGGCTGCCCGACCTGTCGGGGTTGACCGGCGCGATGGGCGGGAGCCGCGGAGGTGGCAGTGGTGCCGGCGACGGGGAACGTGACGACACCGGGGGTGCTGCTTCGGATCTCGACGACCTCATCTCACTCGCGACCGGCACGCACACCGCCCGCGTCTACGTCGACGGTTCGAATGCGCGGTTGCAGGTGCTCGACTCGCTCGCCGAGCGCAATGTCTATGTCTCCGACGACGGCGCGTGGATCTACGACTCCGAGGAGAAGGCGGCGACCCACGTCACCATCGATCGGCCCGCCCTCGACTCGCTGAAGGCCGAGCTCGAGGCGACGTACGGGGCAGAGGCTGACGCGCACGCCGACGAGCTGCGTGAACGCCTCGAGGGCGAGCTCGGCACGCCGCTGCCGACGCCAGAGGAGATGCTCGACCAGGCCCTCGCAAGGCTCGACGAGACCACCGAGGTCTCGGTCGGCGCCGATGCCCGCATCGCCGGGCGCGAAGCGTACGAGCTCGTGCTCGAACCGCGTGACGCCGACACCCTCGTCGGCGAGGTGTCGGTCGCGATCGACGGTGCGACGGGTGTCGCGCTCGCGGCATCCGTCACCGCTCGCGGAGCCGAAGATCCGGCGTTCAGCGTCGCCTTCACCGACGTCTCGTTCGAGGCGCCCGAGGCTTCCGTGTTCGAGTTCACCCCGCCCACCGGCACGACCGTGACCGAGCACGTCGTGCCGGTGCCGAGCGTTGCGGAGCTCGAGCAGTGGAAGGCAGGCGCCGAGGCCGGCGCCGACGACGACGGCGAGCGGATGCCGCAGCCGACCGTGCATGGCGAGGGCTGGTCGGCCGTGGTCGAGTTGCCGGCCGGTACGCTCGGTGCCCTGGAGGGGGCGGGCGGTGCGCCCGATGCCGAAGACGGTGACGACGCCACCGCCGGGATGCTCGGCATGATCACCGAACGCGTCGACGGGGGCCGCATCCTGCAGACGTCGCTGCTCACGGTGCTGCTCACCGATGACGGACGCGTCCTCGCCGGCTCCGTCACCGCCGACCGGCTGCTCGACGTCGCCGCGACCGGTCGCTGACGGGCGCTGCGGTGCAGGGCCTCGCGATCGAGACGCACGGCCTGACCAAGCGCTTCCGTTCGCAGCTCGCCGTCGACGGCCTCGACCTGGCGGTGCCGCGCGGGGCCGTATTCGGATTCCTCGGGCCGAACGGCTCGGGCAAGACGACCACGATCCGGATGCTGCTCGGCCTCGTCGCGGCGACCGCCGGCGACGCACGCGTGCTCGATGCCGACATGCCGCGCCATGTCGACTCGGTGCTGCCCCGCGTCGGCGCGCTCGTGGAGGGGCCGGCGTTCTCGCCCTATCTCTCGGGTGAGGCGAACCTGCATCGCTTCGACGCGGCCGACCGGCGGCCGCCGCGACGCACCCGCGCGGCCCGGGTCGCCGATGCGCTCGACCGCGTCGGCCTCTCGCACGCGGCTCGCAAGAAGGTGCATGCGTACTCGCTCGGGATGAAGCAGCGGCTGGGTCTCGCGAATGCGCTGCTCATGCCGCGCGAACTGCTCGTGCTCGACGAGCCGACGAACGGGCTCGATCCGCAGGGCACGCGCGAGGTGCGTGCGCTCATCCGCTCGTTCGCCGACGACGGCACGACGGTGTTCGTGTCGAGCCACCTGCTCGCCGAGGTCGAGCAGATCTGCACGCACGTCGGTGTGATGAGCGCCGGGCGGCTCGTGGCGCAGGGCACGCTCGACGAGTTTCGCGACGAGGGGCAGGTGCGCGTGCTCGTGCGCACGCCCGATGCTGCGCGAGCACGTGAGGTGCTCGGCCGGCTCGGGCTGCTTGGCCTGGGAGCCGATCCTGCTGGTCGAGGAGGCCGCGAAGCAGCCGTCTCGAGACCGGACGCTGCGGACCCGGCCGATTCCCTCGTCGCAGCGCACCTCGGCACGACGCCGCCTGAGATCGTCGTCGCGGCGCTCGTGGAGGCCGGCGTGCGCGTGCGCGGCTTCGAGACGGTTCACGCCGATCTCGAGCAGCGCTTCGTGGAGCTGAC